>JBKHVJ010000438.1:0-9718 GCA_046570145.1 Alphaproteobacteria bacterium
CACAAGGAGAGCCGCGATGAGACTCAGCACCAAGGGACGCTATGCCGTGATGGCGATGGTCGATCTGGCCGCCACCAGCCAGGGCAGCCCGGTCGCGCTGGCGGACATCGCGGAACGGCAGGAGATCTCGCTGTCCTACCTGGAGCAGCTGTTCGCCAAGCTGCGCAAGGGCGGGCTGGTCAAGAGCGTGCGCGGCCCCGGCGGCGGCTATCTGCTCGCCCACCCGGCCGACGCCACCCGGGTGTCCGACATCATCCTGGCGGTGGACGAGCCGATCCGCACCACCCGCTGCGCCAACGGCACGCCGCAGGGCTGCCGCACCAACCGCTCGCGCTGCCTGACCCACGACCTGTGGGAGGAGTTGGGCAACCAGATCCACATGTATCTCAGCTCGGTCACCGTGGCCGACGTGGTGGAGCGGCGGATCATCGGCACCAGCGGCCTGAACCTGCTGCGCCCCGCCCCGGCCGCCGACAGCGCCGCGGTTGCCGCTGCGGAGTGAAGACGACCATTTCCGGACGCGAGTACGCCTGAAAAGTGACAACCCTGCCCGTCAACCCGTTCCGGCGGATCGGAGTCTATCTCGACCACAACGCCACCGCCCCGCTGAAGCCGGAGGTGAAGGCGGCGATGGGTCAGGCGATGGATCTGGTCGGCAACCCGTCTTCCGTGCATGCCTTCGGCCGCAGCGCCCGACGCGCGGTGGAGGAGGCGCGCGCCGCCGTGGCCGCCCTCGCCGGGGTCAAGCCGGCACAGGTGCTGTTCACCGGCAGCGGGACGGAGGCCAACAACTTCGCGCTGCGCGGCTTCGCCGGCCGCCGGGTGCTGACCTCCGCCATCGAGCATGAGTCGGTGCTGGCCGCCAGGCCCGACGCGGAGCGCTTCGGCGTGACCCGCGACGGCGTCGCCGACCTGCAGGATCTGGAGAGCCGCCTGACCGCTGGGGACGAACCGGCGCTGGTCTCGCTGATGCTGGTGAACAATGAGACCGGGGTGATCCAGCCGGTGGCGGACATGTCCAGGATCGCGCACGCCCATGGCGCGCTGGTGCATTGCGATGCGGTTCAGGCGGCAGGCCGGCTGCCCCTGTCGCTGTCCGGCGTCGGCGCCGACCTGATGACGCTGTCGGCGCACAAGCTGGGCGGCCCGACCGGCGTCGGCGCCCTGATCCTGGCCGAGGGGTTGGAACCCGATGCGCTGATCCGCGGCGGCGGGCAGGAACGGCGCAAGCGGGCCGGCACCGAGAATCTGCTGGGCATCGTCGGCTTCGGCGCCGCGGCGCGTCTGGCGCTGGACGGTCTGGCAGAAGCCGCCGACCTCGCGGCCCTGCGCGACCGGCTGGAGCGGGGGGCGTTGGCCGCCATGCCGCGCGCCCGCGTGATGGGCGCCGATGCGGCGCGCGTCGCCAACACCAGCTGTCTGATGCTGCCCGGCCTGCCGGGCGAGACCCAGGTGATGACGCTCGACCTGGCGGGGGTGGCGGTCAGCGCCGGTTCTGCCTGTTCCAGCGGCAAGGTGAAGCCGTCCCATGTGCTGGCTGCGATGGGCGAGGACGACCGAGCCGCCGCCAGCGCCATCCGCGTCAGTCTGGGCTGGACCAGCGACGACGAGGCGGTGGACCGCTTCCTCACGGCCTGGACCACGATGGCACGGCGAAGCGCTCCCGCGGATGCCTGACGCCTCCGACCGCCGGCTTGGCTGCGCGACCATCTGTCTCCTGTCCGGAAAGCCTGCATTCGCGCATTGCGCCGGATGCGGCTTCTGGGTATGACGCCGCGGAAGGCCGCTCTGATGTCGGCCCGGATGGCGTCGGAGGCATGATGTCGGGTAAACCAACCTATTGGCCGACCCTTTCGGCGTTTTGACGGACTGCGCGCATGACCCGTTCCAAATCCGGCCCGCCCGGCAACAACAGCGGCGGAATTTCGGGCGCCATCGCCGGCGATCTGGAGCCCTGCGGCGCCTGCGGCCGCTCGGTGGCGCCGCGCGCCCTGTTCTGCCACGCCTGCGGTGCGGCACAGCCGCCGCGGCCGCTCGACCCCTTCACCCGGCTGGGACTGGAGCGGCGCTTCGACATCGATCTGGAACAGTTGTCGAAGCAGCATGCCGGCTTCACCCGCGCCATGGACCCGGAACGCTTCGCCGCCCGCGGCCCGCGCCAGCAGGCCAACGCAAACGCCCAGGTCGACGCCCTGCGCGAGGCCTACGAGGTGCTGCGCGATCCCATCCGCCGCGCCCATGCGCTGCTGTCCCTGCTGGGCGGCACGCCGGCCCCGAGCGAGGAGGACGAGAATGGGGCCGGAAACGGCGATGAGGAGATCGCCGACCTGGCCGCCCGGCTGACCCGCGCCGACGACGCGCTGGAACTGGACCGCATCGGACTGGACCTCAGCCAGCGGATCGAGGCCTGCATCAAGTATCTCGCCCCGGCCTTCCGCAAGGCGCAGACGGCCTCCGGCCCGGACAGCCCGCCGGCCACCGATGGCGCCGCCCGCATCCTGGCCCGGCTGGAAAGGCTGGAGGCGCTGGCCGCCGACGTTCGCGACCGCCGTGCCGCCCGGACGCCGCCACGCCCTTGACCCAGCCCAACCCCTGACCAAAACCTGCCCTTACCAAAACCTGCTAGGCAACCTTAGAAGAACGAGGACCCCATGCCCAAGATGACCTTCATCGAGCCCGATGGCAGCCGCCGCGAGGTGGACGCCCCGCTCGGCCTGTCCGTGCTGGAGATTGCGCACAAGAACAGCCTGGACCTGGAAGGCGCCTGCGAGGGCTCGCTGGCCTGCTCCACCTGCCATGTCGTGATCGAGCCGGAGTGGTTCGACGTCCTGCCGGAAGCGCAGGAGGACGAGGAGGACATGCTTGACCTCGCCTTCGGCCTGACCAAGACCTCGCGCCTCGGCTGCCAGATCATCATGACCGAAGAGCTGGACGGTCTGGTCGTCCGCCTGCCGGGCGGCAGCAACAACGCGATGAAGTAACGGCGCGGGGGAACCCTGTTCCGGCCGCCGGAGACGGCGTCACGCGACGCAACACCCGGCGGTCTTTTTCCCTGGCCCTTCTCCATTCCGATTTCCTACTTTCCCGGGCGCCTGCCCGCCCCATATAGGGCGCCATGAACTCCCTCGGTCTTTCAAAGCGCCCCCAGGACACCCGCGTCGTCGTCGCGATGTCCGGCGGGGTGGATTCCTCCGTCACCGCCGCCGTGCTGCGGGAGGAGGGCTATGACGTCGTCGGCATCACGCTGCAGCTTTACGATCACGGTCTCGCCTTGCAGAAGCCGGGCGCCTGCTGCGCCGGCCAGGACATCTACGACGCCCGTCAGGTCGCCGACCGCATCGGCATCCCGCATTACGTCCTGGATTACGAAGGCCGCTTCAGCCAGGACGTGATGGACGATTTCGCCGACAGCTATCTGCGCGGCGAGACGCCGATCCCCTGCGTGCGCTGCAACCAGCGCGTCAAGTTCCGCGACCTGCTGAACACCGCCCGCGACCTGGGCGCCGAAGCGCTCGCCACCGGCCATTACGTCCGCCGCATCGCCGGTCCGCAGGGCGTCGAACTGCACCGCGCCGTCGATCCCGCCAAGGACCAGAGCTATTTCCTGTTCGCCACCACGCGCGAACAGCTGGAATTCCTGCGCTTTCCCCTGGGCGGCCTGACCAAGCCGGAAACCCGCGCGCTGGCCGAGCGCCACGGGTTGGAGGTGGCGGCCAAGCCCGACAGCCAGGACATCTGCTTCGTTCCCAACGGCAACTATGCCGAGGTGGTGGCGAAGCTGCGCCCCGGCTCGGTCGAGCCCGGCGACATCGTCCATGTCGACGGCCGCGTTCTGGGCCGCCACAAGGGCGTCGTCCATTACACGGTGGGCCAGCGCAAGGGGCTGGGCATCGGCGGCATCCGCGGCCAGGAGGAGGAGGCGCTCTACGTCGTCCGCCTGGAGCCCGCCCGCCGCCGCGTCGTGGTCGGCCCGCGCCGCGACCTCGCCCGCTCGCTGGTGATGGTGCGCGACGTGAACTGGCTGGGTCCCGATCTCGCCGACGGTGCGGGGATCGAGGTGTCGGTGAAGCTGCGTTCCGCCCAGCCGGCGGCCCCCGCCCTATGGCGCGCCGGGCCGGACGGCAGCGCGCGTGTCGAACTGCTGGAGGCCCAGCACGGCATCGCCCCCGGTCAGGCCTGCGTCGTCTACCAGGGGGACCGCGTGCTGGGCGGCGGCTGGATTTCCAGCACCGCCGGAGGTGTGGCAGAGGGCATCGAGGTGGGTGAAACGGCAGCCTGAATCAGGGGGTTATGCAGTATTCCGCCGGCCGGCCGAAAAAAAACGCACCCCCCGAAAATTCCGCGTTGACAGGCCAAGTCGCCCTATCCTATATAGCGGCTCCCGGCGGCAACGACGGGACACGATGGTAGCCACGGCGGCGGAAACGCCAAGAACGGCGAACACGATGGCAGCGTAGCTCAGTGGTAGAGCAGGGGAATCATAATCCCTTGGTCGGGGGTTCAAATCCCTCCGCTGCTACCATCTGGACAGTAATATGTCCCTGCAAAACCTCTCCAGGCTTGCGCCTGGGGAGGTTTAGCATTTCTGCGATCAGCCCGACCAGTCGCAGCTCATACTTCCCCCTCCCGTTCAGCGGGCGCACCTCCACCCGGTCGACGATCCGGCGCAGCAGCGTGATCGCCTCCATGCGCTCCGACTCCACCCCGCCCAGCGCCCGCTCCAGGATCTCGACTTCCTGCCGGTAGCCGTTCGCGGCCGACGGATGGAGGGTGACCACCGTGTCATCCTGCTCGCACTGCGCAATGTCGCGTTCGAGCCGCACGCGCTCCGTCTCCAACTCGGCCAACCGCGTCTTGAGCTTCGGCGTCACCAAGCCCTCGGCGATGGCGTCGACGATCCGCTCTATCTGCTTGGTCACGTCCGCAAGCCGCGTGGTCGCCTCTGTGCGCTTCCGGCGGCTGGCCGCCTCCAGCTGCTGGCGCTCGGCATGGTAGAGGCGCACGAACTCCGCGATGGAGGCGGGCGACATCAGCTTCTCCTTGATGCCCGCCAGCACGCGCTGCTCCAGCGCCTCGATCTTGACCGTGCGGTTGTTCGAGCAGGCGCCGGCCCCCGACTCACGGTGCGTGCTGCATCCCATATAGTCCTGGGTCTTCACCACATAGGAGCCGCCGCAGACGGCGCAGCGCACCAGACCCGACAGCAGATGCTTTGCCCGCGGCCGGGCGGTCAGAGGAAGCCGGGCGTGCTCCTCCTTCACGGCCTGGACGGCATGCCACACCTCGTCCGTGACGATGCGCAGATCCGGCACCTCCACCACCGTCCATTTTTCGGGCGGGTTCAGGCGCGGGACGCGCTTTCCTGTCTCCGGGTCCTTGACGAACGTCTGCCGGTTGTAGACCAGCCTCCCGATATACAGGGCGTTCCAGAGGATACCGTTCCCCCGCGCCTTGTTCCCGTTGATGGCGCTGGCGAGCCATGCCTTGCCGGTCGGCGACGGTATGCCCTCACGGTTCAGGTCGGACACGATGGACCGCGGCCCCCGGCCGGCGGCGTATTCCCGGAAGATGCGGCGCACCACCTCCGCCTGGGCCTCGTTGATGACGCGCTTCCCACGGATCGGCTCGCCCTTCGCGTCGAACTCGCGCACGACCTCGTAGCCGTAGGACAGCCCGCCGGCCATTTCCCCCTGTAGCGCCCTACCCTGCTGCCCGCGCCGCACCTTCTGCGCCAGATCGCGCAGGAAGAGGGCGTTCATCGTGCCCTTCAGGCCGACGTGCAACTCGCTGATGGCGCCTTCCGAGACGGTGATAAGCTGGACGCCAGCGAACGACAGGCGCTTGTGAATGCCGGCGATATCCTCCTGGTCGCGCGACAGGCGGTCCAGGGCTTCCGCTACGATCGCATCGAACAGCCCGGCGCGGGCGTCCTCCAGCAGCCGCATGGCGTTGGGGCGGGACTTCAGGTGCGCGCCACTGATGGCGTAATCGGCGTAGACATCCACCACCGAGCCGCCGAGTCGGGCGGCGTGCTCCCGGCACAGCCGGATCTGATCGTCGATGCTCCGCTCGTGCTGGTTCTCGCTGCTATATCGAGCGTAGATCGCGATCCGCATGTCTAACTCCGTTGCGCCTGTGCCCGCGCCTTGGCCTGGGCCGCTTCGTGGTCCCGACGTGCCAGCTTGCGCGCCAATATCCCGATAAGGCCGTTGATGGTTTCCTGCACCACCGCCTCGGGATCGACGGCGGCGGACGGCGAAGTGGGGGTCTGGGCCATACTTTGCGCTCCCGTGATGACGTTCACGGGGGCGACGATAAGTAACGCTTAGCGTCGCGTCAACACTGCTTAGCGTCGCTTAGTGAGGTTCGTACCGATCACGATCCGCTGAGGAGTTCCGGGTGCCGGCGGTAGACCCGCAGCACGGCCTCCATGTTCTTGAGCTTTTCGTTCCCCGTGCGCGCACCGGCGGCGGCGTCGGTGTAAACGGCCCTGACCACCTCCGTGATGGTCCAGGTGGGCGCAATTCCCAACTCCCGGCACAGTTCGGTGACGGCTCGCTGGCACTCCATCAAAAAATTTGTGTCCAGCGTTTCGTCACCCCCGCTTTCCATCAAAGTAAAGCCTTCGGGTTCAGGGGCGAAGTCTTCGCATTCTTCAACGACTTGCACGCCGTCCATAAGCCAACGCAAGGAAACGTTACCAAGCCTTGCAATATCGCGCATCAGCGCAGGCTTCGGTTTGGTGCGGTTTGTTTCCCATTGGGCAACGGACGGCCCGGTAACACCAAGGCGCTTCCCAAACCCAACTTGGGTAAGTTCCAGCTTTTCACGAAGTTGCTTGATGCGAGAACCGACGGTCATTTGAGCCACCACTAAGAAACGCTTAGTTAAGCTAAGTCGTGGAGGGCTTGACGTCAACACTAAGTTTCGCTTAGCGTCGGCTGCATGAAAGACGAAGCACTTAGTAAGGCAATAAGCGCAGCGGGTGGCGTGACGCAGCTCGCCGACGCTCTCGGGATCACCACCGAGGCCGTCTACCAGTGGAAGCAGTGCCCACAGAAGCGAGTGCTCGCCGTGGTCGCTGCTACCGGTGGAAAGGTGAAAGCCTACCAACTGCGGCCGGATCTCTACCCGGCCCCGGCCCCGCGCAAGCGGCGGTCGCCCTCCAACCCCGGAAAGCAAAACGCCCAGCCGTTGCAGCGGCCGGGCGTTGCTTGAGCGGGACGGTTGCAGCCGCCCGCACGTCTCTTCCTGAAAGGCAAACCATGAAGGTCCGAAACGATAACACACAGCCGGGCGAGCGCAAGCCCGGTGTCGCACGCCGCGGTGTGCTTGGAGCCATTGCGGCCGGCGCTGCGCTGTCCGCTACCACGGTGGCGAGCAACTGCCTTCCCACCGCAGACCTGAAGACCGACGGGGTGCTGGTCGGCCTGTGGCACCAGTTGCTGGACGCGCTGGATGCGCTGGACGCCAACTCGGCCTCCTATGAGCGGGCGAGGGCCAATCTGCCGGAATGGGCACGCCCGGTTGATGGCCGCTGGCTCCCGGCCTGGAGCGCCGACATGCTGACGGAGCACCAGATCCCGGAGAGCATGGGTAACCGCTTTCATCGTGACGATCTTGAGAAGCTGAACAAGGAGCTTGCGGAGGCGGCATACAGCCCTCTGTTCGCGGCGGACGGTGTGCCGGACCTCAGCGCCGCCTCCTCGCTCGCCAGCTT
This sequence comes from Alphaproteobacteria bacterium, assembly GCA_046570145.1. GTDB lineage: Bacteria > Pseudomonadota > Alphaproteobacteria > Azospirillales > Azospirillaceae > Azospirillum. Next base: position 7,721 of record JBKHVJ010000438.1, read on the forward strand.
CTTCGACCGCATCGAGCAGAAGGACGCCATTCGCTCCAAATACGCCAACCACCCCGACATTGTGCCGGTTCGTTCCGCGGCCAAACGCCGCCTTGCGGCCTGGGATGCGCGCCGCGACCAACAGGAAGCTGAAGAGGTCCGGTGCGGCCTCCCCGCGCTCAGCGATGAGCGGGACGCCCTGTGGGAACGCCGCGACGCCATCATCGACGAGATTGCCGCCACGTCGCACCGCTCGCCGGTCGGGATGATGATCCGCCTTCGTGTCTGGCTGATGCAGGCCACCGACCTGGAGGGCGATACGCTGGACGACTTGGACACCCGCGACGCCGTGGTGGTGTCCCTGGTCCGCGAGGCCGAGGCTACCGACGCCGCCCTGCTGCTGCCCCTGCCCGCCTCGCTGCGGAAGGTGCTGGGAGGTGAGGCATGAGCCGCCGCGAAGAGTTCCGCGCGCTCCTGAAGCGTCTCTCCGACGCGGAGTTGGCGCGCTTCGTCGCCACTGCCAAGCAGATCGTCAACCAGCGGCCCACCACGGGAGGTGCCGCATGAGCGCGCCGTTCGCCCCCACCACCCCCGCCGCTGGCACCGACAGCCTGACCGCCATGTGCCGGGCCTTCGCTGGCGCTGAAGGCAACCACGCCGCCGATCCGGCGGTGGCCGCTTACATCGCCTGGGTCGAAGCCGTCGCCACCTACGACCGCACCAGCGATGAGGTCGACGCGCTCGCCCAGGGGCATCCGGAGAAGCGCGCGAAGTTCGCCATATACGAAGAGGCGGTCGCCAAGCGCGAAGAGGCCGAGGAGGTGATGGACAAGGCTGTCGCCGCTACGCCGCTCGGCGCGCTGGCTCGGTTCGCCTACTTCACCTATTGGACCTCCGGCTGCATGTACGAGGGCGACATCAAGCTCTGGCAGGCGGCGGTCGGCGACATTTCCCGGCTCGGCGTTCTCCCCCTGCCGGCGGAGGTGCGCGCGTTCGGAGAGGGGCGGTTCTTCGGCTCCCTTCACCGCGTCGCAATGACGAAGGAAGGCATCGACCCCTCGGGGCGCTCCATCACCCTGCCGTCCTCCCTGTGGGAGCCGGCGCCCGAACGTGCCGGCGTCATCTACGACCTGCCGGTGGGTGTGGCCGAGCGCATGGCTACGGAGTGCGACCGGAACCGCGCTTACAGCGCCAGCAATCCAGGCCGGGCGGATCAGGAGGCTCGGGTATCTTCCACCTTCGGCCGCCTGACCCAGGAACGGCAGGAACTCTTTATCAAGTGGCTGGAGTTCATCGCCACCGGCGGACACCTCCACGCGGCCACCCTGGAGTTTGCCAGGGAGAACGATCTGCTGGACCAGTATCGGGACCAGATCCTGAACGATCTGCGCGACGTCGAAACCGCCAGCTACCTCGCTGACCATCATTCCCTGCCGGAGGAGCAGCAGAGCGCGCTTCGCTCGCTGGTCGGTGTGGCCGTCCGCGGCGGAGACATTGCGGCGGCGGTGGCCTCGTGGCGCGTGTCCTGTGGGGGCCGGGCGGAGGACGGCGAAGAGTTGGCGAACGTGATGCGGTCCATCCATCGCCGCCGGCACGGCAACGCCGATGTCGGTCTCCTTCACGCCTACGAGGAATGGCTGCGCCTCACGCGCATGCAGGAGGTGGAGGACCACGAGGCCCGACCCGAAGCCGAGATCAAGGCCGTGGACGAGGCGGCCTATGCAGCCCGCGACCGGCTGGAGGCCCAGCGCCCGCAGACGCTGGAGGGTGTCGCCGCACAACTCCGCTACCTTTTCGCCAAGTTCGGCGAGAACCGCGCACATTACGACGCGGTGCTGAACGGCACGGAGCCGGAGGCCGACGCGCTGGACTGCCGGGAACGCCTCCTCTGGCAGGTGATCCAGGCCGTCGAAGGCATGACCGCTCGCGGGAGGGCCTCGGAATGAAAAGCCCCTCCGAAGCCGAGCGCGATCTGTTGCACGCCTTCCGCCTGTGGCGGGATGCTTGCGACACGTCGAT
>JBKHVJ010000439.1:0-9434 GCA_046570145.1 Alphaproteobacteria bacterium
CCAGAACATGACCGCGCTGAAGCGCCTGGTCGCCGCCGGCACCCAGCTGCGTCCCTTCCCCAACGAGGTGATGCAGGCCTGCTATCAGGCCGCCATCGAAGTCTACGAGGAAGAGGCCGCGAAGAACGAGAAGTTCCGCAAGATCTACGACGCGTGGAAGAAGTTCCGCGAGGAAGAGTATCTGTGGTTCCGCGTCGCCGAATACAGCTTCGACCGCTTCGTCTACGCGGCCCCGCCGCTTGAGAAGAAGAAGTAAGGGGCGTTAGCCCCCCACCCAAATCCTCCCCCGCGCTCAGCGGGGGAGGATTTGGGTGAGGGCATCGAAGCCAACCACCTTCACACCTCGATCACCATCCCATCGAACGCCGGCTCGACCCCCTCCGGCAGGATTAGCCGCAGGCTGTCATAGTCCATCGTGTTGTCCATGTGGGTCAGATAGGCCCGCCGCGGCTGCACCCGTTCGATCCACTCCAGCGTCAGCGCCAGATGCGCGTGCACGGGATGGGGCGGTTCGATCCGGCCGCAATCGACCACCCAGGTGTCCACCCCCGCCAGCGCCGCGAAGGCCCGCTCGTCCAGCCGCACCACGTCGGTCGAATAGGCGAAGCCGCCGAACCGGTAGCCCACCGTCCGCATATAGCCGTGATCCTGCTCGAACGGCGTCACTTCCAGCCCCTTCACGCTGAACGGCCCGTCGATGCGGTGCGTCTTCAGCACCGGCCGGTAGAAGGGATACCCCTCCGGCAGCGGATCGAAGCAGTAGGGGAAGCGCGTTTCGATGTCGCGCAGATGCTCGTCCCAGCCATAGGCATCGATCGGCGCATGCATCTGCCGGCAGATCTCGCGCAGCTCGTCGATGCCGTGGCAGTGGTCGGCGTGCTGGTGGGTCCACAGCACGGCGTCCAGCCGCGCACAGCCGCTGTCCAGCAACTGCTGCCGCAGGTCGGGGGAGGTGTCGACCAGAACCGAGACCCCGCCGCTCTCCACCAGCGCCGAGGGGCGCATGCGGCGGTTCTTAGGATTGGCGGGATCGCAGCGGCCCCACTGGCCGCCCGGCACGCCGGCGATCACCGGAACGCCGCGCGACCCGCCGCAGCCGAGGACGGTCACGCGCATCGCGCCGGTTGATGCGCCGTCCACCGTCATGCAGCCGCCTTGTCGAACAGGCGGAAGAAGTTGTCGGTGGTGACGCGCGCCAGCTCTTCCGCCGACACGCCCTTCACCTCGGCCACGCAGGCGGCGGTGTGGGCGACATAGGCCGGCTCGTTGCGCTTCCCGCGGAAGGGGATCGGCGCCAGATAGGGCGCGTCCGTCTCCACCAGGATGCGGTCGAGCGGAACGTCCTTGACGATGGCGCGCAGGTCTTCCGACTTCTTGAAGGTGACGATCCCCGACAGCGACAGGGTGAATCCATACTCCACCGCTTCCTCCGCCAGCGCCCGGCCGGAGCTGAAGCAGTGCAGCAGCCCCTTCACCGGCTGGCCGGCCGCTTCCTCCTTGACGATGCGCATGGTGTCGTCGTCGGCGTCGCGGGTGTGGATGATCAGCGGCAGGCCGGTTTCCAGGCTGGCGCGGATGTGCCGGCGGAAGCACTCCTGCTGCTGGTCGCGCGGGCTCTTGTCGTAGAAGTAATCGAGCCCGGTCTCGCCCAGCCCGATCACCTTGGGATGGCGCGACAGCTCCACCAGCTTGTCCACGGTGGTGATGGCGAACTCCTCCGCCGCCTGATGGGGATGGACGCCCACCGAGCAGAGGATGTCGTCATAGCGCTCCGCCACCGCCAGGATGCGGTCGAAGCGGCTGATGTAGGTGCAGATCGTGACCATCCGCCCGATGCCGGCCTGCCGGGCGCGGTCGACGACCGCGTCCAGCTCTTCGGCGAAATCGGGAAAGTCGAGATGGCAATGGCTGTCGACGAACATAAGGGGAACTCAGGCCTTCGGTTCTTCGACGTAGCGCGGGAAGACGCCCTGCGGCGTCGGCAGCGGCGTGCCGGCGGCCAGCGCCCCCGACGGCCCCAGCGTGCCGAATCCGCGGGCGTCCGGACCCAGCGCCAGCAGGTCGAGGATCCGGGCGGAGGCGTCCGGCATCACCGGCTGGGTCAGGATGGCGAGATGGCGGATCGTCTCGGCCAGCACATACAGCACGGTCGCCATGCGCGCCGGGTCGGTCTTCTTCAGCGCCCACGGGGCCTGTTCGTCGACATAGCGGTTGGCGTCGCCGACCACGGCCCAGATGGCGTCCAGCGCCTTGTGGAAGGCCTGCGCCCCGATCTCCGCCCGAACGATGTCGAGGATGCCGTAGGCCGAGCCCAGCAGGGCGTTGTCGGCTTCGGTGAAGGCGCCCGGCGTCGGCACGGCGGCGCCGCAGTTCTTGCCGATCATCGACAGGACGCGCTGCACCAGATTGCCGTAATCGTTGGCGAGGTTGCCGTTGATCCGGTTGACCATCTGCTTGTGCGAGAAATCGCCGTCATTGCCGAACGGCACTTCGCGCAGCAGGAAATAGCGGGTCTGGTCGAGGCCATAGGTGTTGACCAGCGTGTCCGGGGCGATGACGTTGCCGAGAGACTTCGACATCTTCTGGCCTTCGATCGTCCACCAGCCATGGGCGAACACACGGCGGGGCGGCTGCAGGCCGGCGGCCATCAGGAAGGCCGGCCAGTAGACCGCGTGGAAGCGCAGGATGTCCTTGCCGACCATGTGCAGGTCGGCCGGCCAGTACTTGGCATACTCGCCCTTCGTGTCGGGATAGCCGACGGCGGTGATGTAGTTCGCCAGCGCGTCGAGCCAGACATACATGATGTGGGCATCGTCGCCCGGCACCGGGATGCCCCACTTGAAGGTGGTGCGGCTGACCGACAGGTCCTTCAGCCCCGACTTGACGAAGGACATCACCTCGTTGCGCTTGCCGGCCGGCGCGATGAAATCGGGGTTCTGCTCGTAGAACTCGATCAGCCGGTCCTGCCAGGCCGAGAGCTTGAAGAAGTAGGATGGCTCCTCCACCCACTCGCACTCGGCACCGGTCGGGGCGATCTTCTTGCCGGCCGGGCTGGTGGTCAGCTCGTCCTCGCCATAGAAGGCCTCGTCGCGGACCGAATACCAGCCGGCGTAGGATCCCAGATAGATCTCGCCGCGATCCTTCAGCACCGTCCACAGCGCCTGCACCGACGCGACGTGGCGCGGCTCGGTGGTGCGGATGAAGTCGTCGTTGGAATAGTTCATCAGCGACACGAGATCGCGGAAGTTCTGCGAAACCCGGTCGGTGAAGTCCTGCGGTGGGATGCCGGCCTTCTCCGCCGACTTCTCCACCTTCTGGCCGTGCTCGTCGGTGCCGGTCAGGAACTTCACGTCATAGCCGTCGAGGCGCATGAACCGGGCGAGGACGTCGCAGGCAAGCGTCGTGTAGGCGTGGCCGATGTGCGGCACGTCGTTCACGTAGTAGATCGGCGTCGTCAGGTAGAAGGTCTTCGGCCCGGCCAGTTGCGGCACTTTCTTTCGAGTCAGGTTCAACCGGCAGGTTCTGAAATAACCCTAGGCGGCTGCCGTTTCCAGCGCCGACAGGGCGTTCAGGACCACCTGCTTGCGGTCCAGGTTTGCGGATTCCGCGCGCGCGAAAAGACGCTGAACCTTTTCCCACACCTCCACCCAACGTTCAAGACCGCGGGCATTCGCCAAACGCGTCATCAGGGCGGCCTCGCCCGGCACCACCTCCGCCGGCCAGGACCCGCGGGCGAGAGAGCGGGCGAAGCGGGCCAGCCACCAGACCAGCAACTCCGTCGCCGTCTCGAACATCCCGTCATCCTGTTTGCGGGTCAGCTTGTCGCCGAAGGCGTGCGCCGCGACGATGTCGATGCGCGGCAGGTCGGACAGCAGCCCGATCATCTCGCGGTAGAGCGCCAGTCCGCCGGCATCGGCCAGATCGATGGCCCGGCCGACGCTGCCCTCCGACAAACGGGCCAGCGCCGGGCGGTCGTCGGCGGCGATGTCGGGGCGATGCTGCCCCAGCAGGTCGATGACGGTCTCTTCCGCCAGCGGCTTCAGCGTCAGCTTGCGGCAGCGCGAGCGGATGGTCGGCAGCATGCCGCCGGGATTGTCGCTGACCAGCAGCAGCAGGGCGCCGGGCGGCGGCTCCTCCAGGATCTTCAGGATGGCGTTCAGGCCGCTCAGGTTCATGCGGTCGGCGCCGTCGATCACCGCGACGCGCCAGCCGCCTTCCGCCGAGGTGCGGCGCAGGAAGGGACCGATCTTGCGCACGTCGTCCACCGCGATGTCGCGCTTAAGCCGGCCCTTCTTCTCGTCGCGCTGGCGCTCGATGGTCAGCAGGTCGGCATGCCCGCCCGACGCCACCCGCCGGAACACCGGATGGTCCGGCCCGATGTGCAGCGAGGTGACCGGCGCGCTTGCCTCCAAGGGACCATTGCCGAACAGGCTGTCGCCCTTCTGCTCCTGCGCCAGGACGAAGCGGGCGAAGCGGAAGGCCAGCGTCGCCTTGCCGATGCCGGGTGTCCCGCCGATCAGCCAGGCATGCGGCAGCCGGCTGGAGTTCCAGGCCTCCAGCAGCAGCCGTTCCGCCTCCTCATGCCCGACGAGGTCCGGGTTGCGCCGGGGGGCGAGCGCCTCTTCGGCGGCGGGGGCCGCCGGGGCAGGGGGGCGCGCCTTGCTCAAGACACCAGCCCCAGCCGCCCGGCCACCGCGTCCCGGATGCGGGCCTGCACGGTGTCGAGGTCGGCGTCGGCATCCACCACGGCGCAGCGGTCCGGCTCCCGCCGGGCGATGTCGAGGAAACCGTCGCGCAGCCGCTGGTGAAAGCCGATGTCCATCCGCTCATAGCGGTCCTCGCCGCCATGGCGGGCCACCGCGCGGCGCAGGCCGGTCTCGACGTCGATGTCGAGGATCAGCGTCAGGTCGGGGCGGAAGCCGCCCAGCGCCGCCGTCTGCAAGGTCTCCACCAACTCGCGCCCCAGCCCCAGACCATAGCCCTGATAGGCCATGGTGCTGTCGAAGAAGCGGTCGCACAGCACCCAATCCCCGGCCTCCAGCGCCGGCCACACCTTGCGTTCGAGATGGTCGCGGCGGGCGGCGGTGTGCAGCAGCGCCTCCGTCACCGGGCTCCAGCGGCCGGTTTCCCCGGTCACCAGCAGGCCTCGGATCTCCTCCGCGCCCGGCGATCCGCCCGGCTCGCGCGTCGTCACCAGATCGACGCCGCGGGCGCGCAGGGCCTCCCGCAGGGTCTCGGCCAGCCGGCGCAGCTGCGTCGACTTGCCGGCGCCCTCGCCGCCTTCCAGCGTGATGAAGCGCCCGCGATGTGCAGGAACTGAGGCGGTCGGCATGGTCGTCACGGTCACAGGCTGTTGCCGAAGACGAGATACTTGGCGGCGGCGAAGGCGCGGCCGAAGATGCCGGCCTTCGGCACGTCCTGGGCGGCCACCACCGGCACCTCCTTGCCCGGGAAGCCGGGGGCGGAGATCACCAGCTTGCCCACCGTGTCGCCCTTCTTGATCGGCGCGGCGACCGGGGCGTTGCTGACCAGCGACACCTTCATGCCGGGGCGGTCGGCGCGGCCCATGGTGACGCTCAGGTTCTGCGGCACGGTGACGGGAACGGTCTCCTGCTCGCCGAGCCAGACCGGCACCTGCTCGATGGTTTCGCCACCCTTGTAGAGCGTGTAGGAGGCGAACTCACGGAAGCCCCATTCGATCAGGCGGGCCGATTCGTCGGCGCGCGCCTGCATGCTTGGCAGTCCGTTGACCACCAGCAGCAGGCGGCGACCCTCGCGCTCGCCCGACGCGGTCAGGCCGTAGCCGCCGGCCTCGGTGTGGCCGGTCTTCATGCCGTCCACGTCCATGCCGCGGTACAGCAGCGGGTTGCGGTTGCCCTGGTTGATGCCGTGATACTTGAACTCCCGGATCGAATAGTAATGGTAGTATTCCGGATAGTCCTTGATCAGATGTTCCGCCAGCAGCGCCATGTCGCGGGCGGTCATGTAGTGGTTGGGGTCGGGCCAGCCGGTGGAGTTGACGAAGTTGCTGCCCTTCAGCCCCAGCTCGCGCGCCTTGCGGTTGGCCTGCTCGGCGAAGGAGCCCTCCGACCCGGCCAGACCTTCGGCCAGCACGATGCAGGCGTCGTTGCCGGACTGGACGATCATGCCCTTGATCAGGTCGTCGACCTTGATGTTGTTGTGAAGCTCCACGAACATCTTGGAGCCCTGCATGCGCCACGCCCGTTCGCTGACCGGCAGCGTGCTCTCCAGCGTCAGGCGGCCGGCCTTGATCGCCTCGAAGGTCAGGTACGCGGTCATGATCTTGCTCATCGACGACGGCGCCATGCGCTCGTCGGCGTTCTTCTCGAACAGCACGGTGTTCGAGGTCAGGTCGAGCAGGATCGCCTGCTTGGCGATGGTGTCGATGGTCGCGGCCTGGACGGAGGCCGCGGTCATGCCGGCGCCTATCGTGGCCCCGGCCATCGCGATTCCGGCCGCCATTCCAACCGAAAGGGCGACGGAACGGCCGAAAACGGCGCACAGGCGGACGACAACAGCGTTCATGGCAACATTCCTCCAAGGGCACTCGGTCACAGGCGCTCGTCAGAGCGATCCGGATGGAAATCGGCTGGCCGGTTCAATCCACCACGATTTTGGCCTCCGTAAGGCCGGCCTGTATGATCTGGTTGAGCAGGGAGTCGGCACGATCGACGCTGTCCAGCGGCCCGACCCTGACGCGATGCAGGGACATGCCGCCCGACCGCGTCAGGCTTACGCTGGCACGCTGACCCATGGCGGACAGCCGGGCGCGGGCCTTCGCCACATTCTCTTCGCTGCCGAAGGCGCCGACCTGCACATAGATCGCCTCCTGCGGCTTCACCGGCAATTGCGCCACCACCGGCGCCGGCACGAACCGGCCTTCCGACATGCTGCCGGCGACGGTGGCGGGCGGCGGCACCGGGGCGCCGACCACCGCCGGGCGCGGCGCACCTGTCGAAGCCGATACCATCGTCACCGGCCCGGACGGACCGGTCACCTCGATCCGGCCGCGCGGGGCGGCCTTCGGCGGCGGGCCGTCGATCTCCGCCAGCAGCGGGGCCGGGGTTCCCTGCCGCGCGGCGGCGGCAATCGCCCGGCTCTCCTCCGCCAGGATCTGCACGCGGACCTTCGCCGTGCCGGGACCGTCGAAGCCCAGCAGCTGGGCGCCGCGGCGCGACATGTCGATGATCCGGCCGTTGGCGTAGGGGCCGCGGTCGTTGACCCGCACCACGATGGACCGGCCGTTGTCCAGGTTGGTGACGCGCACCAGGCTCGGCATCGGCAGGGTCCTGTGCGCGGCGGTCAGCTCGTCCTGGTCGTAGATCTCGCCGTTGGCCGTATTCTTCTCATGGAAGCCGGGCCCGTACCAGGACGCGATGCCCGTCTCGTCGTAGGTGTAGTCTTCCTTGGGATAGTACCAGACGCCGGCGATCTGATAGGGCTTGCCGACCTTGTAGATGCCGCTGGTCGGCAGGCCCGACCCGGTGCCGGCCGGCTTCTGCGCACAGGCGGCGAGCGCTGCCACGCCGACCAGCACGACGATCCTGCCCACCCCGCGCCAGCGACGCATCCGCCAAACCCCTCGATCTCCCGGTCGCCTCGAACCGCCAAGGCGGCGGCACTCTAGCGGAGTGGCACGGCCACGCCAATGCCCGGAAAGGCCGGGAAACACGATGACACAGGCGGGGGACACAGGCGGAGTATGATCCTGACGATCAGGGCGCCGGGAACAGGGCCTCGGTGCGGCCCATCGTCCGATAGGCGGCCAGGCCGATCCATTCGCGCACCGCGTCGTCCAGGATCACCAGGTTCTGGCCGAACTCGAAGCGCATATAGGGCTTGGCGCCGGTGCGGGTGCGGTAATCGACGGGGTAGGGGATCACCTCCCAGCCGACTGCGCGGAAGATGCCGACCGACCGCGGCATGTGCATGGCGGAGGTGACGAGGACCCAGCGTTCCCCCGGCGCCGGCTTCACCAGTTCCTTGCTGAACACGGCGTTTTCCCAGGTGTTGCGGGATTGCGCCTCGTAGATCACGCGGTCGTCGGGGATGCCGGCCTGGGCCAGCGCCGCGCGGGCGGTCACGTCCTCCTTGTATTCCTGCCCCAGCAGACGGCCCGACCCGCCGGTGAAGACGGCCTTGGCATCGGGATGGCGGCGGACGAGATCGGCGAAGCCCAGGATCCGCTCCGCCGCGTCGTTGAGGGAGGGATCGCCGCGGTCGGCGGTGATCGGCGGGTTGAGGGCGCCGCCCAGCATGATGATGCCGTCGATGCGCCCCTCCGGCTCGGCCTTGGCGAAACGGTTCTCCAGCGGCAGCGCCACCAGCGCGCCCAGTCCCGTGTAGGTCACCAGCAGCAGCAGGACCGCCGCCAGCGTGACCATCCGCTTGCCCGCCCGCTGCCAGCGCCGCGTCCGCAACAGCAGCGCCCCCAGGGCCACGGTCAGAACCAGCGCATTGCCCGGCGCCACCACACCCCAAAGCAGCTTCGACAGGATGAAGGACAGCACCGGACGGTCCATGGCCGTGGAGGGGAGGCCAGCATAAGCGGGGCGGTGGTCCATGGGCAACGGGAACGCCTGCGCAAAACCCCTTCTCCCCGGGGGGAGAGGGGATCCTCATTCACGCCGCCGCCCTCACCGCCACCCGCCGCTCCACCATGCGCAGGCCATGCACCCGGTACTGCGCCTGGACGATGGACGCCCAGCCCATGCGAATCAGCGTCAGCTTCACAGGATCCGACACGTCGTCGCCGGTGACGAGATCGGTGACCTGCCACATCAGCGTGTCGTCCACCGACCGCGGATACATCGCCGCCACCCTCAGCAGCCGCGCCATCAGTGCCGCCGTCGATTGACGGCCCAGGCCCTGTTCGGCCAGCGTCAGCGCATCGTTCAGCGCCGCCAGTTCCCGCCGCGCCTTTGCCGAGGATTCGCCCGCCGCGCGACCCGTGCTCTTCCCGCCGGTCATGGTTCATGTCCCCTATTGCGATCCATGCCGGACAGTCTGTCCCCGCAATTCGGGTAAGGCTGTGATGGCCGTCACTCCCCCACGGTTGCAGGGCTGGTTTTCCAGTGCGGGCGTGCTACCTGAAGGCTTTACCGCTATAGTGCGAACGCCGCGGCCATTCCGGATCGCCCGAAAGCCGCCAGAATGCCGAGGTTTTCCCCGACCGATGCTGTCCGCCCGCTCCAAGACGCCGACGCCGTCCGATTCCCCTGCGTCGGCCATTCCCAACAAGCGCGCCATCATCTCCCGCCGCAAACTGTCGGGGGAGTTGGAGGATCTGGTCGCCGAACACGGCACCGGCGACAAGCTGCGCCCGGCGCTGATCGCCTGCCTGCGCAAGGCGTTGACCGAGGGGCGGGCGGAGGTGCGGCGCCGCTTCGACGACGGCGGGTCGGGCGAGCAGT
>JBKHVJ010000440.1:0-10016 GCA_046570145.1 Alphaproteobacteria bacterium
TGTTCAGCTTCAGGATCACCGTTCCGCGGCTGGGATCGCCCTTGCGGACCACGGTCATCGCCACCCCCTGGGCATCGGCGGCGCGGATATGGGCCGAAACCCAGAGATGCGTCGGAAGACGGTCGTCCATTTCCGTGTGCGGCTCCTGTTTTGAGGCCATGGCCCCAGCTTGGCAGTCACGTCGGCCCTCGCCCTGCCCGCGAGCGGGTGTAGAGAAGAAGCCATGACGACACTCGTGGACGCTCTCAACGCCGCCGTCAACCACCACATGGCCGGTCATGCCGATGCGGCGGCCGACGGTTATGCCCGCGTCCTTGCGGTGGAGCCGGCGCAGCCCGACGCGCTGCACCTCTCCGGCGTGCTGCGGGCGCAGACCGGCAACATCGCCGCCGCCATCCGGTCGATCGGCCGGGCCATCCGCGTCCGCCCGGAGGCGGCCTCTCCCTGGGGGCATCTGGGGGCAGCCCTGCGCGCGGCCGAATTGCCGGAACGGGCGGAGCCGGTGCTGCGGCGCGCCTTGGCGCTCGATCCGGCCCAAGGCGATGCGCTGGAGGCGCAGGGCGCGTCTCTGCACGCGCTGGCCCGTTATGCGGAGTCCCGGCGTTGGCTCGACCGGGCGCTTCGTCTGCGTCCCGGCCATGCGGAGACGCTGTTCAACCTAGGAACCGTGCTGCGTGACCTCCGCCGCTTCGACGAGGCGGAATCCTGTTTCGATGCCGTGCTCGCCCACAACCCGGCACGCTCCGACGCCCATCTCGCCCGTGCGGTGGGACGGCTGGTGCGCGGCGACCTGCGCGCCGGCTGGGAAGGGTTCGAGCACCGCTGGCACCGCTTCGCCGCCCCGCCCTGGGACGGCCGTCCGACGGGCGCCGCCACCGTCCTGCTGCACATGGACCAGGGGTTCGGCGACGCCATGCAGTTCGTCCGCTACGCCCCGCTGGTGGCGCAGTTCGCGGCAGGCGGCGGCGGACGGGTCGTCCTGGAAACGCACCTGCTGCTCTACCGCCTGTTCAACCGGGCCTTCGGCCAGTCGGTCCAGGTCCTCGTGCGCGGGGAGGAGCCGCCGCCGCACGACCTCCATTGCCCGCTGATGAGCCTGCCCCGCGCCTTCGGCACCGATCTGGCGAACATCCCCGCCACCGTCCCCTATCTCATCCCGGATCCCGCCGACGTTTCCCGCTGGCACGACCGGCTGGCGGAGCAGTGCGGGGACGTCGATGGGAGCGGCGCGGCGGGCCTGCGTGTCGGACTGGTCTGGGCCGGCAACCCGCGCCACCGCAACGACCGCAACCGCTCGATCCCGGTCGCGGCCCTGCGCCCGCTGCTGGCGGTTCCAGGGGTGCGGTTCGTCAGCCTGCAGACGGGCGACGCCCGCGCCGACCTGCACCGTCTGCCCGGCGAGGAGGTACGGGACGTGGTGGAGCGGGTGCGCGACTTCGCCGACACCGCCGCCATCCTCGCCAACATCGACCTGCTGATCACGGTCGACACCGCGATGGTTCATCTGGCCGGAGCGATGGGCGTGCCGTCCTGGCTCCTGCTTCCCCATGTGCCGGACTGGCGCTGGCTGCTCGACCGGGCGGACAGCCCCTGGTACCCGTCGCTCCGGCTGTTCCGCCAGCCGCGGCCCGGCGACTGGACCACGGTGGTCGGCACCGCCGCCGCCGTGCTGAAGGCGCATGCCCTGCGCGCCGCCAGGGCGGCAGGACGATAAGGACCGAACGATGAAGGTGGGTCGCGGCTTCGGCGGGAGCTTTCTGCCCGCCCGCCCCCGCCGGCACTAGGCGAAACTTTCCCACCTCCCGGCAAATTCGGGCGCTGCCGTAACGCTCGCGCAAATAATTTTGCAATTTCAATGGGTTGCTACGACCATCGCAGTTGGCACTCCGTTTGCTAGATAGGGCACAGAAGACCTTTGCCCTATTCTTTCGGAGACCCCGGCCATGAGCATCTTCGGTTCGATGACAACCGCCGTTCTCGGCCTGAATGCCCAGTCGAAGGCGCTCGGACATATCTCGGACAACATCGCGAACAGCTCGACCATCGGCTACAAGCGCGTCGATTCAGCCTTCGAGACGATGGTCCTGCAGTCCAGCCAGCGCCTGCACGAGCCGGGCGGGGTCACGGCGCAGCCGGTCTTCATGAACAACATCCAGGGCAGCCTGACCCAGGTGCAGAGCCCGACCAACATCGCCATCCAGGGCCAAGGCTTCTTCAGCGTCACCAAGGTGGCAACCCAGGGGTCCAACACTCTGGTGCAGACCCAGACGGGTACGGTGGCGTCATCGGCCGCCTTCTACACCCGCGCCGGCGATTTCGAACTGGATAAGAGCCGCTATCTGGTCAACAGCGCCGGCTACGCCCTGAACGGCTGGGTGGTCGATCCGGTGACGGGCATCCTGCAGAAGGACCAGGTGGCGCCGATCCAGGTGAACTCGCTGATCGACAAGCCGGTGGCGACCAACACCATCGACCTGTCCGCCAACCTGCCGGCCACGCCGAAGCCGGGCGAGAAGGTTCCCGACAGCAGCATCCAGATCTTCGACAGCCAGGGCAATCCGCGCACCGTGAACTTCAAGTGGCGGCAGCAGGCGGACAGCAGCTGGCGCATGGTCCTGGACGCGCCGGGTTCCAACACCAAGCCGGTCGACGGCACCTTCACCGGCAACCCCGCCACCGTGTCCTTCGGCCAGAACATTGCCGGCCAGACGGCGGTCGCCCAGGTGAACGTCGTCACCATCTCCGGCAACAACACCAACGGGCAGGACAACCTGCGCATCGGCGACGTCTATTCGGTGAAGGTCAACGGCACCAACTACAGCCTGAAGATCACCGCCGACAACATCGGTTCGATCCGCACCTACTCGGGCCTGGCCGGCGCGCTGGCCAACCAGATCAACTCCGCCTCCCCGGCGGCCTCGGTGCTCGCCACCTCGTCCGGCCAGACGATCCGCGTGACCGCCCGCGATGCCGGCACGCCGTTCAAGCTGAACACGGAGGTGACGTCCGGCACCAACACCACCAACACCATCGTCGCCCAGACCTCGACGGCGGCGACGGCCAGCGCCGGCGAGATCGACAAGTTCCAGTTCCCGCAGACCCAGGTCGAGATCGGCGACTCCTTCACCATCAACGTGAACGGCACGCCGATCAGCTATACGGTGACCGCCGCGACCTATCAGAGCTACTCGACGGTGAGCGACGTCGTGTCCCAGCTGGCCGGCCGGATCAACCAGCAGCTCGGCACGACCGTCACCGCCTCGTCCGCCGGCAACATCCTGTCGATCCAGTCCAACACGGCGAACACCAACGTCACCAGCACGGCGACCGCCACCAACTCCGCGAGCGCGGTCAACACGATGAGCTCGCTGCCGTCGGTCGCCAGCGTGGCCGGCGTGCGCCAGAGCCGCACGGTGACCCTGACCGGCACGCCGGGCGACATCGGCACGCAGTACACGCTGAGCATCAACGGCACGGCGGTGACCTACAGCACCACCGGCGAAGAAATGACGATGGAGGACATCACGGCGGCGCTGGCGAACAAGATCAACGCCAACACCTCGCTGCCGGTGACCGCCAGCGCCCAGGGCGGCGTCATCACCGTCACCGCCAAGACCGCGGCCAGCCCGACCGGCACCAACACGTTGACCAATGACGGTGCCGGCAACATCGCCTTCGGCGGCTCGTCGGTCGATATCGGCGACACCTACAACATGACGGTGAACGGTCAGCCATACAGCCTGACGATCTCGAACGCCAACTACGGGACCTATGACACTCCCGCCAAGGTTCTGGCCTATTTCGCGGCAGAGATCGTTGCCGACGGCGGAACCGCAACCGTCAACGGAGCCGGCACCACTCTGGCGACGGGCGATGCCGCAGCCACCACCAGCGTGTCGGACGCCGCACCCGCCCAGTTCACCCTGGACCAGAGCGCGGTCGCCGGCCAGACGCCTGCCCATATCGGCCTGACCTTCGGCAAGACGCCGGAGACGGTCGGCACGCTGACCAACATCTCCACCGCGCTGGTTGGCACCGGCACCGCGGTCAGCGCCGCCAACCAGTCCGCCGGCGCCGACGCCACCGTCACCTTCACGGTCGATTACGGCTTCGGCCCGCAGCAGGTCACGCTGAACCTCGGCAAGTACCAGAAGCCCGGCGGTCTGACCCAGTATGCCGGCGAGGAGATCAACGTCACCCAGCTGGTCCAGAACGGCGCCCCGCGCGGACAGTTCAAGGATGTGGTCTTCGGCGACAACGGCGCCGTCATGGTCAACTACGACAACGGACGCTCGAAGATGATCGCGAAGGTGCCGATCATCACCTTCAACAACCCGAACGCCCTGCAGCGCGAATCCGGCGGCGTCTTCGTCGAGAGCGAGGAGGCCGGCAAGCCGAACTTCAACGATCCGGAGACGAACGGCGCCGGTGCGGTGGTGGCGAACAGCGTGGAAAGCTCCAACGTCGACATCGCCGACGAGTTCACCAAGATGATCGTCACCCAGCGGAGCTATTCCGCCAACGCGAAGATCGTCACCACCTCCGACGAAATGCTGCAGGAAGTGCTGGGGCTGAAGCGCTAAGCCGCGGCCCTGACCTCCCGACTTCCTGATCGCCTGCGTTCCATCGCCCGTTTCCCTGATCGCCTGAGGGGAGGGCGGCGGCCATCCCGGCACCGCCCCGATCCTCCCGATCCGCGAAAGGTCCCCTGCCATGTCCCTCTTCGCAGCCTTGAACAGCGCCACGGCCGGGCTGCGCACCGTCCAGACCAACGTCAAGCTGGTTTCGGACAACATCGCGCAGGCCAACGACCCGACCCGTACGCGCCATACCGCCCAGCAGTCGGTGGACGCCAGCGGCCAGGTCATCAGCACGACCTATCGCCGGGAAGTCGACAAGGCCCTGATGGCGCAGGTGATGGACCTGACCGCGCGCGACGGCGGATCGCAGGCGACGGCGACATACATGCAGCAGTTGGGCGACCTGATGCGGACGACCAACGGCACGCCGCTGCTGAACGACTATGCCGACAAGTTCCAGGCCGCGGTGAAGACGCTCGCCACCTCGCCGGAGGACGAGACCGCGCAGTACCAGCTGGTCCAGGCCGCCGACAATTTCTCGCGCGAGATCCGCCGCGTCTCCGAAGGCGTGGAGCAGCTCGACCGCGACATGAAGTCCGACATCACCAAGTCGGTCGACACGGTCAACGACCTGCTGAAGCAGATCAACACGATCAACAACGATACGGTGTCGCTGCTGGGCCAGGGGGCGGCCGCCAACGCCGTCGCCGACAAGCGCGACGGCCTGATCCGCGAACTGAGCACCTACATGGCCGTGCGCACCGTGGAGCGGCCGGACGGCCGTCTGGCGATCTTCACCCCGTCGGGCTTGGCGCTGGTCGATGCCCAGCCGGCAAATCTTTCCTATGACGGCGGCAACATCAACCTACAGGTAGGCAATCAAGTCACCTCGATCAACAACCACCTGACCGCCGGCAAGCTGGGCTCGCTGATCCAGATGCGCAAGGACGGCTCGACGACCGAGCCGCCGACGCCGGCCAGCGGCGACCCGGCGGCGGAAGTCATCCGCAAGCTGCGCTCTCAGCTGGACGAATACGCCAAGGCCTTCACCGGCCCGACGAGGCCCGGGGAGCCGACCAGCTTCGCCGACGCCTACGACGAGTCCGCCCCGGCCGCCGACGGCGAGCAGATCAACCAGTTCTTCACCGGAAACGACCGTTTCACCATCGCCGTGAACGCCAAACTCGTGGACAACACCGCGAAGGTCAAGCGGGCCGCCATCGACGGCATGGTCACGGCCATCAACGCGTCCGGCCGCAATTTCAGCGCCGACGGCCTGCAGTTGAAGGACACCAGCTACAGCGCCATGGGCAGCGCCATCACCGGCACCTGGATGGCCGCGGCCAAGACCGCCAACACCACCAGCGAGTCCAACAAGGCGTCGATGCAGCTGCTGTCCGAACGCTATCAGTCCCAGACCGGCGTCAACATCGACGAGGAAATCGCCCAGCTGCAGCAGCTCCAGACCTCCTACCAGGCTTCGGCACGGGTCATGCAAGTGGCCAATGCAATGTTTGATGCGCTGGAGGCGGTGGTCCGATGAGCTCGATAACGGGAGTCAGCAGCTACTCGAAATATCTGAGCCTTGTCCGGAACCTGTCCGGCGGCCAGAACGACATCAACCGGCTGTCCGAACAGCTGACCACGGGCAAGAAGTCGGTCGATCTCAACGCCTATGGGCCGGAGGTGCAGAAGCTTCTGGACCTGCGGGCGGAGATGGCGAAGAAGGACAACTACATCCAGAGCATCAACACCGCGGCGCCGCGCGTGCAGGCGACGGACAAGGTGCTGACGTCCCTGGAATCGATCGTGTCGAGCTGGACCTCCAGCACGACCTTCCCCTTCCAGCCCGGCCCCGCCAGCGTCACCTCGCCGATCAACACCAATCCCGAGGGGATGAAGGTTGCGATCGACAGCGCCAAGTCGAAGCTGACGGTCGGCGCCAACTACACCGTCACCGCCGTGCCGTCGCAGCAGGGCGGCAACGGCACCTTCGACGTGACGGTGACCGACGGGCTGGGCGGCAAGACCACCCGCGCCATCAACCTGGGCACCACCCCGCCCAACGACGGCAAGGGCTACAACTTCAACATCTCCGGCGGCCCGGGCGAGGGCGCCATCCTGAACCTCAGCTTCGACACGCTGAAGGCGTCGTCCAGCAGCAGCTTCACCGTCTCCTATCCGCAGGCCGATCAGGTGAAGGATCGCGCGGAAGGCGCCATGCGCGACATCCAGGCGCTGCTGAACCAGCGCTTCGGCGACCGCTATCTGTTCGCCGGCTCGCGCTATGGCACGGAACCGGTCACCGATCTGCTGGCGACCAAGCAGACCAGCAAGATCACGCTGAACGGCGCCGTGGTGAACGCCGACGATTATTTCGAGGTGACGGTCAGCGGCAAGACCTTCGGCTATCAGGTCCAGGCGGCCGATCCGAAGTCGCTGACCTTCGTCGCCCAGACGCTGACCTCGCAGATCAACGCCGCCAATCCGGCGCTGCCGATGACGGTGTCGACCTCCGACGGCATCATCACGCTGGTCGGCCAGGATCCGGGCCAGAAGTTCGACCTGTCGGCGCGCGTCGTGAACTCCGCCACGGTGGAGAACACCGCCACCTCACCGACGACCACCCAGGCACCGACGACCGCCCTGCCGCAGATCGACAGCTTCACCCTGAACGGCGCCGCGGTCGACATCGGCGACACCTTCGAGTTCACGGTCGCGGTCGGCGATCCCGACGATCCGTACAACCAGAACTACTACACCCGGAACCCGACCGCGCCGCGCGACCTGCCGCCCTACCAGACCTATACGGTGCGCTACACGGTCAGCGACACCGACTACGACGCCGGCGTCAACAATGTCGGACAGGTCGCCGACAGGCTGCGCCAGCAGTTCGCCACGCTGAATCCCCCGCCGCCCGTCACCATCGACGCGGTGGGCAGCGGTCCCGGCATTGCGCTGACCAGCACGGCCAATGCCGACCCCAACCATCCCAACCGCACCTCGCTGTTCTCCACCTCCGCCAAGGTGACGAACGGGTCGCTTGAGAACACCATCTCGGTCGGGACCCTGCCGCCGGAGCAGGACAGCCTGATCAACGTTCCCTACGCCGATCCGCCCGACCTGCCCTTCTACGACGCCGAATATCTGACCAAGGGCAAGAATGCCGAGGCATACCGCAAGTCCCAGGTGACCATCGACGACAACCTGAACATCGCCTACGGCGTCAGCGCCGACGACAAGGCGTTCCAGACCCTGGTGAAGGCGATGCAACTGGTGCGCACGGCGGCGGCGAACCCCGGCAAATGGACCGAATACAGCACCCAGGCGCGCGAGATGCTGACCCAGGCCTCGGACCAGGTCCGGTCGATCCACGCCAAGGTCGCGTCCGACGGCGCAACGCTGGAAAACATCAAGACGTCGCACACCGAGTCCGTCGCCACCCTGACCGAGCGCATCGCCAAGATCGAGGGCATCGACGAGAACGAGGTCGCGGCAAGGCTGAGCAGTGCGATGAACGTGCAACAGGCGACCTACGCGGTCGCCGGCCAAACGCAGAAGCTGTCGCTGCTGAACTATCTCGCCTGACGCAAGAGGGGCGGCCGATCGGGCCGCCCCCCTGTATCCTCAGACCTCCGGAACCGTCACTTCGAACGGCCGGCCGACTGGGTGAAGTTGTCATAGGGCAGTTCCGCGACGCGGAACCACAGCTGCACCTCATCCAGGAACGGCTTCCAGCTGTCGTAGACCGCCTTGAAGTCCGGGTTGGTCTTGGCGATGTCGTCGTACAGCTCGTAGGCGATCTTGTGGGCGGCTTCCATCAGGTCGCGCGGATAGGGACGCAGCAGGGCGCCCTTGGCGACCAGACGCTTCAGCGCCCGGGCATTCTCCGCGTCGTAGCGGGCGGTCATCGCGCTGTTCGCCTCGGCACAGGCGGCGGTCAGGATCGCCTGATAGGACTTGGGCAGCGCTTCCCATTCCTTCTGGTTGATGTAGAGCGAGACCTGCGGCCCGCCTTCCCACCAGCCCGGATAGTAGTAGTACTTGGCGACCTGGACGAAGCCCAGCTTCTCGTCGTCGTAGGGACCGACGAACTCGACGGCGTCGATGGTGCCCTTTTCCAGCGCCGGGTAGATGTCGCTGCCGGCGATCTGCGTCGGGGCGGCGCCCAGCTTGGCCATGATCTGGCCGGTGATGCCGGCGATGCGGATCTTGAGGCCGTTGAAGTCGGCCAGCGACTTGATTTCCTTGCGGTACCAGCCGCCCATCTGGGCGCCGGTGTTGCCAGCCGGGAACTGCACGATGCCGTGCTTGGCGAAGAAGGTGCGCATCACCTCCTGGCCGCCGCCATACTGGAACCAGGCGTTCTGCTGGCGGGCGTTCGGGCCGAAGGGAATCGCGGTGTCGAAGGCGAAGGTCGGATCCTTGCCGACGTAATAGTAGCCGCAGGTGTGGCCGCACTGGACGGTGCCGTTCTGCACGGCGTCCAGCACCTGCAGGCCGGGCACGATCTCACCGGCGGCGTGCACGCGGATCTGGAACTTGCCGTCGGTCGCCTCGGACACGCGCTTGGCGATCAATTCGGAGGTGCCGACGAGGATATCGGTGCTCTTCGGGAAGCTCGACGCCAGACGCCACTGGACGGTCGGCTGGCTCTGCGCGATGGCCGGGGCCGCGAGGGTCGAGGCGGCAACGGTCGAAACGGCACCGACGCCGGCCTTGGTGAGAAACGCTCTTCTTTCCACTCCCGCTACTCCGCAAGATTATTGCTATCGCTGACAATTTCCGCAACCCGCGGTGAATCAGGGAATTACAGCGACTTAGGCGAGAGTGTAACAAATCATCCAAAGCGGCGCCCTGCATCGCATAAATGTGCATGCCTGCCTTTCGAAGGTGTCGGCGCGCCCCCTCGGACAGCGTATGCGGCTGGGTCAGGTGGGCAGCCGCAGCCGTCCCAGGAAGACCGACAGCGGAGGCATCACCAGCGTCCGGCCATCGGCCGTCGGCTCCGGCGGCAGGGCGCCCGGCGCACGCGGCACCGGCAGGGCTTCCGGCTCGCCGCGGCCGCGCAGCGCGAATTCGGCCGGGCGGTCGGCCATGTTGAAGACCGCCAGCAGACGCTCCTCCCCCGCGATGCGCTCGAAGGACAGCACGTCGCCATGCTCCTCCACCGCCGCCACCGCGCCGGTGCGCAGCGCCTCCAGGTCACGCCGCAGGGAGAGCGCGGCACGCCACACCGCCAGCCGGCTGCCGGCGGTCCGTTCCTGCCGGTCGACCGCCAGGTCCAGGTGGGCGTCCGGCACCGGCAGCCAGGGCTCGCCGATGGTGAAGGCGGCGTTGGGCTCGTCGGCACGCCAGGGCATCGGGGTGCGGCTGCCGTCGCGTCCCTGGAAATCGGGCCAATAGGTGATGCCGAACGGATCGCGCAGCTGGTGC
>JBKHVJ010000441.1:0-11402 GCA_046570145.1 Alphaproteobacteria bacterium
GTTCGGTGTCGGTGACATAGGCGAGCGAGCGGCCCTGATACTCGATCCGGTAGCCGGTGGCGCCGTCCGGGTGGTTCAGCGCCGCGGTGTGGATGCGCACCCCGCCCTCCAGCTTGAAGCTGTGGCCCGGCGGCACCTCCAGGAAGCTGAGGTCGCCGCCCATCGTGCGCAGCGGCACCGGGAACAGCGGACGCTCCATCTGGCGGGCCATCACCGATTCGATGTCCGGGCTGCCGGTGAGATGGCCGGAGATCACCCGCAGGCCGAAGCCCTTGGTATAGGCCGGCGCAAAGAAGGGAAAGCCGCTGATATGGTCCAGGTGGGTGTGGCTCAGCAGCAGCGTGGCGCTGGTCACCCCCTCCGCCAGCAGCTTGCGCCCCAGCGCGCGCAGCCCGGTTCCCGCGTCGATGACGATGTGCTGCTTTCCCGCCTGCACTTCGACGCAGGAGGTGTTGCCGCCGAAGCCCAGATGCGAGGCCATCGGGCAGGGAATCGTGCCGCGCACGCCCCAGAAGGTAACCGTGAAGCCCATTCCCCCGCCTCCAGAGCGCAAGTTTGCGCCGTCTCAACCCCTTTGGCCGGCGAGTTTAGCGCGATTCACCGCCATGTACACGATGGTGCATCCTCCGGAAGCAGAGATGCGGGGAAAGGGACCGGAGGTCCCTCACACCTTGTAGGCGAGCCGCAATCCGCCCCAATGGCGGCCGCGCACCATGACGGGGGCGGAGACGTCCTTCATCAGGGCGTACTTCCCGCCGCCCATGTCGCGGCGGTAGGTCTGCAGAAGAAAGGGCTTGGTGCTGCGGCCCGCGGCCAGTCCGACGCGGTCGTTGAAGATGCGCCGGTTGCGGCAGTTGGCGGCGTTCCACACCGGGTCGCGCCCCTGCGGCTGGCTGAATTGCCGGTTGTGGGTGGGCAGATAGCCGTTGTCGTCCACCGCCACGCAGAAGACGATCCGTCCGTTGGCGGCCAGCACCGGCTCCTGGATGCCGGGCAGCAGGCGGTCGCACAGTTGGGTGAAGCGGGTCATCACCTGCTGGGGATCCGATCCGGCGACCGGCTGGTAACTGCGGTCGAACAGGTCGGCCTCGCTGATGTCGCCGCGGGCCAGCGCCTCCTCGAAGGCGTCGGACACCTTGGCGGCGGCGTCCTTCACCGCGGCGATGAAGGGAGTGTCGACCGTCTCGATGTTCAGTTCCGCGGTGACGCCGATGAGCCGTTCGCTCATGCCGACCAGATTGTTCACCCGGTCGCGGGCCTGGGCGAGGTTGTCGCTGGACAGCTTCACGCCGGCGGCCAGATCGGCGATCTCGTGCTCCAACTCGCCGCAGTTGGCGCCGATCTCGGCGGAGGCGGCGTCGATCTTGTCGGTCTCGCCGTTCAACTCCCGCATGGCACGGCCGACCGTCTCGATCACCGTGCCGATGGCGGCCGTACCCTCGCTGACAGCGCGGGCTTTGGCCGCACTGGCCGAGCTTTCCGCCATCAGACGCTGGGCCTGCTCGTTGAGGGATTTCAGCGTCGCGTCGATCTCCGTCGTCGCCTCGCTGGTCTTGGTGGACAGCGACTTCACCTCGTTGGCGACCACGGCGAAGCCGCGTCCGGCATCGCCGGCCCGTGCCGCCTCGATGGTGGCGTTCAGCGCCAGCAGGTTGGTCTGCTTGGCGATGGTGAAGATCTCCTTTGCAACCTTGCCGACGCGGTCCAACGCATCGCGCAGCCCGGCGATCTGCCCCTCGATCCCCGTCACCGACGACACCAGCGCATGGATGTCGGACAGCGACCGCTGCACCCGGTCGTGCGAACCGTCGACCTCCTGCCGGGCCTGTTCCGTCACCGACCGTGCGACCGCCGAGGCTTCCGAGATGCGCTGCGTGCTGCGCGACATCTTGGCGCCGGTGTCCCGCAACTGCGTGAAGACCTCCGACTGGTGGGTGACGCGGGCGTTCACATCCTCGATGTGGCCGGCGATGTCCGCGATCTCGATACCGAGATTGCCGGCTTCCGTCGCGATGTCCGCGATCAGATGCGGCCGAAGCGTAAAGCTTCCATCCATTATGCCCACCATTCTTGCTGTTTTGTAACTGAGCGCTTTCTCCCAAGCACTATTATTGCGCTTTTGAGACATGTCCGCAACGAACCGGCGGACCGGGATGGGCCCGGCACCCCCTGTCCTTTGGTAGGATACCTTTAGGAGAGGCCGCGTCCGGCGATTGTGCGCGACCGGCGGTTTGTCGCGAAATGCGGGATTTCCCGCAATACGGCACCGTATCACGACGGATATCCCGCAAGCGGTCCCGGCAAGCCCCGAACGCTTGGGCTCAGCCGGCGATGCGGTTGTCCAGCCGGTCGTCGGCCAGCCCGGCAGGCTCCTGATGGACCAGCACCTCGGCGTTGACGAAGGCGTCCCGCAGCCGCCGCTCCACCCGGTCGGCGATCTCGTGCGCGGCGGTCAGGGTCAGGGTCCCGTCCAGTTCCAGATGCAGTTCGATGAAGCAGCCGGTGCCGGCATTGCGGGTGCGCAGGTCGTGCAGGCCGCGCACGCCCGGCTCGGCCCTGGCCAGCGCCGCGATGCGGTCGCGCTCCTCCTGCACCAGCTCGCGGTCCATCAGGACGTCCAGCGCGTCGCGCGCCACGCCGCGGGCACCGTTCAGCAGGAACAGCGCGATACCGATGCCGAACAGCGGATCGACGATGGCGAGCCCGGTCGCCTCGGTCAGCAGGATGGCGGCGATGACGGCGCCGTTCATCAGCAGGTCGCCGGAATAATGCAGCCGGTCGGCCCCGATGGCGACCGACCCCGTCGCCGCCTGCACCCGGCGCTGGAAGGTGATGAGGCCGGCCGTCAGCACGATCGACAGCAGCATCACCGCGATGCCGATCGTGCCCTCGGCGATCGGTTCCGGCCGGACGATCCGCCGCACCGCCTCCACGCTCAACAGCACCGCCGAACCGGCGATGAAGGCCGCCTGGGCCAGCGCCGCCAGCGCCTCCGCCTTGCCATGGCCGTAGCGGTGGTTGGCATCCGCCGGCCGCAGGGCCTGACGCACCGCCAGCAGCGTCACCAGCGACGCCATCAGGTCGGTGGTCGAATCGATCAGCGACGACAGGATGCTGACCGACTCGGTCAGCAGATAGGCCCCCAGTTTCGCCGCGATCAGGGTGGAGGCCACCGCCACGCTGGCATAGGTGGCGCGGCGGCGCAGACGGTCCGCCCGAGCGCCGCTATCCAGGTTTTCGCTCACGACCTGCCTTCCGTTCAGGGCCAATGGAAAAGGCTGACGTTCAGGGATAGAGCCGCTCGGTCGTCCAGCCCGGCGAAACCGGCTCCGTTGCTTCCGCCGCGCGGCGGTAGACCAGCCGGTCGTGCAGGCGGAAAGGCCGGTCGCGCCAGAACTCGATGCGCGACGGCAGGACGCGGAAGCCGGTCCAGTGCGGCGGCCGCGGCACGGTGCCGATGGCGTATTTCGCGGCGAACTGCGCCACGCGCTTCTCCAGCTCCCACCGGCCTTCCAGCGGGCGCGACTGCTGCGAGGCCCAGGCTCCGATGCGGCTTTCGCGCGCGCGGCTTTCGAAATAGGCGTCGGCCTCGGCATCGGTCACCACCTCCACCGGCCCTTCCACCCGCACCTGCCGACGCAGGGTCTTCCAATGGAAGCACAGGGCGGCGTTCCGATTCGCGAGCAGTTGCTCGCCCTTCCGGCTCTCGGTGTTGGTGTAGAAGACGAAACCGCGCGGATCGATGCCCTTCAGCAGGACCATGCGCACCGACGGAACGCCGCCGGCATCGGCGGTCGCCAGCGCCATGGCGTTGGGGTCGTTGGGCTCGCTCTGCTCGGCTTCCTTCATCCATTCGGAGAAGAGTTCGTAAGGGTCGCGCTCGCTGCTGTCGGTCATGCCCGTGGGTCCTGTTTCGATGGGTCCCGCGCCACCCGCAGGCGGGGTGCGGGGGCTATCCTTTGTGCAAAAGCGAAAGGGTCACAGCCTCATCACAATTCACAGCAAGGATAGGGTCGCTTATATCACTGTCCACCGCGAAGCCACCGATAAGGTGCCGCGGCAACCAACCTTTTCGAGGCGCAAGGATGTTCGTGAAGAAAGTCGTTCCGGCCGTGATCGTCGCGAGCCTGCTGGCCGGCTGCCAGTTGGGCGGTCAGAAGGAAACGATCGGCACGGCCGGCGGCGCGGTCGCCGGCGGCCTGATCGGATCGCAGATCGGCGGCGGAACCGGCAAGCTGGTGGCCACCGGCGTCGGCACGCTGCTGGGCGCCTTCATCGGCCGCGAGGTCGGCAGCTCGCTCGACAAGGCCGATGCCGGCTATGCCGAGACCGCGGCCCGTCAGGCCTATGCCGCCCCGGTCGGCGACCGCATCAACTGGAACAACCCTCAGTCGGGCAACTCCGGCACCATCGTGACCACCCGCGACGGCTACAGCAACACCGGCACCTATTGCCGCGAGTTCCAGCAGACCATCGTGGTCAAGGGCCGGACGGAGCAGGCGTACGGAACCGCTTGCAAACAGGCCGACGGTACGTGGAAGATCGTCGGCAACTCGTAACACGTCCGACCTGCAACCCTTGAGCCCCGTTGGGGCGGGAATTCTCTGCCCGTGGCTACGCGCGATCCCTACAGCGTTCTCGGCGTCAGCCGGTCCGCCAGTGCCGACGACATCAAGAAGGTGTACCGCAAGCTCGCCAAGCTGCATCACCCGGACCTGAAGCCGGGCGATGCCGCAAACGAGGAGCGGTTCAAGGAAATCTCGGCCGCCTACACGCTGCTGTCGGATACCGAGAAGCGCGCCCGCTACGACCGGGGCGAGATCGACCCGTCCGGGCAGGAACGGCACGCGGGCTTCGGCACCCGCGGACGGACCAACCGGGGCAAGGCCTACAGCGGCACCGCCGACGACAACTTCTTCGGCGGCGGTGACGACTGGTTCTCCGACCTGTTCGGCGGCGGCCGGCGCCGTCCCGGCGGTGCCGGGGCCGGAGCCGGCATGGGTGGCGGCCCCACCGGCGGCTCGGCCGGGCCGAAGGTGCGCGGCAGCGACATCTCCTACTCCGTCACCGTCCCCTTCGTGGAGGCGGCGAACGGGTCGAAGCGGCGCATCAACCTGTCCAACGGCAAGAGCATCGACGTCGCCATCCCGCCCGGGACGGAGAACGAGTCGAAGCTTCGTTTGAAAGGCCAGGGCCTGCCCGGCATGGGCGGCATGCCCAACGGCGACGCCATCGTCGAGGTGCATGTCGAATCGCACCCCTTCTTCACCCGGCAGGAGAGCGACATCCATGTCGAGGTGCCGATCACCCTGAACGAGGCGGTGCTGGGTGCCACCGTCAATGTTCCGACCATCAGCGGCAAGGTGGCGGTGAAGGTGCCGCCCGGCGCCAACACCGGCTCCGTCCTGCGGCTGCGCGGAAAGGGCGTGGTGAACCAGGCCACGAAGCAGCCGGGCGACCAGTATGTGAAGCTGAAGGTCGTCCTGCCCGACCCGCCCGACGCCGAACTGGTCAAGTTCGTCGAGCAGTGGGCGAAGTCCCGCAGCTACGACGTCCGCAAGAAGGCGGGGTTGGAGTAAGCGAAAACCCGCGGTCGACGCGCATGCGGCGATTTCGGCATGCGACCTGCTCTCCGGGGCGGGCCGTTTTCGTTTGCGCCGCATCCTGCAGCGCGGCACGCCGTTGCGGACGGAACCGACTTGCGTCGATGGAGCGTGTTGCCCCGCGCCGATTGCCTGCGGATCGTGCCGTTGTTGAGCTTTCCAATCACGGCAGGCCACCCGCCGAGGGAGCGGACAATGAATTTCTTCGACGCAATCAGGTCGGTGCTTTCCCAGTATGTCGGGTTCTCCGGCCGCTCGCTGCGATCCGAATACTGGTACTGGATGCTGTTCACCGTGTTGATCGGCATCGTCACCGGCATCATCGATATCGCACTGTTTCCATTCGAGGATGCCAGCCCTCTGAGCTCCATCGCCGAACTGGCGCTGCTGCTGCCGAGCCTGGCTGTGTCGGTCCGCCGCCTGCACGATGTCGGACGGTCCGGCTGGTGGTTGCTGTTGGCGGTGGTTCCGGTGATTGGATGGATCGTCCTCCTCGTCTGGACGGTGACCAAAGGCGATGCCGCGGAGAACCGCTTCGGCCCGCCGCCGCAGCCGGCCGCCGGTTCGCCCGCAGTTGCCTGAGCGGCTACTTCTTCACCGCCCGCAGCGGCACCGGCCCCGCCGCCGGCAGATCCCCCTGCCCCGCCGGCTGTCCTTCGGGCGGCGGATCGTCGTTCAGCAGCGTCTTCAGCGGCACGCTCAGCAGGTCGCTCTGGCTGACTTCCGCGGCGTCCAGCAGCCGGGCGGTGCGCTCCTGCCATGGCAGGTTCAGCCCGCCCAGCCCATGGACGGAACCGCGCATGCCGATGCCCAGCGCCTTCATCAGCTCCAGCAGCGTCGCCTCGCCCATGTCGCGGGTCACCACCCAGGCGTCGCGCGTGGTGTGGGCGACCCAATGGGCGTCGCGCAGCTGTTCCAGGATGCCGTCGATCAGCAGGGTGCCCACCGGCACGCGGCCGACCAGCGTGCGGCGGCGCAGGCCCACGCCCAGCCGGCTCGCCTCCATCAGCTCGTGCAGGACGGCGAGTGCCAGCGCCAGCCGCTGCGCCGGCAGCAGCCCCTCCATGCCGCCGCGGGTGACCTTGCCCGCCCGCCATTCCGGCAGCGAGGCGGCGACCACCGCGCCGAACAGCACCGTGGACCATGCGATGTACAGCCAGAACAGGAAGATCGGCACGACCGACAGGGCGCCGTAGATGGTCTGATAGGCCGGGTATTCGCGCATGTACCAGCCGAAGATCGCCTTCGATCCCTCCAGCAGGACCGATCCGATGGCGCCGCCGCACAGCGCGTCCAGCCAGAAGACGTCGCGGTTGGGGATGATGAGGTACAGCAACGTGCAGCCGATCAGCTGCAGGACGAAAGGCAGCAGCATGCCGATGCCGGCCAGCGGATGGACCACGCCCTCCAGATGCGCCAGTTCCAGCGCGGTCCACAGCGTGCTGGACAGCGACAGGCTGGCGCCGGCGAACAGCGGCGTCAGCGACACCACCGCCCAGAAGGACAGGATGCGGGTGACGTAGGACCGCGGCTCCCGCACGCGCCAGACGGTGGCGAAGGACCCCTCTATGGTCCAGATCAGCAGCACCGCCGACATCGCCAGACCGATCACGCCGAAGATCGGCATCTGGCCGGCATTCGCCATGAAGCGGCCGAGATACTCCAGGATGGCGTCGCCGATCTCCGGCACCAGATTCTTGATGACGGCGGTCTGGATCCGCATCTGCAGCGCACTGAAGGCCGGAAAGGCCGAGAAGACGGCGAAGCCGATGGTCATGATCGGCACGATGGCCAGCAGCGAGGTGTAGGTCAGCGCCGCCGCGGTCTGGAAGCAGTTGTCGTTGTAGAAGCGCAGCATCGAGTGGCCGAAGAAGCCGCCCAGCTCCCTCAGGCCGCCGAAGATGCGGCTGCGCTCATCCTCCTCCGGGCGGGAATTGTCCTTAGGGAGAGACATGTGACGCCTCCGGCGGCAAGACAGCCCGCGTCGGTTTGACCGGTGGGCGCTTTCGTGTAGGATGCGCCCCACTTTTCGCGGCTGGAGCCGCAGCACTTCTGTCGTTCACGAGGTTCCGATGTCCAATCCGATGCCGCTCATGGCCGGCAAGCGTGGCCTGATCATGGGTGTGGCCAACGATCGTTCGATCGCCTGGGGGATCGCCTCCACCCTGGCCCAGCACGGGGCGGAGCTTGCCTTCACCTATCAGGGCGATGCGCTGCTGAAGCGGGTGAAACCGCTGGCCGAGCAGGTCGGCGCCAAGCTGGTCCTGCCCTGCGACGTGACGGACGAGGCCAGCATCGATGCGACCTTCGCCGCCATAGAAAAGGAATGGGGCGGGCTGGACTTCGTGGTTCATGCCATCGCCTTTTCCGACAAGAACGAACTGGACGGGCTGTATCTGGACACGACGCGGGCCAACTTCCTGCGCACCATGGACATCTCCTGCTACTCGTTCACCGCGGTGGCGCAGCGCGCCGTGCCGCTGATGAAGGACGGCGGCAGCCTGCTCACTCTATCCTATTACGGCGCCGAGCGCGTCATGCCCCATTACAATGTGATGGGTGTCGCCAAGGCGGCGCTGGAGGCCAGCGTGCGCTATCTGGCCGTCGATCTGGGTGGCCGCAACATCCGTGTCAACGCCATCTCCGCCGGCCCGATCAAGACGCTGGCCGCCAGCGGCATCGGCGACTTCCGCTACATCCTGAAGTGGAACGAGCTGAACGCACCGCTGAAGCGCAACGTCACCATCCAGGAGGTCGGCGGCGCCGGCCTGTTCCTGATGTCCGATCTCGGCAGCGGCGTCACCGGCGAGGTGATGCATGTCGACAGCGGCTATCACACCGTCGGCATGGTCGCGGTGGACGAGGCGGCCGAGGTCGCCAGCCTGCTGGGCTCGCTGGGCGGCACGCCGAAGGCCGGCTGAGGCTCACCCGGTTGAGCGGCGGCAACGCGCCTGCAATCTCGTGATGAAGAGAGGGATCGGCCTGCCGATCCCTCTTTGCGTTTGCGAAGGCGGCGTTTATGATTTGCGCAATATTCGCGGATTTGGGTAATATTCATGCGCGCTCGCAAGAAAATGGACTCGGTTTCTCCGATTCTTGAGCAGATCCTTTACGGCGGGTCCAGCGTGTCGATGAATCTCATCGCCATCACGCGCGAGATTCCCGAAGAGCAGCGCATGTTCAAGGCACAGGGCCTGAACAACTGCATCCTCTTCAAGTATCCGAACTTCGACGACCGCGACGACGACGGCGGCGATCCGATGGCGGAGGACGAGGAGCTGGAGGGCGGCAGCCGGCCGGTCGAAACCGGTATCTATGTGCCGCACAACGCCAGGGCGCCCGAGTCCGGCGGTGTCGCCGTCTATCTGCGCGGCCGCAACAGCGAGGCGCTGCTGGAAGAGCAGTTCGGCATCAAGCACGGGCCGCAGGAGAACGGCATCATCGGCGACATGAAGATGCTGTCGATGATCGACGACGTGCCGTCGCTCGACGCCTTCCTGCTGAAGACCTGCTTCGAGGCGGAGAAGGTCAACGTCGATCCGCGCCACTGGCTGATCAGCAACGAGGAGGACCACCAGCTCCGACGGCTGATCCGCGCCCGCATCGAGCCGATCGTCCGCAAGGCGCTGTCCGGCAGCCAGGGAAACGCCCAGAGCATCGAGCGCTTCCTGGAAGCGATCTGGAACCCCAACCTGGAAGAGGCCGGACTGTTCGTCTCCGCCTTCGGGATCGAGCGGGCGGAGGCCGACACCATCTTCAGTGCCTGGAAAGGCACCACCTTCTATGAATACCAGCTGCGCCGCATCGCCCCGCGTGCCCGCGTCATCCTGACCTGGCTGAAGTCGCGGGAATGCATTCCGGTCGACATCCGCATGCACAAGCCCTACGAGACCCAGCTGCTGATGCACATCGAGAAGGTGGGCAAGCTGCTGGAGACGACGCTGCTGGACATCCGTACCATCCTGTCGGACTACGAGACCGCCTTCAGCAGCTTCATGAACGGCCAGCCGGAGCCTTTCCGCGACTATCTGCGCAGCATCCGCTCGCGGTACTGGCTGCTCGGCTATTGCGTCTCGGCGCTGACCAGCGTCGCCCATCTGGACGCCCGCTGCATGAAGAATACGCCGTCGCGCAAGCTCTACTTCGAAGGCATGCAGAAGCTACTGCGCCAGTTCGACGTGGCGCTCGACCGCCGCCGCGAGCAGAAGGGCGCGTTCTGAGGTTTTCCCCAGCCTGCCGGACCGGTCTCCCTCACCCCAACAAGCACCCGAAAGAAAAAGGCGGCGCCTCGCAGCGCCGCCTTTCTCATATTCAGTACCGAAACCTCAGGTACCCTGCGGCTCCGGACCTATCCCACCGCTTTCCTGCCCGCTGCTGGGCGGAACGGAGGAGCGGCGTCCACCGGCGGTCGGGCGCGGCGGCGGGGCGGCGACCGTGTCGCGGTCGTCGTCGCGCAGGATCGGTTCGCCGCGCAGCAGACGGTTGATCTCGTCGCCGCTCAGCGTCTCGTACTCCAGCAGGCCCTTGGCCAGGGTGTGCAGCTGGTCGAGGTTCTCCGTCAGGATGGTCCGGGCGCGCTCGTAGCTCTCGTCCACGATGCGGCGGATTTCCTCGTCGACCAGTTGGGCGGTGCGGTCGGACATGTTCTTGTGCTGGGTCACGGAATGGCCCAGGAACACCTCCTGCGTCGGCTCGCCGTACAGCAGCGGGCCGAGCTTGTCGCTCATGCCCCACTCCGTCACCATGCGGCGCGACATCTCGGTCGCCATCTTGATGTCGCCCGAGGCGCCGGTGGTCACCCGCTCCTTGCCGAAGATGAGTTCCTCGGCGATGCGGCCGCCCATGGCGACGCACAGGTCGGCCAGCAGCTTGGCCTGCGACAGGCTGATACGGTCGCCTTCCGGCAGGCGCATCACCATGCCCAGCGCACGGCCGCGCGGGATGATGGTGGCCTTGTGGACCGGGTCGCTGTCGGCGCAGTGGATGGCGCAGATGGCGTGGCCGGCCTCGTGGTAGGCGGTCAGCTTCTTCTCGTCCTCGGTCATCACCATGGAGCGGCGTTCCGCGCCCATCATGACCTTGTCCTTGGCGGCCTCGAACTCGGCCATGCCGACGACGCGCTTGCCGATGCGGGCCGCGAGCAGCGCCGCCTCGTTGACGAGATTGGCCAGATCGGCGCCGGAGAAGCCGGGGGTGCCGCGGGCGATGACCTTGGCGTCGACGTCCGGCGACAGCGGCACCTTGCGCATGTGGACCTTGAGGATCTTCTCGCGGCCCAGCACGTCGGGGTTCGGCACCACGACCTGACGGTCGAAGCGGCCCGGACGCAGCAGCGCGGGGTCGAGAACGTCCGGACGGTTGGTCGCGGCGATCAGGATGACGCCCTCGTTCGCCTCGAAGCCGTCCATCTCGACCAGCAGCTGGTTGAGGGTCTGCTCACGCTCGTCGTTGCCGCCGCCCAGGCCGGCGCCGCGATGGCGGCCGACCGCGTCGATTTCGTCGATGAAGATGATGCAGGGGGCGTTCTTCTTGCCCTGTTCGAACATGTCGCGGACGCGGGACGCACCCACACCGACGAACATTTCGACGAAGTCCGAACCGGAAATGGTGAAGAACGGGACATTGGCTTCGCCGGCCACCGCGCGGGCGGTCAGCGTCTTACCCGTACCCGGCGGGCCGACCAGAAGGCAGCCCTTCGGGATCTTGCCGCCCAGCCGCTGGAACTTCTGCGGGTCCTTCAGGAACTCGACGATCTCCGTCAGTTCCTGCTTGGCCTCGTCGATGCCGGCGACGTCGTCG
>JBKHVJ010000442.1:0-9185 GCA_046570145.1 Alphaproteobacteria bacterium
AGACCAAGAAGGTCGGCGTGCTGCCGGCGATCTCGCTGGGCGGCTTGGCGGTCGGCGTGCTGATCATGGCGATCACCCTGGGGCCGCTCGGCCTGATGGGCGGGGCCATCGGCGTGCTGGGGCGCGAGCTGGTGATGCTGGGCGCCACCGAGGCGCTGTGCCGCCGCCTCAGCCCGAAGGAGCCGCCGCTGAGCGTGCTCCGCATCCTGGGCATCCTGGCGCCCGGCGCCGTCGCCTATCTGGCCGGGCTTGCCCTGTTCGGGTTCGAGGTGAACCCCACCTACACCGCCGCCAAGGTCGGCCTGACCATGCTGTTCGCCATCGTCGCCCTGTTCGGGCCGAGCTTCGGGAAAACCGACCGTGCGATGCTGTTTCGCATGGCCGGCCGGTTTCTTCGCCGTCCGCAGACGGCGTGACAATGATTGACGCCCGGGAGGATCATACCGCGATGCAGGACGCTCCCCGCTACACCTATCGGCAGACCGTCGCGGCGGATGCCGTCCGCTACGGCGGCGGCTCCGGCCTTGGGGCGGTGCTGAAGCTGCTGGCCGGCAACCGCATGTTCCGGGTGACCTTCACCCTGCGCAGCTGCCAGGCGGCGAACCGGATGGCAGGGCCGCTGCGCAAGCCGCTGCTGGCCGCCTGCCGGCTGCTGCACCGCTGGACCCAGCATTCCGCCGCCATGGACCTGCCGTGGGAAACCGAGGTCGGGCCCGGCCTGCGCATCCTGCACGGCTGGGGGCTGGTGGTGAACGCCAACGCCCGCATCGGCGCCAACGTCACCCTGTTCCACGGCGTCACGCTCGGCCAGAAGGACGACCTGCTTCCCACCGGGCGGGTGACCCATTATCCGGAACTGGGCGATGGCGTCTGGGTCGGACCGCATGCGGTGGTGATCGGCGTGTCCATCGGTGACGAGTGCATCGTCGCCGCGTCCTCCGTCGTCACCAAGCCGATGCCGCGGCGCACGGTGGTCGCCGGCAATCCGGGCAAGGCGGTGGCGGAGGTCACCATTCCCGACATCCCGCATCCGGCGGCGGTCGGTCCCGCGTCGACGATGGCCGCGACCGCCGCCGCCTCGCCGGTTCCGGGCTGAACCTGCAGAGCCACGGAATGCGGAGCCACGGAACGGGAAAAGGGCCGGCAGCGATGCTGCCGACCCTTTTCCGTAGCCGTGGTTCGCCTCGAAGGACCGGCCCTTAGGCGGCCTGGGCCATCGGGTCGTGCCACTCCGCACCGTGGTAGGCGGTGTCGTAGGCGAGGTGCGACAGGTCGGTGACCGAGCTGTCGAGGCTGGCGACCGACGCCGTCGGCAGGTCGGCGGCGGTGCTGCTCGCGGTGGTCAGCGAGTGGGCCAGCAGGTCGGCCGAGCTCAGCGACGCGGCGGCGGCCTTGGCGGCGGCCGAGGTGATCGTGCCGGTGCCGGTGGCGTCGGCGATGGTCGCCGCGGTCGAGTTGGAGATCTTCAGGCTGAAGGTCTCGTTGCCTTCCGTCACGCTGTCGCTCAGCACCTTGACCGAGACGGTCTTGGTGGTTTCGCCGGCGGCGAAGGTCAGCTTGCCGCTGGTGGCGGTGTAGTCCGAGCCGGCCTTGGCCGTGCCGTCGACCGTGGCGTAATCCACCGTGACGGGGGTGCTGGAGGCCGCCGACAGCTTCACCGTGAAGGTGGCGTTGGCGGTGCTCGGGCTGCTGGAACCGCTGTTGGTGTCGAAGATCGCGCCTTCCATGGCCGGCTTGATCAGGTTGATCTTGGACTGGTTGATGGTCTTGTAGTCGTCCATCAGGATGCCGCCCACGTCACCCGATTCCGGCGTCCAGGCCCAGAAGGTCCAGCTCATGCCCTTGTCGCCGGCCGCGATGTCGCTCTTGCCGTCCAGGTTCCAGTCGCCGTTCAGGTACTTGCCCATGGTCCGGGCCCAGGTCTGCTCGGCCGAGCTGTTGAACAGGCCACCCCATTCGCCGAGCAGGATCGGCGCGGTGTCGTTCTTGTACAGGTAGCCCCACATCTTGTCGTACTGGGCCGGCAGGTTGTTCGGATAGGCCGGATCCTGCAGCCAGCTGAAGTTGTAGACGCTCTGGCCGTAGGCATGCGGCGAGTAGACGAGCTTGTTGGGGGTGTTGAACTCGATCGGGCGGGACTGCGCACCGGCGAGCGTGCTGCTCCACTCCGTGCCCTCGACGAACAGCAGCCAGTCCTTGTTCACGGTCTGGATGGCGTTGCCGATGCGCTCGGCGGCCGAGGCCCAGTCGGTGGCGGCGCTGCCGCCCCAGGTGGCCGTGACGCTCGGCTCGTTGTGCAGGTCGGCGCCGATGACGGTCTCGTTGCCGGCATAATGCTTGGCCAGCATCTTCCAGTTTTCGATCACCGTCGATTCCGGGAAGCGGCTGGTGTACCACAGCCCGTGCTCGTTGGTGCCGGCGCCGCCGTCGTTGCGGTGGTGGTCGAGGATCACCTTCATGCCGAGCTTGCCGGCATGCTCGATGACCTTGTCATAGACCTGCAGACGGGTCAGGCCGACCAGATCCGGGTTCTTCGAATAGTCGATGCCGTTGGTCACCGCCGAGCTGGTGAACATCTCGTCCGACATGGTCAGGCGGATGGTGTTGAAGCCGACCGACTTCATCTTTTCCAGGTGGCCCTGGTAGCTGTCGGCCCACAGGCCGGCGGGCACGTAGTTGTAGCCTTCGCCGCCGAACCAGTTGATGCCGGTGAGGCGGACGGTGTTGCCGGCCTCGTCGACGATCTGGTTGCCCTTGGTGCTCAGGAAGCCCTGGATGCCGCCGGAGGAGGTGCTGCCGGTCGGCTCGGCGACCGACACGTCGTTGACCGACAGGCTCGGCTGCGACGGGTTGGTCGGGGTGGTCGGGTTGGAGGTGCTGCCGCCGAACCAGGACTTGTCGGCCTTCACCTCCATGGTGCTGTTCCACCACATCGCCTTCTGGCCGGCGATGACGTCCTTGCCGTCCAGCGCGCCCTTGTCGATCGACACGACGCTGTCGGTCGGGGCGACGGCGTGGCCGCCGATGGTGATCTTGTTGACGTACAGGTTGCGGTCGGCGCCGTTGACCACACCGTCGTTGTCGTACTGGATCTGGACCTTGTGGGCCACGTCGGCGCTGACGTTGGCGTTGAAGGTGAAGTCCTTCGCGGCGGTGCCGGCGGTGGCTTCACCGATCACCTTGCCGTCGACCAGCACCTTGAAGTGGGCGTTCACGCCACCGGCCGCATTGCCGTAGGCGTTCACGACGATCGGCGTGCCGCCGGTGGTCGGCGTGGTCGGCGTGGTGGGGGTGGTCGGGGTCCCCGCGGCGCCGGCGAACACGTCCTTGGACATGTTGAAGTCGAGCGAGCCGCTCCAGGACAGAATTTCGCGGCCGGACAGGGTGCCCTGGCCCTCAGCGGCGTAGGTGACCGTCGAGCTGTTGGAAGCGATGGTCTTGCCGTTGACTTCGATCGACTTGACGATCAGATCGCGGTACATGCCGGCCTTGTCGGTCGACATCCAGTCGTTGTCATACACGACCTGAACCTTGTGCGCGGCGTCCGGCGCCACCTTGGTGGTGAAGCTGTACTTGCCTGCGCTGATGGAATTGACCGTCGCCTGGCCGACGGAGACGCCGTCGACGAGGAACTTGAAGTGCGGCCAGACTCCTCCGGCAGCCACACCCGAGGCATTGACGACGAAGGTCATATCGACGGGGTTCGTTGCCATTGGAAGCATCCTCTTTTCCGTGTTTTCGCTGGAGCCCAGACTGGCCGGAAAAGGTTAACGAGGTATTTCAAATTTTAGGGAAATGCGGCTCTAATGCCACTGTCTCCTGTGAAAAGAAAGGGACACGAAAAACCCCTTTGTCGATGCATTGCTGCAACAAAGGGGTAGATCGTGTCCCTGACGCTTTGTTTTTCAGTGATTTAGCGGCGTGTGAAAAGGTATCACTTGGGCTTGTGGGCCACCACGAACACCTCCGGCCGGAACATAAAGAGCTGACCAACCCTTCCGAGCTTGCGATTAAGGGTTAATGGCAGCTGTCCCAAAAATGCCTCAACCAGGCGCACGTAGCCGAAGTAGGCGCGGCTTGCGAAATGCAGGTTCAGCCGGCGGCGCACCGCCATCGGCACCACATAGACCGCCTCGACGCGGTCGAAGCCGGCTTGGCGCAGCATCGCCGCCGTCTCGCCCCAGCGGTATTCGCGCAGATGCATGCAGACCGGCTCGTCCAAGCCGAACACTTCCGACAGGTCGGCGGGGCCGGCGAACTTGTGCGGCATGCTCAGGACATATTTTCCGCCCGGCTTCAGGATGGTCCGGACGTTCGTCATGTGGGTGACGACGTCGTCGGGATGCATGTGCTCGACCACATGGGTGGAGATCACGCTGTCATAGCGGTCTGCCGGCTCGAACCGGGCCAGATGCACGCCGTCGCTGTTCTTCCAGGTGATGTTGGAGTCCTGCTCGATCCAACTGGCGCCGCGTTCTCGCGTCACCTCCGTCGCAACGCAGCGGTAGCCGTGGCGGGCAAGATAGCGCAGCAGCCGCGCCTTGCCCGAGCCCACCTCGTACACGTCCTGCGGCCCGCCCAGCAGTGTCAGGAAATGGCGGAAGTCCAGGTCCTCGTTGCGGGTGTGGGCGTCGTCCTCCGCTTCGTTCAGCCAGGGGCAGCTGCTGTAGAGCGTGGTGTAGGCCTGCTCGAAGGCGTCCCAGCGCTCTTCGGGCTTGGTCTCCAGCAGTTCCCGGGCAAGGCGCCGCTCCAGGTCCCAGTGCCGATGCACCATCTCCGCCGTCAGCGGATAGGTCGGCGAGAGGTGGAACTTCCGCCGGTAGCGCTCGACGAGGGCGTCTCCGCCTGCTTTGTCGGCGGGCAGGCGATCCATCGGCAATGTTTCGGCTGTGTTCTGCACGATCGACCTCTCCTTCAGGGGGTGCCGGACGCTTTGAGGGACTCTAAACGGGAGCGTAAGCGGACGCTCGCACGCGAAGGGGCAGGCGCGCGGGCCTATCGGAGGGGGTGGGGTCCGAGAAGGGCGTACTCCCGCTGCGCTCTGCGCCGTTCCATGCCGGGGGCGGCTCAGCCCGACCGTGCCTTGCCGGTCCGCGCCTTGTCCTTCAGCGTGTCCACCACCGCCGCATAGAGCGGCAACGGGCGGGAATTCGCATCGTAGGGGGAGGGGTGGGGTTTCAGCTCCGGATGCTCCCTGGCGATGAAATTCAGGTCGGAGCGCAGGTGCCACCAGCACAGCTCCTCCAGCCGGGCATTGTCCAGCACGTCGGCCAGATAATTGCGGGCCAGCAGGGCCATCGCCCGATCCTTCTCCGGCCGCGACCAGGACCGGGGCAGGCGGGTCTCGTCGACATCCATCTCCGTCAGATGGACGGTCAGGCCCAGCTTATCGACCGCGCGCAGGAACTTACGCATGCCGGCGCTGTCATAAGGCTTGCCGCCGATCAGGTGGCTTTGCAACCCGATGCCGTGGATCGGCACGCCGCGCTTCACCGCCCCGGTCAACCAATCCAGCAGATAGGCGCGCTTGCGCTGCTGCCAGCCCTCGTCGATCTCGATACCGAACTCGTTGAGCACCAGCTTCGCCTTGGGGAAGGCCTTGTGCACATGGTGGAAGAAGGGGTCGAGCCATTCCGGCCCCTTCTCCTCCCCGCCGGCCGCCACCCACCACATGCCGCGGCGGAAGCCGTAGCGGTCCTGCTGGCGCGGGTGGCTCTCCTCCGTCTCCCAGAAGAAGACCTCGTTGGCGACGTCGATGCGGTAGAAGATGTCGCCGTAGCGCCGGCGGACCGCCTCCACCACGCCGGTGAAGCGCGGCCAGACATTCTCCTCGTTCAACGTGCCTTCGGGCGAGAAATAGGCGCTTTCCGAAATGCCCAGCTCCGCCTGCCGGGCCGCCGGAAGCTTCATGTAGGGCGGCATGCCCATATGCTGCCAGATGATCGTGTGCCAGTTCGGCGTGGCGCCGACGGAGCGTGCCAGCTCCACCGCCGCATCGAAGCGGCGCCAGTCGTAATTGCCTTCCGTGTGCTGGAAGACACCCCATTTGCCGCCGTTTTCCGGGGTGACGACGTCGCATTCCCGCGCCATCAGCCGGTCCAGCATCGGGTCTTCGGGGTCGATGTAGTGGTCGCGCGCCGCGCCGTGGCGGATGCCCAGCGCCCGGCAGGCGTCGCGCAGCGTCACCGCCGGCTCCGCAGCCCCGGCGGCGTGTGAGGAGGCCGCCTCGGCAGGCGTCGGCCCCGAGGCGCCGCGGCAACTGGCCAGCACGGCGCCGGCCGCGGCGGTCCACAGCAGCTCGCGCCGGGAAGGGCGCCATTTGGGAAGGCTGGGCTTCGGAAACGTGATCATAGGGAGGGGCTTCTCTTCTGGTCGCGGTTTCCCGTCATGAAGAGGCCCCTCCCTCCGGGCGCCGCAGCGTCCGGAGGGAAAGGGCCTCGGGGGGTCGAAGGAGCTTCAGGTCACCATTTCCGGGTCACCGGGCCCGCGGGCCGCTTACGGAGCGGTCCGCAGGGTGGTGTCGCCATAGTATTTCCGGGTCGCCATGTAGCTGTTGTAGGGACCCTGGTAGCCGCGCGACGCCGCCTTCTTCAGGTTCACGTCGGTCATGACCGCGACGAACTTGGAGTGGTCGATCGGACCCAGGTCGGCGACCGCCTGCAGGTCGCTGGCCGTGGTGTGGCCCCAGCGGCTGACGAACAGCACCTTGGAGGCGGCGCCGCAGACGATGCGGGCATCCGACACGGCCAGCGCCGGGGCGGTGTCGAACACCACCAGGTCGAAGTGCGGCGACAGGCCGGCCATCAGGTGGATCAGGCCGTCGACGTTGAAGCGGTCCAGCGTCTCCGGCATCAGGCGGCCGGCCGGGATCATGGCGTAGGGCGCCTGGTCGCTGCTGTGCACGATCTCGTCGAGGGTGGCGGTGCCGGCGATCCAGTCCGACAGGCCCTTCTTGGCCGACAGGTTGAACAGGCCGTCGATGCGCGACCGGCGGAAGTCGGTGTCGACCACCACCACCCGGCGGCCGGCCTGGGCCGCGACCTGGGCGATGGCGAGGCTCATCGAGGTCTTGCCGTCCTGCGGGCGGGCCGAGGTGACGGCGATGGAGCCGACCGGACCCAGATCCGACAGGTGGTTGCGGAACAGGGCGCGCATCGATTCCGAGAACAGCGAGAAGGGATGGTTCTGGAAGATCTGGTCCAGGCGGCCGCGGGTGCCGCGGGTGGAGTGGTGCGGGACGATGTGGACGGTGCCGACGCCCAGGATGCGGCGGACGGCGTCCGGGGTGCGGATGCGGCGCTGGAACAGCTCGATGCCGAAGACGATGAAGATGGCGACGGCGAGCGAGGCGACGAAGCCGGCCAGCAGCAGGAGCATGCGGAACGGACCCGACGGCTCATGCGGGACCTGCGGTGCCGACACCAGCTTGACGGCGGTCGGGAAGGCGCGGTTGTCCTGCTGGGCCTGCACCTCTTCCAGACGGCCGAGCAGGCTGTCCAGCAGCTGGCGCTTGGCCTGGGCCTCGGCCTCCAGCGTGCGCAGCGGCACCGCTTCCTCGGCCATGGTCTGGTAGCCGGATTCCAGCTTGGCGATCATGCCCTTCAGGGCGTTTTCCTGCTCGATGGCGACGTTGGCCGCCTCGCGGACGCCGGCGATCTCGTGGCGGACCTCCTGCTGCAGCGAGGAGTTGGCCTCGTTCAGGCGGGCCTGCAGTTCCTGGATGCGCGGGTGCTTCGGACCGTACTGGCGCGACAGCTGGGCCAGCTCGGTCGAGATCGAGGCGACGGTGGCGCGCAGCTGCGCCACGACCGGGGAGGCGAGGCTGCCGCCGTTGCCGGCACTGCGTTCCAGCGTCTGGGCCTGGGCGACGGCGCGGGCGCGCAGCGCCGCGGCCTCGGCAAGGCGCAGGCGGGCCTGTTCGAGTTCGGTGGTGGCCATCAGGCCGTTGGTGCCGTTCTTGACCAGACCGGCCTTGAAGCGCACGGCATCGACCTTGGTGTCGGCCTCGGCCACTTCCCGGCGCAGGGTGGCGATGCGGTCTTCCAGCCAGGCGACGGCGCTGGTGGACAGGTCGCGGTCCATCTGCTGGCGGGTTTCCATGTAGCGGCGGACGACGGTGTCCACCACCTTCTGGGCGATCTCCGGTTCGCGGGCGGTGTAGCGGACCTGGATCACGCGCGACCGGCCGACGATGCCGACCTCCAGGTTGCGGCGGACACGGTCGAGGACGCCGTCGATGCTGTCGGCGGCGCGCGTCTCGCGCAGCTGGGTGTCCTTGGTCATGTCGTCGCCGTGGGCGAGCACCGCCTGGACGACGCCCGGCAGTTCGGGGCCGAACACGGTATGGGCCTGCTCGCGCGTCCAGGCGGTGGCGCGCTCGACGAAGGGCTTCGTCTCGTCGGCCTGGACCGGCGGGTTGAACTCCTGGTTCGTCGCCAGCTTCAGGTCGGCGACGGCCTGGCTCAGCACGGCGGTGGACTTGAGGATCTCGATCTCGCTGAGGATCGCGCCGTCTTCCGGCGTGATGGCGTTCAGCGCCTGGTCTTCCGCCCGGACGACGCGGACCTGACGGTTGTCGACCAGCAGAAGGGCTTCGGAGGTGTACTTGTCCTTCATCAGCGAGACGGCGAAGGCCGACAGGGCCGTCAGCGCCAGCACGATGACGACGATCAGCGTCTTGTGCGCCGCCAGCACCCGCAGGATGAACCGGAAGTCGGGGCCCATGGCCGGAGCGGGGCCGTCGAACTCGCGCGGCATGTGGTGGCCGACCTGGGTGGGCCACGCCGGAGCCGGCGGGCCACCATGGCCTCCGTTATTGATCTGGGGAAGGTTTTCCACGTCTCAAAGCTCCTTCTGGATGGGCGACCGCCGGATCGGTGACGGAGGGATCCGGGGTTGATCGGGCGCTGCGGCGCCCGTTTCGCGGGTGCGGAGGGATGCGGCACGACGAAGGCGAAGGGTGCTCCAGGCGAAACCGAAGGCACCGATGCAGTAGCGGCGGAACAGGCGGCGCGGTTCCTGCGCCAGCCGGAAGGCCCATTCCAGGCCGGAGCGCTGGACCGCTTCCGGGGCGCGCTTGAAGCGGCCGGCCAGGAAATCGACGATGGCGCCGCCGTTGACGATCAGCACCGGGTGGTCCAGCGCGCGTTTCAACTCCGCCGCCACCTGTTCCTGCTTGGGCATGC
>JBKHVJ010000443.1:0-14383 GCA_046570145.1 Alphaproteobacteria bacterium
AGACGCTGGAAGCGGTCGATATGGCGCACAAGGCCGGCTACACCGCCGTGCTGTCGCACCGCTCGGGCGAGACCGAGGACAGCACCATCGCCGACCTCGCCGTCGCCACCAACTGCGGCCAGATCAAGACCGGCTCGCCGAGCCGTTCCGACCGTCTGGCCAAGTACAACCAGCTGATCCGCATCGAGGAACAGCTGGGTGTCGCCGCCCGCTTCGCCGGCCGCGGCATTCTGAAGGCCTGATCGCCGTGATGTGAAAAAGCCCCTCTCCGGGATGCCGGAGAGGGGCTTTTTCGTTGGCGGGGTGGGGGCGAACGAACGCCGCCCCTCACTCCCCGGCCAGCGCGCCGATCATCTTGCGGACGGCGGTCATCTGGAAGCCGCCCTTGCGGGCGAAGTCGTAGCCGGTGTAGCCGAACCAGTCCCAGCAGGCCTTGGGGTTGGAGGTGGGCTTGGCGGCGCCGTCGATCTGCGGATACAGCACGACGATGTTGTTGACGTCGGCCCAGCGGTTATAGCCGGCATTCACCGCGAAATGGTCGCCGATCAGGTTCGAGGCCATCTGGCAGCCGTGGAAGGCGACATGGATGCGGCAGGTCTGCTTGCCACCCTCGCAAGCCTCCGGAACATAGATGTAGCCGGTCCTGGCCATGCCGCTGCGGCCGGTGTCGCCGACGAAGGGGGCTTGGTTGAACAGTTGCGGCTGGCGGGCCGCGGCGGGGGCGTTCGGGGTCTTGGCGTCGGCGTAGAAGAAGCGGACGATGGCGCCTGCCTGATCGTACTGGCAGTCGTTGATATACTCGCTCTTCTCACCCTCCTTCGGGATGAAGCCGCAGGCGGCGCCATAGCCGTCGGTGATGTAGGCATGCGCCGCCTTCGGCAGCTTCACATAGGAGACGTTCGCCGCCGGCACGCCCAACGCCTTGTAGAACTGATCGGTGGCGTCGGCGACCGGGCGCTTCACCGTGACGTCGTTGTCGCCGTTGAACAGGTAGATCTTCGACTGCGCCATGTTGGACAGAGGGTCGATGTCCTTCGACGTCTCGCGGGCCTTGGCGTTGGCGACCAGCGCGTCGACATTCGGCGCGCCCATCGCCACGTCCATGCAGCGCTTCAGCGCCACCACCGCCGGGGCGATGCCGCCCTCCGACACCTCGGCACAGGCATAGGGACCGCCGGCGACGATGCCGGCCGCCTTGACCAGACCCGAATAGGCGACCTGGAACTGGCCTGCCATATAGGCGCCGGAGGAAATTCCGGACACCGTGGTCTGCGCCGGATCGATCTTCAGCTTCAAATCGGCCAATTTGACTTGAGCGCTGCTTTGGGCCGCGGCAGGAAGGGGCGCCAGAACGACGAACGCCGCCAGCGCCGCTTTCGAAATGACTTGGCTGGAAATGGTCATGAGAGGGTCACCTTTGCCCTGCAAGGGTTGTCAACATCGCATGGACAGCGGCGATCTGTGCCCCGCCCTTCGTCGCGTAATCCACCCCCGTCGTGCCGATCCAGTCCCAGCAGGCGATCGGGTCCGCCGAACGGCGGGACGACAGCTGCGGGTACAGCACGATCAGATTGTTGTTGGCCGCCCAGCGGTTGAAGCCGGCACCGGTGGTCACCGCGTCGCCGACCTCCGCCGCGGACTGGCGGCATCCGTGAAAGACGATGTGCACGGCGCAGGCCGATCCCCCCGCACAGGCCGGCGGCACAAAGACGTAGCCGGCCGGCGCGAGCCCGGTCCGCTCCGGATCGCCGAAGCGGGTCTGGTCGAAGGGACTGGCCGCCGGCAGGTTCGGGGCCGGCGGATTCAGGCCGCCATAGATGTGCGACAGGATTCGTCCGGCCTGGTCATAGTCGCCGCAGGCGTTGACGTAGGGGCTGCGGTTGGCGTTGCAGTCGTTGGGCGCGCCCGGTGAGATGAAGCCGTTGCCGGCCTCCATCCCCACCTCCAGGCGGATCCGGTTCGCCGGGACGCGGGCGGCGCGGTAGAAGGCCTCCGCCTCCTCCACCGCCTTGCGGTTCACCACCATGTCGGCACGGCCGCTGAACAGGTAGACCTGGGCCTCCGGCAGACGGTCGAGCGGATCGATCGCCCCCGCGGCGGCCAGCGGCTGCGCCGCCTCGTACAGCGATTGCCCGCGCGGCCAGTGCGCGTTCCCCTGCATGCAGGACGCCGCCAATAACGGATTCTCGGCGGCACAGAGGAATGGACCACCGGCGACCAGGCCGACGCCGGCGATCTCGGTGGAATGGGCGACATGGAACTGGAGCGCCATGAAGGCACCCGCCGCCAAACCCGAGGCCGAGGTCTTTTCGATGACGATCTTGCGCGCAAGGAGCGGGGGCGCCGGTTCACCGGCCATGGCCCCCGGCCCGTCGGCGAAGACCCCGAGCAGCGTCAGCGCCGCAAGACACACAACCAGGAAATTCCGGGCCCGCCGATACGATGCCACCTGCTACGCCCCATCCGCAGTAATCAATGCGGAAGGTAGCAAGGCAATGACGTTTGTCTATCGAAAAGGACTGGCGTCCGCCCGATGCACGCACATGCAGGAGCCTTCACAACCTGACCGGCAGCGGACGGGACTTGAAGGCGTTCGGCGACATGCGGAAGGCCGGCGGAGCCCCCGCCCCGCCGGCCTTCCGCCATCGATTGCCGAATCGGCGGCTTCAGCCGCGCAGATAGGCCAGCATGTTCTCCGGCGAGGATTCGCCGTAGGGGTCGCCGCTCTCCCCGTCATCGCTGATGCCCGGCTCCTCGAACCACTTCTCGACCACGCCGTCCTTGACCACCATGGCATAGCGCCAGGACCGGAAGCCGAAACCCAGATGGTCCTTGTCGATCAGCATGCCCATGCGGCGGGTGAAATGGCCCGAGCCGTCGGGGATCAGCTTGACCTTCTTCAGGTTCAGGCTCTTGCCCCACTGGAACATGACGAAGGCGTCGTTGACG
Source organism: Alphaproteobacteria bacterium (assembly GCA_046570145.1). GTDB lineage: Bacteria > Pseudomonadota > Alphaproteobacteria > Azospirillales > Azospirillaceae > Azospirillum. The sequence continues at coordinate 2,950 of JBKHVJ010000443.1, forward strand.
CTGAGGCAATAGACCTCGTCGACGCCGAGATCCTTGAACTCGTCGTAAAGCCGTTCGAAAGCCGGGCATTGCTCGTTGGAGCAGGTCGGCGTGAAGGCGCCGGGCAGGGAGAACAGAACGACGCGCTTGCCCTGGAACAGTTCGTCGCTGGCCACGTCCTACCAGCGGAACGGATTGGGGCCGTCCACGCTTTCGTCGCGCACACGGGTCTTGAACACCACCGAGGGGACCTTGCGCCCTTCCATCCTCATCTCCGGATATGGTTTCGACTGTGTCGGCTTATGGGGTGAGCCGCGCCGCATCCGGACCTTCCGGGTCCGACGTCGGCCACGATACCGGCTCCCTCCGCCTCCTCCAACCGGCAATAAGTCATGCACCCACTTCCGGCAAACTGCCGCAAGACGGACCGGAAGAGCAGTCAAGACGGGGGTGGAGCTGCGCAAAAGTGGTGGCATCCCGTGGCAATCCTGTGACGCTTCCGAATGTTAAGGTCCCATTTACCAAGATCGCGTTCCCTGGGCTCGCCTGCATCCAGTGGGCACTGCGCCGACCGGTGACAATTGGAGGGCTGTTTATGCCTATTTCGACCAAGTCCAACACTACGCGAGGGACCGGCATCGATAAGCCGGAAGCGGCTTTCAACCGCGGCTATTTTACCAGGGTACTTGTTAGTACATTTATCTTCAGCGCCACCATCAATGCTCTGATGTTGGCCATGCCGCTTTATTCGCTTCAGGTGTTCAGCCGGGCCATTCCGTCCGGCAACTACGACACCCTGATCATGCTGACGCTCATCGTGGTCATCGCGCTGACGCTGAGCGGCGTGCTGGAGATGGTGCGCTCGCGCCTGCTGGCCCGTGCCGGCAACGCGCTGGAGGTGCGGTGGCGCCGCCGGCTGACCGCCGACGCCCTGGACGCCGCCGGCCGCGGCCGTCCGGACAACGGCCCGCTCGCCGACCTGATGGAGCTGAAGGCCGCCTTCGGCCGTCCGTCGCTGCCGGCGCTGATGGACCTGCCCTGGGCTCCGCTCTACGTCATCGGCATCTATGTGATCCATCCGATGCTGGCGCTGGTCCTGGTCGTGTCGATGGCGATCATGGCGGTGATGGGCTGGATCGGCTATGTGGCCGTCAAGGACGTCAACGACGAGAGCAAGCTGCCGGCCGGCCGCGCCCAGAAGCTGTTCGAGGCCCTGGCCTCCCGCTCCGACACCGTGCGCGGCCTGCGCATGGGCGACACCGCGCTGGATGCCGTCAACCGCGACTTCCTGACCGCCAGCGCCCTGCAGAACCAGGGCTACGAGCGCAGCGCCTCCATCGGCGCCGCCACCAAGTGGGTCCGCATGGTCCTGCAGATCGCCGTGACGGGCATCGGCGCCTGGCTGGTGATCGAGCAGCACCTGTCCTTCGGCGGCATGATCGCCACCTCGATGCTGGTCGGCCGCGGCCTCGCCCCGATCGAACAGACCGCCGGCGCCTGGGGCGGGCTGGTCCGCTCCGCCCAGGCCGTCCGCCGCCTGCTGCCGCTGCTGAAGCGCCTGTCGCGTGAGCCGGAGCGTCCCGCCGTCCCGGTGGAGAGCGAGCGCCTGACCGTCGAGAACCTGCTGTTCGTCTCCCCCCGCGACCAGAAGCCGATCCTGCGCAGCGTCAATCTCTCGATCGAGCCGGGCGAGACCGTCTGCATCGCCGGCCCCAACCGCTCGGGCAAGTCGGTTCTGGCCCGCCTGCTGGCCGGCGTCGCCCTCCCGTCGGCGGGGACGGTGCGGCTCGGCGGCCTGTCCGTCGCCACCCTGACCCCCGACGCTCCCGAACAGGGCATCGGCTACCTGCCGCAGCAGGTCGATCTCCTGCCCGGCAGCATCGCCGACAATATCGCCCGCTTCACCAGCGCCACCCGCGAACAGGTGGAGGAGGCCGCCAAGTCCGTCGGCATCCACGAGTGGATCGAAAGCCTCCCCATGGGCTACGAGACCGAGGTCAACGACCCGCTGTCCCCGATCACCGGCGCCAGCGCCCGTCTGATCGGCCTTGCCCGCGCCGCCTTCGGCCAGCCGCCGCTGATGGTGCTCGACGAGCCGACCGCCGGCCTGGACGAGCTGGGCATCAAGGCCGTCCGCGCCTTCGTGGCGGCGGCCAAGCAGCGCGGGGCGACGACCATCGTCATGACCCACGCCCCGGTCTTCGTCGACATGGCCGACCACACCTACGTCCTGAAGAACGGCATGGCGATGGAGCTGCCGCGTCCGGAGCAGCAGCAGGCCCAGCCCGGCGCCGTCAACCTCGCCCGCCTTCGCAATCTCGGCCCTCAGGCCGGTCCGTCCGCCGCCACGGCAGGGGTCGCCGGCTGACCGCCGGCACCGCCCGAAATCAGAGCCGCCGGCCAGCGACGCCCGACCTGACAGAGCCAAGGAAGTCCCATGACCACGATGACCACCAGTTTCCCCGCCCCGCTCTCCTCGGAACCCGCTCCCGAGACCCCCGCCGGCAAGCCTTCGCGCAAGACCGCGACCATCACCTCGATCCATGCGCTGCGGGCGGCGATGCCGGAAACGGGTGTGCGCAGCCTGCTGCTGGGCGGCTTCCTGGTCCTGGCGGTCGGCTTCGGCGGCATGACCGGCTGGGCGGCGGTGGCCCCGCTGCACAGCGCCATCAGCGCGATGGGCTCGCTGGCCCCGGAAACCGGCCGCAAGGTGGTGAAGAACACCGAGGGCGGCGTGATCAGCGCCATCCTGGTCAAGGAAGGCGACCGCGTCGAGGCGGGGCAGGTCCTGATGCGGCTGGACAGCACCGAGGCGCAGACCCGGCTGGAGATGCTGAACGTCGCCCTGTTCGACACGCTGGCGTCGGAGGCCCGCCTGACGGCCGAGCTGTTCGAGAAGCCGGCGATCGAGTGGCCGGCCGATCTGGCCGCCCGCCGCGCCAAGGAGCCGGCGGTCGACAACGCCATGCTGAACCAGGAGAAGCTGTTCCAGGTCCGCCGCAGCCAGCTGGAGACTGAGGCCAAGCTGACCCAGGACCGCATCGCCACGCTGGGCGACGAGGTTCGCAGCCTGGAGAAGCAGCGCGCCTTCCTCGCCCGCGAGATCAAGCTGTCGGACGAGGACATCGATATCACCCAGGGCCTGCTCGACCGCGGCAACTCCACCCGCACCAAGCTGGTGGCGGCGCAGAAGGAGAACGCCCAGCTGCACGCCCAGGACCATGAGCTGGAAGCCCGCATGTCGCAGTCGCGCCAGCAGGCGGTCGACGCCCAGGGCGATCTGGTCCGCCGCCGCAGCGACTTCCGCGAGAAGGTTCTGGTCGAGCTGGAGAAGGCCCGCGGCGACGCACAGAAGCTGACCGAGCAGATCCGCGACGCCAGGAACCGCCTGGACAACCGCACCATCAAGGCGCCGGACGCCGGCAACGTCGTGATCTACGGCCACCCGGCCGTCGGCGGCACCATCACCGCCAACGAACCGGTGCTGGACATCGTCCCCGACGACAAGGCCCTGCTGGCCGAGGTCCGCATCCAGCCGAAGGACATCAAGTCGATGGCCGTCGACCTGCCGGTGAAGGTGCAGCTGACCGCCTATGACAGCCGCGTCGTCGGCACCATCGACGGCACCGTGTCCTACGTCTCGGCCGACCGCCTGACCGACAACGCCACCCGCCAGGACTATTATCTGGCCCGCATCCGCCTGAAGGACGCCGATTCCCACGAGGTTGGCCACCTGAAGATCAAGGCCGGCATGCCGGTGGAAGCCCGCATCGTGCTCTCCCCCCGCACCCCGCTGGACTATCTGATCCAGCCGCTGAGCCAGTCCTACGTGAAGGCCTTCATCCAGGAGTGATGGGTGGGGGCAGTCGGAGCCGACACGCCCCACACAGCAAGAAGCCCCCGGCCATCCGGCACGGGGGCTTTCCCTTTTCCAAAACCCTCAGCTCCGCCCCGGCCGCAAATCCGGCCTCGGCGGGACCGCCATCGGGGTGGGAAGCGGTTCCGGTACCGGGATCGCCTCCGTCTGCTCCTTGGTGCGGCGAGATGCCGCACGGTCCTGCGCCAGACGGTCCATCGCCTGCCGGCGCTCCGCTTCCGTGCTCAGATCGGTCGGGCGCGGGGGGACTGTGCCCAGATTCGGGTATTCGGTGCGCTCGCCGGTCATACCGCGGATGGGCGACGTATTGTCGCTGACCGGCGAGGGCTGGCCGGTGACGGCGCCCAGAAGGCCGGTGTCCAGCGCCCGGTCGCTGCAGGCCGCCAGCCCAAAAACCATTGGCATTACAAAGATCAGGGCGCCGAATACCCGTCCGACCGCCGCGATGCCCCGACCGACCTCCTGACTGCCCGTCACCATCATCCTTCCCCGTGTCTGGCCGCGACGCCGCCCTTGTGCGACGATCCGTGAAATGAAATGTTCACATCAGCGGTGTATGAGAGGTTCCGGATTTCTCCCGCACCGCACCAGAAGGCCGGACCGCCGCACGCCACCCACAGCGACATGGTGCAGAACGCCCCCTGAAGACATCAACCGCAAGCCTGTATAGCCGCCTGTCCGCAAGGCCCAAAGCCCTATCTGGCGCAAGCCGGGCAATGTGGATGATGGTGACCGATACGACGTGACCGACGACGCGACACCCGCCCAAAGAAGAAGGACCGTGCTCATGGCCGAGACCAAGGCCCCCCCTCAGGCTTCCACCCCGGCTTCCCCCCAGGTGCCCGACGTCAAGCTGCCCGATCCGGTTGAGATGTCGCGGGCGATGACCCGCATCGCCGAACAGAGCCAGCGGCTGGTTTCCGAATTCCTCGCGCGCCAGGCCTCCGACGGCGCCGGCCCGAAGAGCCCGGATCCGATGGGCGTCGGCCATGCCTTCCTCGAGATGACCACCCGCATGATGGCCGACCCGGCCAAGCTGATGCAGGCGCAGATGTCGCTGTGGCAGGATTACCTGACCCTGTGGCAGCGCACGACCCAGCGCTTCTTCGGGCAGGAGACGCAGCCGGTCATCGCCCCGGCCAAGGACGACCGCCGATTCAAGGACGCCGCCTGGGACGAGAACACGCTGTTCGACTTCATCAAGCAGTCCTACCTGCTGAGCGCCCGGTGGATGCAGTCGACCGTCAACCAGGTCGAGGGGCTGGACGACCACACGGCCAAGAAGGTCGATTTCTACACCCGCCAGTTCGTCGACGCGATGGCGCCCTCCAACTTCGTCATGACGAATCCGGAGGTCCTGCGCGCCACCATCGAGAGCGGCGGCGAGAATCTGGTCAAGGGACTGGAGCATCTGCTGAAGGACCTGGAGCGCGGCAAGGGCGAGCTGCGCATCTCCATGACCGACTACGACGCCTTCCAGCTCGGCAAGAACATCGCGGTCACGCCGGGCAAGGTCGTCTTCCAGACCAGCCTGATGCAGTTGATCCAGTACACGCCGACCACGCCGGACGTGAACAAGCGGCCGCTGATGATCGTGCCGCCCTGGATCAACAAGTTCTACATCCTGGACCTGCGCGAGAAGAACAGCTTCATCAAGTGGGCGGTCGACCAGGGCCACACCGTCTTCGTCCTGTCCTGGGTCAACCCGGACGAGACGCTGGCGGCCAAGGGCTTCGAGGACTACATGGTCGAAGGCCCGCTGGCGGCGCTGGACGCCATCCAGAAGGCCACCGGCGAGCGCGACGTCAACGCCATCGGCTATTGCCTGGGCGGCACGCTGCTGGCCTCGACGCTGGCCTACATGGCGGCCAAGAAGGACGACCGCATCAAGTCGGCGACCTTCTTCACCACCATGCTGGACTTCACCGAGGCCGGCGAGCTGTCGATCTTCATCGACGAGGAGCAGTTGACCTTCATCGAAGGGCAGATGGCCGAACAGGGCTATCTCGACGGCTCCAAGATGGCGACCACCTTCAACATGCTGCGCGCCAACGACCTGATCTGGTCGTTCGTCGTCAACAACTACCTGCTGGGCAAGGACCCCTTCCCGTTCGACCTGCTGTACTGGAACGGCGACAGCACCCGCATGCCGGCGGCGATGCACAGCTTCTATCTGCGCAACATGTACCAGAAGAACATGCTGGCGCAGCCGGGGGCGGTGACGCTGAAGGGCGTTCCGATCGATCTGGGCAAGGTCAAGGTCCCGACGCTGTTCCTGTCGGCGCGCGAGGACCACATCGCCCCGTGGAAGAGCACCTACAGCGGCGCCCAGCTGTTCAGCGGCCCCGTCAAGTTCGTGCTCGGCGCCTCCGGCCACATCGCCGGCGTCGTCAACCCGCCCGCGGCCAACAAGTACTGCTACTGGACCAGCGACAAGCTGGCCAAGACCTCCGACGAGTGGCTGGAAAAGGCGACCCAGACCCCCGGCTCCTGGTGGCCGGAGTGGAACAGGTGGGTCGGCCAGTTCGCCGACGGCAAGGTCCCGGCCCGGCAGCCCGGCGACGGCGCCCTCCCCGCCCTGGAAGACGCCCCCGGCTCCTACGCCAAGGTCAAGAACGAGTAACGCGGCGGCCATCCGCTTCGCCGTACGGAACCCCCGCCCCTACCGGCGGGGGTTTTCCATTGCTGCCCAATCCGATAGTGTTACGCACGCGCACGTTAAGGGTTTGTTTGCCCTTTTCACGCCACCTAAGGCCTGCGCACATTCGCACGCTCCGGGGATCCGCCGTTCATGCCATCCGACGCCCAGACTGGAACGATGGGAACCGCAGCGATGGCGAATGCCGAACCGGTCAAGCTCGCCGAACGCTACGAAATCCAGCCCGGCGCGCCGATCCCCCTGCTGAATGCCGTCGGCGGCAATGCCTTCACCGCCAAGGCGCTGCGCGAGAAGCGGATCGAACCCTTCGCCATCATCTGCCATGCGGCGATGCTGCCGCGGATGGACATCTGCTCCACGGTGGGCAGCCTCGACAACGCCACCCACATGCGGCTGCTCGATTGGGGGCTTGTGGACTGGCCGCAGGACCGTGGGCGGCGCTATTGCCTGGTGTTCGAACGGCCGGGCGGCAAGCGGCTGATGGGGTCGCTGACCGACACGCTGGACCCGATGCCGGAAGACCAGCTGACCCGTCAGATCGTCCACCCGCTGGTGTCGGCGCTGAAGGAGCTGTCGAGCCGCGGCGTCGTCCATGGCGCGATCCGCCCGACCAACCTGTTCTACCGCGATCTCGCGGGAGGCGGGCTGATGCTGGGCGACTGCGTGTCGACACAGCCCGGCTACGGCCAGCCGGTCCTGCTCGAGACGATCGAGCGCGGCATGGCCAACCCGGCCGGCCGCGGCACCGGCACCATGGCCGACGACCTCTATTCGCTGGGCGTCACCCTGCTGATCCTGGCGCTGGGCCGCAACCCGCTGTCCGGGCTGGACGACGACGCCGTTCTGCAGGCGAAGATGGAGCGGGGATCCTATCCGGCCCTGGTCCAGCAGCACCGGCTGCCGCTGGCGATCAACGAGGTGGTGCGCGGCCTGCTGGTGGACGATCCCAAGCAGCGCTGGACCCTGAACGACCTCGACCTGTGGGTGGCCGGCCGCCGCCTCAGCCCGAAGCAGCCGCAGATCTCCCGCCGCGCCGCCCGGCCGCTGGAATTCCAGGGGGCCGAATACTGGCACTGCCGCACGCTGGCCCGTGCCTTCGCCCGGCATGCCCCGGCCGCCGCCAGCGTCATCGAAAGCGGCGAACTGGACAAATGGCTGCGCCGGTCGATGGGCGACGAGGTGCGGGCGGAGGCGGTCGGCAACGCCATCCAGACCGCGTCCAGCGGCAAGGGCGGCAGTCAGGGCGACCGGCTGGTCGCGCGCGTCTGCATCGCGCTCGACCCCACCGCCCCCATCCGCTACCGCGGCCGGGCGATGATGCCGGACGGCATCGCCACCATGCTGGCCGACGCCTTCATGCGCGGCGAATCCCCCCAGGCGGTGGCGGAGGTGATCGCCAACCAGCTGCCGATGTTCTGGGTCAACGTCCAGGCCGACTTCAAGCCGGAATTCGTGCCGCTGGTACAGACCTTCGACCAGTTGCGCGGCTTCCTCGACCGCTCCTCCCACGGGCTGGGGGTGGAGCGCGTGCTGTACGAGATGAACCCGACGATGCCCTGCATGAGCGCCCTGGTCGCCAGGCAGCTGCCGACGACGCCGGCGGAACTGCTGCGGGCGCTGGACTGGATCGCCGCCGGGGGCGAGCGGCACAAGGACCCCATCGACCGGCAGGTCGCCGCCTTCCTCGGCGCCCGCAACAAGCGCGGCGACGAGTTGCTGTACACCCAGCTCGGCAGCGGGGTGGAGCCGATGCGGCGGGTCATCGCCATGCTGACCATCCTGTCCGACATCCAGGCCCGCACCGGGGTGGACGGGCTGACGCATCTGGCCTCCTGGGTGGTGGCGCTGCTCGATCCCGCCTTCCGCCGCTTCCACAACCGGCCGCAGCAGCAGGAGGTGCGCAAGATGGCCGACGCCGCCGCGCACAATGGCCGGCTGACCGAGTTGCTGAAAGTGGTGGACGATCCCGAGGCCCTGCGGCGCGACCGTCTGGAATTCGAGGCGGCCCAGATCGCTTATCGCGAGGCGGATGCGGAGATGGACAAGATCCGCCACACCATCGCCGACCGCAACGCCATCATCGAGACGTCGGGCCGGCAGGTCGCCGCCATCGTGTCCAGCCTGCTGTCGACCGTTCTGGTCGCCGGCATCATCCTGTTCTTCGCCTTCTGACCGGATAACGGGGGGATCGCCATGGCGCGCAAGAAAAAGAAGAAGGGCGGCGCCCTCACCCTGGTCCTGCTGATCATCCCGGCGGCGCTGATCGTGCTGCCGACCACCATCCTGTTCGGGGTGGGGATGATCCCGACCATCGTCGCCTACGTCATCGACCGCGATCCCGACAAGTCGGCGCCGATCACCGTCGGCGGACTGAATTTCTGCGGCTGCATGCCCTTCGCCATCGATCTGTGGAAGCACCAGCACACCATCGGCGCCGCCGCGAAGATCTTCGCCGACCCGCTGGCCTGGCTGGTGATGTATACCGCCGCCGCCGTCGGCTGGGGCCTTTATTACGGCATCCCGCCGCTGGTCGCCGGCATGGAGGTCACCCGCGCCGAAAAGCGGGTGGAGGTGCTGAAGCAGAAGAAGGTGGCGCTGGTCCAGGAATGGGGGCCGGACGTCGCCGGCGATTACTTCGACGAGTCCGGCGGCCTGGAGCCGGGCGCCGAAATGGAAGGCGTGTGACGGAACCCGCCCCCTCGCGGCAGGCCCCGCTTGCAACCGGGGCCGGCGGCGGGGCATGATCGGCGGCACGGTCCGCGAGGTCGGCCGAGGGGTCGGAATGTTCAGCGTCAGCCAGGATGAAGCCGCCGCCATTCAGAAGGCGTTTCACGAAAGCGGCGAATGGGCGGCGGTCGTCGAGTTGCGGCGGCATTTCCCCATTCAGGACAATGTGAACGCCCTGAACGCCGTACGGGCCATCGTCAGATGGGCCCGGCCGCCGCATGCGGCGCCCGCCGATACGCCCCTCTGAGCTGCCTCAGCCGACGATGCCGGCCACCGCCCGCGCCACCTCGGCGTGGATGGAATCTTGCTGCTTGAAGTCCTTCGCCGTCTGGGTCAGGTAGCTGGCGACCAGCAACGGCGGGCGGTTCTCCGGCCACAGGATGGCGATGTCGTTGGCGGTGCCGTTGGTGCCGGTCCCGGTCTTGTCGCCAACGCGCCAGCCGGCCGGCAGCCCGGCGCGCAGCCGCTTGTCGCCGGTCTTGTTGGCGATCATCCAGTCGGCCAGTTGCCGGCGGGAGTCCGGACGCAGCACGTCGCCGACCAGCAGCCGTTCCATGCTGCGCACCATGGCGCCGGGCGTGGTGGTGTCGCGCGGATCGCCGGGAATGGCGGTGTTCAGCGTCGGCTCGTTGCGGTCCAGGCGGGTGGTCCTGTCGCCGATGCCCCGCAGGAAGGCGGTGAGGCCGGCCGGGTTGCCGACGCCCGGCAGCAGCAGGTTGGCGGCCACATTGTCGCTGAGCGTCATCGTCGCCTCGCACAGCTCCGCGACCGTCGGCGGCGTGCCGTTCAGGCGGGTTTCCGCGAAGGGCGCATAGGGCACCAGATCGGCCGACGTCACCGGGATTCGCCGGTCCAGCCGCTCCCTGCCCTGGTCCACCGCCTTCAGCACGGCGGCAGCCAATAGAAATTTGAAGGTGCTGCACATCGGGAAGCGCTCGTCCACGCGCCAGCCCTGCAGCCGGCCGGTCCCGGTGTCGAGCATCGCGACACCCAGCCGTCCGCCGGTCCGCCCCTCCAGCGCCGTCATGCGCTCCGCCAGCCCATCGGCCACGGAATCCTTGCCTTTTGCCGCCTGCGCCGCGGTTGCGGAAAGCAGCAGCGCCCCGCCCGTCGCCACCAGGAACCCCCGTCTTCCGATCATTGCGACCTCCATCCTTGCCGTTGCGATGGCGGGACGATAGAAACCCGGCGCCACGCGAACAAACGAGGTTTCCTCGCGGAAGCCACAAATAAAATTGATGGCGGAAGAGCTTCCCGGTCCGGCGCCGCCATGGCACCCTATGGGTCGCCAGCGATGGGCGAAGGGAGCCGGCGGATGCCGTTGCGTCAGGACATGGAAACCGGCCGGTTCGAGGCGCGGGCAGAGGACAGCACCGTCCATTCGGTCGTGGAGGTCACCAGCTTCATCCAGATGGTCACCTTCCGCGGCCCCGCCGGCTGGGTGCCGGACGGGAAAATCTATCGCCTGGACGGCGGCGAGGCGGTGGAGGAAACGGCGGATGGCGGGTTCCGCATCGCCGCGACCGGGCTGGCGCTCCGGCGGATCGGCTGAGGACCCGCGGCCTCGCTTCTCGGCCGGACGGGACAACGCTCCCCGCTCGTGACATGGTCGGAAACCGGACCTCGACGCAGCTATTCGAAGGTCCTGAGCGGCATTTCCATTCCACGCCTGCTCTCAACGGCCGTGGAACGGACCCCACTGGACCGGTCCGGTCCGGAAACCCAATCAATCTCATCGATTATCTTCATCTTATCAATCACGCGATGCACCTCCCGCCATGCGCCTCGGCGCCTGCCTTTTGTGTAGTTAAACTACATTATCTATTTTCGAACACACCTCATCATCAATTCTATATTCTGGAGAGGAATCGCCCTGTCATTTGATCCATATCAATCATTCCGGCAAGTGGTATGACCACTCTTGCGAAGCGGTCAGGACGGATGTAGGTTTCCTACATACCGCATGGAACCGCGATACGGCGGGTTCCGGGCCCGTTTGCCGGCCGCATGGCGACACCCGACGGGAGACGCCCGATCATGGTTACGACTGTCAAATCCCTCACCGACCTGAACGCCCTGATATCCCGTGTGAAGTCTGCGCAGGCGCGCTTTGCCGAGTATCCGCAGGAGAAGGTTGACCTGATCTTCCGCAGCGCGGCGCTTGCCGCCGCCGACGCCCGCATCCCGCTCGC
>JBKHVJ010000444.1:0-7149 GCA_046570145.1 Alphaproteobacteria bacterium
AGCGCCGCCGACATCGACATCGCGATGACCAAGGGCGTGAATTACCCGCTGGGGCCGCTGGCCTGGGCCGACCGCATCGGCCTGCCCCATGTGCTGGCCGTGCTCGACGCGCTGGCCCGCACCTACGGCGAGGACCGCTACCGCGCGTCGGCCCTGCTGCGCCGAAAGATTTCCGGAGGAAACCGCTTCCATGGCTGAGCCCCACACCGATCCCCAAGCCCTCGCCGAAGCGGTCGGCCGCGGCATGTACGAGCGCGATCATTGCGCCCAGGCCCACGGCATCGAACTGCTGGAGATCGCCCCCGGCTATGCCCGCATGGCGATGACCGTGCGCAAGGACATGGTCAACGGCCACGACATCGGCCATGGCGGCATGACCTTCACCCTGGCCGACACCGCCTTCGCCTATGCCTGCAACGCGGCGAACGAGGTGACGGTGGCGGCGGGCTGCTCCATCACCTTCCCGGCCCCGGCCAGGCTGGGCGACCTGCTGACCGCCGAATGCCGCGAGGTGCACAAGCGCGGCCGCTCCGGCGTCTACGACGTCACCGTCACCAACCAGGACGGCACGGTGGTCGGCCTGTTCCGCGGCCAATCGGCGCGCATCGCGGGGGCAGTCATTTCGGTGGAGTGATTCCTGTGGAGTAGCCGCCCCTGGCGGCCACGCCCACGACCCCCATCTGATAGTTTCTGGAGCGAACCATGCGTGAAGCCTACATCTGCGATGCCGTCCGCACCCCCTTCGGCCGTTATGGCGGCGGGCTGGCCCCGGTGCGCCCGGACGACCTCGCCGCGGTTCCGCTGAGGGCGCTGATGGAGCGCAACCCCGGCGTCGAGTGGTCCGCCGTCGACGACGTGATCCTCGGCTGCGCCAACCAGGCCGGCGAGGACAACCGCAACGTCGCCCGCATGGCCGCGCTGCTGGCCGGTCTGCCCGACACGGTGCCCGGCACCACGGTCAACCGCCTCTGCGGCTCCGGCATGGACAGCATAGGCATGGCCGCCCGCGCCATCAAGGCGGGCGAGGCCGAGCTGATCGTCGCCGGCGGGGTGGAAAGCATGACCCGCGCCCCCTTCGTCATGGGCAAGTCCGACAGCGCCTTCTCGCGGCAGGCCGAGATCTTCGACACCACCATCGGCTGGCGCTTCGTCAATCCGCTGATGAAGGCGAAGTTCGGCATCGACAGCATGCCGGAGACGGCGGAGAACGTCGCCGCCGACTACGCCATCTCCCGCGCCGACCAGGACGCCTTCGCCGTCCGCAGCCAGCAGCGCGCCGGCCGCGCCCAGGAATCGGGCCGCCTCGCCCGCGAGATCGTCCCGGTCAGCATCCCCCGCCGCAAGGGCGAGCCGACGATAATCTCCGCCGACGAGCATCTGCGCCCCGACACCACGCTGGAGGCGCTGGCCAAGCTCTCCACCCCCTTCCGCAAGGAGGGCGGCAGCGTCACCGCCGGCAACGCGTCGGGCGTCAATGACGGCGCCGCCGCGGTGATCGTGGCGTCTGAGGATGCCGTGAAGCGCTACGGCCTGACCCCGCGCGCCCGCGTCGTCGGCACCGCGGTGGCCGGTGTCGCTCCGCGCGTGATGGGCATCGGCCCGGCCCCGGCGACGCAGAAGCTGCTGGCCCGCCTCGGCCTCTCCATCGGCGATGTCGACGTGATCGAACTGAACGAGGCCTTCGCGGCGCAGGGCCTCGCCGTGCTGCGCATGCTGGGCCTGCCCGACGACGCCGAGCATGTGAACCCCAACGGCGGCGCCATCGCGCTCGGCCATCCGCTGGGCGCCAGCGGCACCCGCCTGGTCGCCAGCGCGGTGATGGAGTTGGAGGACCGCAAGGCGACCCGCGCGCTCTGCACCATGTGCATCGGCGTCGGCCAGGGTATCGCCATGATGGTGGAGCGGGTCTGAGCGAATACCGGCAACGCCGGCCGCCAAGCGCCGGGCATCGATACGAAGGGGAGAAACGCACCATGTCCATCATGACCGACGCCACTGTCAGCAACGGCGCGAAAGCCGGCATGGACCGTTACGAGTTCGCCAGCCGCGACGAGATCGTGGCGATGCAGACGGAGCGGCTGGCATGGTCGCTCCGCCACTCTTACGCCAACGTCGACTCCTTCCGCGCCAAGTGCGAGGCGAAGGGCGTCCATCCCGACGACTTCAAGGAACTGAAGGATCTGGCGCTGTTCCCCTTCACCGTGAAGGACGATCTGCGCCGCGCCTATCCCTACGGCATGTTCGCCGTGCCGATGGAGGACATCGTCCGCGTCCATGCCTCCAGCGGCACCACCGGGCGGCCGACGGTGGTCGGTTACACCAAGGGGGACATCGACGTGTGGGCGGAGGTCGTCGCCCGCTCCATCCGCGCGGCGGGCGGCACGCGCAACGACATCGTGCATATCGCCTACGGCTACGGCCTGTTCACCGGCGGGCTCGGCGCCCATTACGGGGCGGAGCGGCTGGGCTGCGCCGTGGTGCCGATGTCGGGTGGCCAGACCGAGAAGCAGGTCCAGCTGATCCAGGACTTCAAGCCGACCATCATCATGGTCACGCCGTCCTACATGCTGAACATCGCCGACGAGATGCGCCGCCAGGGCATCGACCCGCGCAGCACCAGCCTGCGCGTCGGCATCTTCGGCGCCGAGCCCTGGACCGGCGCGCTACGCGAGGAGATCGAGCGCACCTTCAACATCCACGCGGTGGACATCTACGGCCTGTCGGAGGTGATGGGACCGGGCGTGGCGTCGGAATGCGTCGAGACCAAGGACGGCCCGGTGATCTGGGAGGACCATTTCTATCCCGAGATCATCGACCCGGAATCAGGCGAGGTGCTGCCCGACGGTTCCTACGGCGAGCTGGTCTTCACCACGCTGACCAAGCAGGGCATGCCGGTCATCCGCTACCGCACCCGCGACCTGACCCGGCTGCTGCCGCCGACGGCGCGGGGCATGCGGCGGATGGACAAGATCACCGGCCGCTCCGACGACATGCTCATCATCCGCGGCGTGAACGTCTTCCCGACCCAGGTCGAGGAGCTGATCTGCAAGATCCCGGCGCTCGCTCCCCATTACGAGCTGGTGGTGACACGCGACGGGCACATGGACAACCTCGCCGTCCGGGTGGAGATGCATGACGGCATCCACCCGTCGGAATGGGAGGGCCACGCCAAGCACCTCCAGCATTCGATCAAGTCGCTGATCGGCATCAGCACCCGTGTCGAGATCGCCGAACCCGGCGGCATCGCCCGGTCCATCGGCAAGGCCAAGCGCGTGCAGGACCTGCGGCCGAAAAGCTGAGTTCAGTCCTTCTGCGACAGCAGCGGGAAGGCGTCCAGAACACCGGTCAGCAGGATCTGGACGCCGACGCAGAACAGCAGGAAGGCGAACAGCCGCGTCAGCACCCGCACCCGAGTCGGACCCAGGAAGGCGACGATGCGGTCGGCCGAGCGGTAGGACAGCCAGATCAGCGCGGCGATCGCCAACGCCGCGCCGGACATGCCCAGGAAGAACTCGATCAGCCCGCCGCCCCGCGTCGGGCGGGTGGAGCCGAGCGCGATGGCGACGGAGATGGTGCCCGGCCCGGTGGTGAAGGGAATCGTCATCGGGAAGAAGGCCGATTCCGCCAAGCCATCGCCGTCGCCGGCCGCCTGTTCCTGCTTGCGCGCCTCGTGCCGTTCCGGCGCCGTCAGCAGCGCCCAGGCCCGCTCCGCCACCACGAAGCCGCCGGCGATCCGCAGCGCGGCCATCGACACGCCGAAGAAGTTCAGCACATAGGCCCCCGCCCACAAGGCGGTCAGCATGACGATGGCCGAATAGAGGCTGACCAGCCCGGCCAGCCGCGCCCGGTCGCGCGGACTGCTGTCGGCGGTCACCTGACTGAAGATCAGCGCCATCGCCAGCGGATTGACGATGGAGAACAATGCTGTGAAGGCGAGCAGGAAACTGTCGAGCATGGGATCCGGGGGGTCGGTCGGCCGTCCGAACAGTTAGCTGGGACGGGACAATGCTGGCAAGGGCGGCGTTGTTCCTTGCCCCGGGGCAATCGCATTTGGGGTCGATCCACTGCTTAAGCCCCTCTCCCCTTGTGGGGAGAAGGGCATTCGTGGCGACAGGCGGTTGCTCCCGGTCTAAATACGATGGCTTCAACCGCCCCTTCATTCACCCGTTGAACAGCGTCGCGTCGATCCGCCGGACCATCGCCACCAGCCGCGGCGCGAATTCCTCCTCCAGCTTCTGCAAATCGACCATGAAGGCCGGCCCGCCGCAATTGAAGGCCAGCACCTGCGATCCGTCGCGCGGCACGAAGGGGACGCCGACGGCATGCACCTCCGACTTCCAGGCGCCGATGGAGCGGCAATAGCCGCGCGCCCGGTAATCCTCGATGGCCTGGAGGATGCCGTCGCGGATCTCGGGCCAGCGCTCGCCCTCATGCTCCTCCAGCTTCACCATCAAGGGCGCCCGCTCCGCCTCCGGCAAGGCGGCCAGATAGGCGCGGCCCATGCCGGTGGTCGACAGCTTGATGTGGGAGCCGACGTCGAGCGACAGGGTGATCGGCCCGGTCGCCTTGCAGCATTCCAGATAGATCATGCTCAGCCGGTCGCGCCCGCCCAGCGCCACGGCAAGTCCGGTCTGGTCGGCCAGTTCCTGCATCAGCGGGCGGGCCACCTGCCGGATGCCCATGCCGGACAGGCTGGCATAGCCCAGCGCCAGCACCGAAGTGTCCAGCCGGTATTTGCCGGTGTTCTGGTCGTAGGCGAGATAGCCCAGCTTCGCCAGCGTGTAGGTCAGCCGCGACACCGTCGGCTTGGGCAGGCCGGTGCGCTGCGCCAGCTCCAGATTGCCCAGCATCGATTCGTTGCGGCGGAAGGCGCGCAGCAGTTCCAGCCCGCGGGCCAGCGCCGTGACGAAGCGCGGGTCCTTCTCGTCGTCCGCCAGATCGTCGGCGACCAGAGCCTCTTCCCGCCTGCGCATGACCCAATCCTCCCGCAACGCTTCGCGGGACGATCCTGCCAGCGGCCGGCCGGCGCGTCAATGAAACTGGGTTTCACAATGCGAAATTTACGGCCGCCGAACTGTGCCGGCGCCTACTGCGTCGCCCCCAGCCCCAGCGTCACCATGCGTTCGTACAGCGACGCACGCGATATGCCCAGCAGCTTCGCGGCCCGCGCCTTGACCCCGTTGGCCTCTTCCAGCGCGGCGGCGATGGCGTGGCGTTCGGCGGCGTGCAGCACCTCCTGCAACGGCCGCGCCCCCGCCGCCAGCGGCAGGGCCGAGGCGCCGGCCGGATGCTGGGTGCCGGGCAGCACGCTGCGGATGTGCGGCGCGGTCAGGATCGGCGCGTCGGTCAGCGCCACCACCCGCTCCAGCGTGTTGTAGAGCTCGCGCACATTGCCCGGCCAGTCATAGTCGCGCAGCACCTGCACCGCCGACTCCAGAAGCTCGCGCGGCGGGGTGCCCTGCTGGATCGCCAGCTGCTCCAGGATGCGGTCGGCGATGCTCTCGACGTCCTCCGGGCGGTCGCGCAGCGGCGGCAGGGTGATCGGCACCACATTCAGCCGGTAATAGAGGTCGGCGCGGAACTGCTTCTCGCGCACCAGGGCGTGCAGGTCGCGGCTGGTGGCGGCGATGATGCGGACATCGACCCGCACCACCTTGTTGGACCCCAGCGGTTCGATCTCCCGCTCCTGCAGGACGCACAGCAGCTTGGCCTGCACCGGCAGCGGCATGTCACCGATCTCGTCCAGGAACAGGGTGCCGCCGTTGGCGAGCTGGAACTTGCCCTCGCGGTGGCGGCGGTCGGCGCCGGTGTAGGCGCCGGGGGCGACGCCGAAGAACTCCGCCTCCAGCAGGGTTTCCGGGATGGCGGCGACATTGACGCCGACGAAGGGCTTGGCTGCCCGCGGGCTGGCGGAATGGATGGCCTGGGCCAGAAGCTCCTTCCCCGTCCCCGTCTCGCCCAGCAGCAGGACGGTGCTGTCCATCTGCGCGGCGCGGCGGCCCAGCCGCTTGATCTCGCGGATCGATTCGCTGGCGCCCAGGAACTGCGAGAAGGAGTATTTCGCGCGGCGCTCATGCGCCAGCTCCTGCTGGGTGCGGGTCAGCTCCTCCTGCATCTTCTCGAATTTGCGGACCAGCGGGCGCAGATACTCGGCGCGGTCGAACAGCACGAAGCCGATGGCGCCGATGATCGATCCGTCGGTGCCGAACAGCGGCATCCGCGTCACCACGAAGGACCGGTCGTCGAACTCCATGATGTCCAGCGGCTGGGGCTGACCGCTGTCGATCACCCGGCGCAGCTGGCTGTTGGGGATGACGTCCTCGACCTGCCGGCCGCGCGGGTCGCCGGGAACGCCCAGCAGCGCCTTGTACTTCTCGTCCATCCAGGCGATGCGGCCATTGTGGTCGACGGCGACGGCGCCGACGCACATGGATTCCAGGTGTTCGAACAAGGAGTGGACCGCCCGCTGGCGCAACGCTTCGAAATCGACGGTGTCGCCCACGTCACCCTCCCAAACGGGACCGATCTTCGTCGTCCCGGTGTCGAGGCCCCTTGCCATGCCGGCTTTGGGACCTGCTGCATTGCAGCGCAATTTGCCAACAATATCAGAGGTCAACATAGTAGCCCATCCGTCGGATTAAAGGGAAGGCGCACAGGATCGGGCGGGTGCGCGGGGTCGATCCGCACCCGTTCGTCAGACCAGAGCTTGACGGCACCGCAAGCCGGGACGCTTTTTAAGAAGGCAACCCGGACCTGTTCTCTACATCCTCCGCCATATCCCTTCTCTTCTTCGTGACTTTCAACCCCAACGGGCAAGAGGATAGGAAAAAGAGGGGAACCTTTCGGTTCCCCCTGGGGAAGTTCGCGGAAATGAACGGCGGAGTCAGTGCCCCCGCTTGGGCAGGCGGTGCATGATCTCGCCGACGATGCCGCGTCGGAAGACCAGGACGCAGACGACGAAGATGCAGCCGATCACCACCGGGACCGGCAGGCTGGTCGCCGCCAGATAGCTCTCCAGCGTCACCACCAGCCCGGCGCCGACCACCGGACCCAGCAGCGTGCCCATGCCGCCCAGCAGCGTCATCAGCACCACCTCGCCCGACATCTGCCAGGTCACGTCGGTCAGGCTGGCGAGCTGGAAGACGATGG
>JBKHVJ010000445.1:0-22252 GCA_046570145.1 Alphaproteobacteria bacterium
ACAAACAAAGTTTGTGCGAGAGGCGGGAGAGGGCCTGAAAAGAGAAAGACCATCCTTTGCAGCGTCGCGTCACATTCGACAGCCGGCTGTTGCCTTACCTGCTGCTCGCGCCGCAGGTGGCGGTGACGCTGGTGTTCTTCATCTGGCCGGCGGCCCAGGCGGTCTGGCAGTCGGTGCATCTGCAGGACGCCTTCGGTATCCGCAGCGAGTTCGTCTGGTTCGAGAATTTCGAACATGTGCTGGGCGACCCGAACTATCTCGACACGCTGAAGGTCACCGTCGTCTTCAGCGTCGCGGTCACCGTGCTGTCGATGGGCACGGCGCTGCTGCTGGCGGTGCTGGCCGATTCCAAGATCAAGGGCGCGCGCGCCTACAAGACGCTGCTGATCTGGCCCTATGCCCTGGCCCCGGCCGTCGCGGCGGTGCTGTGGATGTTCATCTTCAACCCCGACATCGGGTCCTTCGGGCGGGCGCTGAAGGCGCTGGGCTATGACTGGGACTACCGGCTGAACGGCGGGCAGGCGCTGTGGATGGTCATCATGGCCGCCAGCTGGAAGCAGGTGGCCTACAACTTCATCTTCTTCCTGGCCGGCCTGCAGGCGATCCCGCGCTCGGTGATGGAAGCGGCCAGCATCGACGGCGCCGGTCCGGTGCGGCGGTTCTGGACCATCACCTTCCCGCTGCTGTCGCCGACCACCTTCTTCCTGCTGGTGGTCGACCTGGTCTACGCCTTCTGCGAGACCTTCGGCACCATCCACGCCCTGACCCAGGGCGGGCCGGGCAAGGCGACGGAGACGCTGATCTTCCGCGTTTATCACGACGGCGTCGTCAACAACGACCTCGGCGGCTCGTCGGCCCAGTCGGTGATCCTGATGGCGATCATCATCGCGCTGACCGTGGTGCAGTTCCGCTTCGTCGAGCGCAAGGTCCATTACGCATGAAGCCGACCCGTTTCATCGATCTCGTGCCGCACATCGTGCTGATCGCCGGCGTGCTGGTCTTCGCCTATCCGATCTATGTGACGCTGATCGGCTCCACCTGGGATTCCGGCACCATCGGCCGCGGCGGGCTGCCGCTGTGGCCGGGCGGGCAGGGGGCGGCCAACTATTCACAGGCCTGGGCGGGCGAGGCGGGCGCGCGCGCCAAATACACACCCGTGCGCACCATGATGCTGAACAGCCTTATCATGGCGCTGTCCATCGCGCTGGGGAAGATCGCCATCTCGATCCTGTCGGCCTATGCGGTGGCGTTCTTCCGCTTTCCGCTGCGCATGGCCTTCTTCTGGCTGATCTTCATCACGCTGATGCTGCCGGTGGAAGTGCGGATCATCCCGACCTACAAGGTCGTCGCCGACCTCGGTCTGATCAACAGCTATGCCGGGCTGGCCATCCCGCTGATCGCCTCGGCAACCGCGACCCTGCTGTTCCGCCAGTTCTTCCTGACCATTCCGGACGAACTGGTGGAGGCGGCGAAGATCGACGGAGCCGGCCCGGTCCGCTTCTTCATCGACGTGGTGCTGCCGCTGTCGCGCACCAACATCGCCGCTCTGTTCGTCATCCTCTTCATCTATGGCTGGAACCAGTATCTCTGGCCGCTTCTGGTCACCAGCAGCGGCGACATGGAAACCATCGTGACCGGCATCACCAAGATGATCGGCACCGGCGAGTCGGCCAACGACTGGAACCTCATCATGGCGACCACGGTGTTGGCGATGCTGCCGCCGGTGGCGGTGGTGGTGCTGATGCAGCGCTGGTTCGTCAAAGGTCTGGTGGACAGCGAAAAGTAAGACGCGGGCGAAGGAAAGAAGAACAATGGCAACCGTTGAAATCCGCGACGTCCGCAAATCCTACGGGCCGGTCGAAGCGATCAAGGGCATCGACATCGCGATCCGGGACGGCGAGTTCCTCGTCCTGCTGGGGCCGTCCGGCTGCGGCAAATCCACCCTGCTGCGCATGGTCGCCGGGCTGGAAGGCATCACCGGCGGCGAGATCGCCATCGGCGGGCGCGTGGTCAACCACCTGGAGCCCAAGGACCGCGACATCGCGATGGTGTTCCAGAACTACGCGCTCTATCCGCACATGACGGTCTTCGACAACATGGCCTACGGCCTGAAGATCCGCGGGATTCCCAAGGCGGAAATCCGAACCCGCGTCGACAAGGCGGCGGAGATCCTGGAGCTTGGCCGCTTCCTCGACCGCCGGCCGAGCCAGTTGTCGGGCGGCCAGCGCCAGCGCGTCGCCATGGGCCGCGCCATCGTGCGCGAACCCGCCGCCTTCCTGTTCGACGAGCCGCTGTCCAACCTGGACGCCAAGCTGCGCACCCAGATGCGGGTGGAGATCAAGCGGCTGCAGGACCGGCTGCGCATCACCAGCCTCTACGTCACCCACGACCAGGTGGAGGCGATGACGCTGGCCGACCGCATCCTGGTGATGAACCACGGCGTTGCCGAGCAGATCGGCACGCCGCTGGAGGTTTATCAGCGCCCGGCCAGCCTGTTCGTCGCCGGCTTCATCGGCTCGCCGCCGATGAATGTTCTGGACGGCCGCATCGACGACCGCGGCGAGGCGGTGCTGGTGCCGGGTGGGCAGCGCCTTCCCCTGCCGCAGCCGCGCCCGACCGACGCCGGCCGGCCCGTCAAGCTGGGCATCCGGCCGGAGCATATGGCGGTCGCCGCGGAAGGCTTTTCCATCGAAATCGAACTGGTCGAGGCGCTGGGGGCCGACACGGTGGTCTATGGCCGTCTGCCGGACGGCGAGACGCTGCTGGTCCGCATGGCCGGCATCCCCACCGTGCGCGAGCGCCACCGCCTGACTGTCGCCCCGCAGGACGGCGCCTTGCACCTGTTCGACGCGGTGACCGGCCGGCGGGTGGAGTGAAGCTGCCGCTCAGAAATCCGAACAGCGCCCCTTGAACTCCCAGTCGCCGTAGCGGGTCGGCTCCGGCCCCTTCGGGCCGCCGATCTCGCCCGGCTTCTGCTCGGGACCCTTCGCCTCCGTGGTGTCCGGAGCGGTCTGTTCGGTCGCCGCCTCGGCGGCATCCTGTTGCGGCTTGGTCGGTTCGGTCATCATATCCATCGCAATACTGCGGGCATCTTGAACGCGGGCTCGGATCGGACCCATATCTCGGGCATAGCTTGGAGCGGGGCGGTATAGCCCGCTTCGGCCCATCCTGAACCGTTATGGCGATCATGACCAGCTATCTGAAGACCACCATTCTCCTTGCCGGCCTGACGGCGATCTTCATGGCGGTCGGCTTCCTGCTGGGCGGCAAGACCGGCCTGATCGTCGCCTTCGTCGCCGCGCTGGGCATGAACCTGTTCAGCTACTGGAACTCCGGCGACATGGTGCTGTCGATGTATGGCGCCCGCGAAGTCGACCCCTATTCGGCGCCGGAGTTCCACGGCATTGTCGCCCGGCTGGCGGAGCGTGCCGGCCTGCCGATGCCGCGCGTCTACATCATTGAGAACGACCAGCCCAACGCCTTCGCCACCGGTCGCGATCCGGAGCATGCGGCGGTCGCCGCCACCACCGGCCTGCTGCAGCGCCTGACGCCGGAAGAGATCGCCGGCGTGATGGCGCATGAACTGGCCCATGTGAAGAACCGCGACACCCTGATCATGACCATCACCGCGACCATCGCCGGTGCGGTGTCGATGCTCGGCAACTTCGGCCTGTTCTTCGGCGCCTCCAACAGCGACGAGCGCGGCGGCAACCCGCTGGGCATGGTCGGGGCGGTGCTGGCCGCCATCCTTGCCCCCATCGCCGCCACGCTGGTGCAGATGGCGATCAGCCGGACCCGTGAGTTCGAGGCCGACCGCATCGGCGCGGAGATCTGCGGCCGTCCCAACTGGCTGGCCGATGCGCTGACCAACATCCACAACAGCGCCAACCACATCCCCAACCATCAGGCGGAGGCGCACCCGGCGACCGCCCATCTGTTCATCGCCAACCCCCTCAGCGGCGCCAGCATGGCCAGCCTGTTCTCCACCCACCCCGACATGGGCGAGCGGGTCGCGCGGCTGCGCGCGATGGCGGCCCAGCCGGGCGGCTTCGGCGGCGGTTTTGGGGGTGGCGGCCACACCCCGCCGCGCGGCGGCCGCTCTCCCTGGGGGGCGGCGCCGCAACAGGGCGGCTTCATGCCGCAGAACCGCCGCGGCCCCTGGGGCTGATCTCCGAAGCGGCCGCTGTTAAAGGATTGCGCGCCGGATGGGTGGACGACTACCCTTCCGGCCAGTGCTCAACCAAGACGGCCGCCAGGGGAAGCTTGCATGTCCGAAGTCGCGAAATACCGCCTTGTCACCCGTTCCGATTTCGATGGACTCGTCTGCGCCGTCCTGCTGAAGGATCTGGGCATCCTCGACGAGATCAAGTTCGTCCATCCCAAGGACATGCAGGACGGCAAGATCGAGATCACCAGCCGCGACATCACCACCAACCTGCCTTATGTCGAAGGTGCCCATCTGGTGTTCGACCATCATTTGTCGGAGACCATGCGCGTCGGCGAGAAGGCGAACCACATCATCGATCCCAAGGCGCCGTCCGCCGCCCGCGTCGTCTATGATTATTACGGTGGGAAGGAACGCTTCCCCACCATTTCCGACGAGATGATGGCGGCGGTCGATCAGGCCGACTCGGCGCAATACCAGCGCGAGGACATCCTGAACCCCACCGGCTGGACCCTGCTGAACTTCATCATGGACGCGCGCACCGGGCTGGGCCGCTTCCGCGAGTTCCGGGTGTCGAACTATCAGCTGATGATGGACCTGATCGACTACTGCCGCAGCCATTCCATCGAGCAAATCCTGGATCTGCCCGACGTGAAGGAGCGGGTGGAGCTCTATACCCAGCATGCCGAACTGTTCGTCGACCAGCTGAAGCGCTGCGCCACCGTGCGCGGCAACGTCGTCGTGCTCGACCTCCGCAAGGAGGAGACGATCTATGCCGGCAACCGCTTCATGATCTATGCGCTGTTCCCCGACACCAACGTGTCGATCCACGTCCTTTGGGGACTGAAGCAGCAGAACACCGTGCTGGCCTGCGGCAAGTCGATCCTGAACCGCAGCTCGAAGACGGACATCGGCCCCTTGATGCTGCAATATGGCGGCGGCGGCCATCAGGCGGCCGGCACCTGCCAGGTCGACAACGACCGGGCGGAAGAGGTGCTGGAGGCCATCGTCGCCCGCATGCGGGCGGACGGCTGACACCTCACTGACCGGATCCAGAGCGATTGAGCGCGTTTCTTCCCTTCCCCGACGGCACCCTGTTCGACGCCGGCTGGCTGTCCGCCCTGTCCGACGAGGTGCCGCGGGCCGAGGCGCTCGACCGCGCCCGTCCGGTGGTCGCCGACGCCATCGCCCGCACCGATGCGGCCGGTGCGGCGGCGCTGGCCCGCATCGACGCGCTGGTGGCGGGGGCTGCGCTCGACGCCATTCCGGCCCTGCTTGCCGCGGAGACCCTGGAGTTGCCGGAAGCCGCCGCGATGGCCGAACGCTCCATCCACGACCTGATGAGCCGCGTCGCCTACAAGCGGCGGGAGCTGATGCCGCTGTTCCCGGAGTTGATCGAGCGCGTCGCCGCCGTCCATGCCGCGGCGGTGCAGGCCTGCGGTGCGGCGCGCTGGCGGTTGATGGCGGCACGCGCGCGGATGCAGCCGGGCCGGCCGTCCAGCCCGATCCAGGGTTCCGGCACCCGCTATGTGAAGAGCGACCGTTTCGACGCCCGCGCCGCCGAAAGCCTGCCCGCCATCGACCGCACCCGCGCCGACCGCATCCTGAAGCGGCTGGGCGAGTCCCCGGTGCCGGACGAGCTGGAGCTTCGCCCGCTGGATGAGGGCGACGATCTCTGGACCATCAAGGCCGGCGGGATCAGCCGCTTCATCCTGCGGGTCGAGCGCGACCGGCGGGGACCGTTCTACATGGTGGAGGATGTCGGGCCGCAGGCGGCCTGACCGAAATCGGCCTGACGCCTCACGAGGCCTGCCGCAACCGCACCTGCTCCCGATAGAAGATGTAGACGCCGCTGGTGACGATCACGGTGGTGCCGGCGATGGTCGACAGGCGCAGATCCTCTCCGAACAGCATCAGCGAATAGACGGCCGCCCACACCAGTGTCGTGTAGCCGAAGGGAGCCACTGTGGCGGCGGGGGCGGCGCTGTAGGCTCTGATCAGGCAGAAATGACTGATGCCGCCCAGAGTCCCCAGCAGAACCATCAGGGCTGCTCCAGTCAGGTCCGGTGTGACCCAGTTGAAGGGCAGGGCCGCCGTACAGACCAATGTACCGGCCATGCCGGTGTAGAAGATGGTCGTCGTCGGTGAATCCACGCCTTTCAGCTTGCGCGTCGCGATCTGATACAGCGCGTTGCAGAGGGCCGCACCCAGCGGCAGGGCCAGCGCCCACTGGAAGGTTCCCCCCACCGGCCCGACGATGATCAGTGCTCCGGCCATGCCGACCAGCACACCGACCCAGCGCCGCCAGCCGACCTTCTCGCCGAGCAGCGGGACGGACAGCGCCGTCACCAGAACCGGAACGGCGGCGGCAATCGCCTGCACCTCGGCAAAGGAGATGCTGCGCAATGCCAGGACCGCAAGCAGGGTGGTCGCCAACAGCAGGCAGGAGCGGACGAGTTGCAGGGGCAGCCGGCGCGACACCATCATATGGGGGCTGCGCCACGCGACGACGATTCCGACCAGCAGCATGTGGACGGCGAACCGGGCCCAGGCGACTTCCATCACCGGATAGCTTTGGGCCAGGACACGGGTGGTGGCGTCCTGGGTGACGAACAGCAATGTGGTCAGGATCATCCAGAAGATGCCGGCCCGGCCCGACCGCCGTTCCGCCAAAGACCGTTCAGCCAAGGATCGTTCCGCCAGCGCGGCGTCACCGGCAGCGGCAGGCGTGCCCGCAGCCGTACTCGTCTCCCCCATACGCATGGCCCCGCATTTTCCAAGGTTGCCATACTAGTATATGGACGACGCGAGGTTGCTGCCCTGCCAAGGGCGTGACATTGCCGTGCCCTGTGCGCAGGGCTGCTTGGCTGTGGCTAAATCCCCGCCACGCCCCACAACAGCAGCGCCACCAGCCCTACCAGCAGCAGGGCGGCGACGGCGGTCAGGGCGAGCGCTCGCCCGATGTCGGCAGGGGTAACGCGGGCGCGGCCGTCGCCGATCCAGCTTTCGGTGATGACCACACCGCCGTCGCGGTGTGGGCCGCCCAGCGCGAGGCCCAGGGCGCCCGCCATCGCCGCGATGGGCCAGCCCATGTTCAGCGACGGGTGCTTGCGCGCATCGCTGCGCAATGTGCGGAAAGCGGCGCCCGCCTTGGCGGTGCCGATGAAGGGGGCGGCGAGTGCCAGCAGCAAACCCGCCAGACGGGCGGGCAGGGCGTTCAACGCATCGTCCAGCGTCGCCGCGGTCGATCCGAAGCGGACATGGCGGACGCCTGGACTGCCGAGTGCAGCGTCGGCGCCGTCCATGACGGTCCAGACGAACAGGCCCGGCACGCCGAGCAGGGCATAGCCGAAGACCGGTGCCACCAGCTTGCGGTCGAAGGCGCGGGCCGCGGCCTCCACTGCCGCGCGGGCGATGCCGTGCTCGTCCAGGCCATAGACGTGGCGGCGGGTCAGCGACTGGATCGCCTCCTGGCCGGGAACCACGCCGCCACTCTCCAGCGCGCGGCGCACCGCCCGCACGCGGGTCCAGGCCGCCCGCCCGCGCAGGCCGCAGAGCAGGGCCAGCAGTTCCAGCATCCAGCCGCGGCCGATGGAGCCGACCCATTCGACCGCCAGCCCGGCCGCCACGGCGATCAGCAGCAGCACCAGCACCACCAGCGCCCCGCGGAGAACCTGCGCCGAGGCGCCGCGCTCCGCCCGGTTCAGCCGGGCGTCGGCGGCGTTGCAGAAGCGCCGCGCAAGCCCCGCCGGGTCGGGCAGGATACGGTCCAGCCAGTCGCCGAACAGCGCGTCGATCCCCAGCGCCAGCAGCAGGAGAAGCAGCGGGCCGGGACCGCCGAAGGCCGAACCGAACATGGCGTCTCCGCGATCAGATGTTGGGCATCAGCGGGCGCCTGCTTGGCGCAGCAATGTGCCGACGCGGGCGTTGCGGCTTTCCTGCGCCCAGTTGAGCGCGGTGCGGCCGGTGAAGTCGGAGCGGTCGACCTTGGCGCCGGCCTTCAGCAACCGGTCCACCACGTCGGCGCGGCCGGCGCGGGCGGCGACCATCAGCGGGGTCATGCCCTCACGGTTTTCCATATCGACCTTGGCACCCTTCTTCAGCAGCAGGTCGATCAGGTCCGGGTTGCCGTTCTCGGCGGCGGCCAGCAGCGGGGTGTTGCCGGCCTTGTCGGCGCGGTTGACGTTGGCGCCGCTGTCCAGCAGCAGGCCGGCCATCGCCGGGCTGGCCCGGTCCACCGCCGCCAACAGGGCGGTCTTGCCGTGGATGTCGGCCTGGTTGGGGTTCTCGCCCCGCAACAGGGCGCCCTTCACCTTGGCGACATCGCCGTCGTTGACCGCCTGCATCAGCCCGGTGTCCTGGAACAGGCTGATCTGGGCGAGCGCCGGGGCGGCGGAGCCGGCGGGCAGGCCGGCGGCGAGGAGGGTGGCGAGCAGGAGCCGCTTCATGGCGGGTGTCCTTCCTTGACAGCAGGGGTGCCGGATACTAGCCAAAAGACGGGCGCCTTTGCCAGATCGGCCTTGCCTGTTTCCTGTGCGCGCGCCGCATCGATCCGAGGACCGCCATGCTCCGCAACCCGCTTGCCCGTCACATCGCGCTGTTCCTGCTGGTGAAGGCGGTGCTGATCGGGCTCGGCCTCTGGTGGTTCCTGGGCGCCATGCCGGAGCCGCGCGGCATCGTGCCGCCCCCCGCCGCGGCAGCCCGCTCCTGATCGACAGCCTCATCGCAAGCACGGGCGGAACCTTGGCCCCGCTTTGCGGTTGGATCCGGATTGTACGGATATCCTGCGAAGCGAAGGGGTGGAGGCATGATCGAGAGCCGCGACCAGAACCCGACCACGATCGATTCCAGTGCCTGGACCGGAGACACCGGCGGGACGACGGACGCCACGGTGCGAGAGGCGGTGGCAATCTTCGACAGCCGCGACTCCCTGCAGAAGGCCATCGACGATTTGACGCTGGCCGGTTTCCAGCGCCATGAACTGAGCCTGCTGGCCAACGACGAGACGATCCGCGAGCGGTTGGGCAGCGTGCCCGGCGATGTCGGCAGCCTTGCCCACGATCCCGACGCCCCGCGGCAGGCCTACATCTCGCCGGAGGACATCGGCAGCGGCCAGGGTGCCGCGGTCGGCTTCCCCGCCTATGTCGGCGCCATCATCGCCACCGGCGCGGTGCTGGCGACCGGCGGGACGGCGCTGGCCGCCGCCGCCGCCGCTGCCGCCGCCGGGGTGGGCAGCGGGGCCGCCGGTTCCTTCCTGTCGCAGTGGATCACCGACAAGCGCAACGAGCCGATGCTGCAGCATCTCGACAAGGGCGGCATCCTGCTGTGGGTCAATGTCGGCGACGCCGCCCGCGAACGCATCGCGATTGAGGTGCTGAACCGCCATGCCACCAAGCCGGCCGAAGTTCACGACGTGCGGCAGACCGGATCGACGTGAGGACGGGCCTCACCCCCGCCGGCCGCGGCGGACCAGGGCCTCGGGGGTGAAGTCTTCCGGCTTGAGCGGCGCGTCGAACTGCGGCGGCGGCAGGCCGTTGTCCACGCCGCGGGCGACATAGCGGTCGGCGGTCAGGTCGAAGGCGAACTCCACCGTCGGGACCAGGGCCGGGACCTGCCAGTGCGGGATCGGATGCGCCTCGGCGTAGCGCAGGAGTTCGCCCTTGCCGTTGTAATGCTCCGACGCCAGGATCTGCCAGCTGTCCTCGTCCAGGTAATAGGTGCGGTCGGGCAGGGCGTGCTGGAAGTTCGGTTTCAGCCTTGCGTCCACCACCCAGACCCGGTGCATCTCGTAACGCAGGAATTGCGGGTTGGGATGGCCCGGCCACAGGATGTCCCGCGCCGTCAGGCCGGGGTTCGTCAGCCGTTGCGCGTTGTAGGGCATGTACATTTCGCGCCGTGTCACCAGCGTGAAGTCGAAGCGGTCGAGCGCGCCGCTGAACATGTCCAGCATGTCGGCGGTGCAGATGCCGCCCGTCACCGGGTCCGGCGTGTCGTAGGAGAAGTCGGGCGCCCGCACCACCCGGCCGCGTTCGCCCTCCCGTGCCCAGGCGCGGGTCCGCGCGGCGATGGGGTCGAGCGTCGATTGGACGATCAGGCTGTTTCCCGCCTGCTCGCGGGGTTCCAGGATGGTGCGGCGGTAGAGCAGCGGCGGTGCCGTGGTGTCCCCGGCAGCGTAGGGAGAGAGGAAATCCTCCCGCAGCCGGGTCTCCGACCGCGACCCGTCTCCGGACTGGACCATGGTCAGGCTGGTGCGCGTCACCCGCTCACCGCGCCAGCGCAGCTTATGGTTCCACATCGCCTGCAGCCCGTTGGCGGGGATGGGAAAGGGTACACCGACCGCGGCATCGCGCAGGACCAGGCCGTTCGCCCCCAGCGCGGCCCGGTCGGCATTCGCCATCGATGCGTCATAGATGCGTTGCGGAGCGGCGGCGCTGCGGCGGCAGGGGAACAGCGCCAGTTCGAAGCTCTCCGGGTATTTTTCCAGCAGCGCCTGTTGCCCGGCGGTCAGCCTGACCTTGTAGCGCTCCACATCGGCGGCGCCGACGGTGAACCAGCGGACATCCTCGATGTAGGGATCGGGGGAGGCGCGGCCGGGCACATAGCCGCGCGGCGCCTGGGTCAGCCCGCCGGTCCAGGCAGGGATGGCCCGCGTGCGGTTTCCGGCGCGCACCGCTCCGAAGGGTGTCAGCTCCTCGCCCAGCCGCGGCACGCCGACACCCGCAGGCGCATCCTGGGCGGTTGCATCCTGGGCCCGCAGCGGCGATGCCGTCGTCGCCACGGCGGCGCCCAGCAGAAAGCCCAGCGTCTCCCGCCGGCTGGGGTGGCAGGTCGTCGGATCGTTCATTCTGCCGGCCTCTCCGCTTCGGCCAACTCCTTGCCGATGGCCGCGCAAGTGGCGGCGAAGCTGGCGCGCAGCCGGTCGGCAGCCTCCGCAAGCTGGGAAAGCGGCGCCTCCTCGGTGGCGGCCTGCTCCAGGACACGGGCGGCGTCCGCCAGCGGCTTGGCCCCGGCATTGCGCGAGGAGCCCTTCAGGTTATGGGCGCAGGCCCGCACCCAGTCGCGATCGCCGTTGCCCAGCGCCGTATCCAGATCGGCGACGATTCCGCGGCCGATGCTGACGAAATCGCCCAGCAGTTCCGCCAGCATCGCCGCATCGCCGCCGCACAGCGCGCGCAGGCTGCCGAGTTCGATCGGCGCATCGCTTCCGGCCCGCGGGGCAGGCGGCGGGGCCTTAGGTGGGGTGGGCGGCGCCGGAAGGCCGTCCGCCGCATCGGAAGAAACCGGCGCCGGCGGCATCCAGCGGGCGAGGGCGACGGCCAGTTGCGACAGCTCCAGCGGCTTGCTCAGCACATCGTCCATGCCGGCGGCGCGGTAGCTCTCGATGTCGGCGGGGGCGGCGTTGGCGGTGATCGCGACGATGGGCAGGCGGCTGCCGAAACCGGATTTGCCGATACCCGCTTCGGCGGCGCGGATACGGCGGGTCAGCTCGAAACCGTCGATCTCCGGCATCTGGACGTCGGTCAGCAGCAGGGCGTAGCGCCGCCGGCCTTCGCGCATGGCGTCCAGTGCGGCCAGCGCTTCCGCCCCGCCCGGCGCCATCTCCGCGGCATAACCCAATGCCTGCAGTTGCATCAGCAGAACCTTGCGGTTCACCGGATTGTCTTCCGCCACCAGGATCAGCCGCCCCTGGGCCATCGCCTCTTCCACGCTGGGCGCGGCGGGCGCGGAAGATTGCGTGGCGGCGGCGGGCGTGGAGGAGGCGCTGTGCAGGACGGCGTCATGGGAGCAGGCATGGGCGGCGGGCGGGGGAACCAGCCGCCCGGCGGCGACCGCCACCGCGCGCAGCAGCACCAGCCGGCGTATCGGGCGGCTCAGCACCACGGTGCCGGGCTCGGCGCCCCGCATGCCGGGACGGGAGGTGGCGGACGCCTCTCCCCCCGTCTCGTGGCAGAGCAGGACCACCGGCGGCCGGGGCTCGCCGTTGCGGCGGCCGAACTCGTCGGGCGCACAGGCCGCGGCGGGAACATGCAGCGCCTCGTCGATGGTGACGACGCCGACGGCGCATCCGGCCTCCCGCGCGATGCGGGCCTGGGTCGCCAGTTCGGGCGGGGAGGCGGCGGGCAGCACGCGGGCGCCGGCCTGCTCCAGATAACGGGCGAGAAAGCCGCGCTCGGTGTCGTCGGGCACGCCCAGCAGCACCGTCAGGCCATCCAGCCCGATGGCATCGCTGCCGTCCTCCGCCGGGGCGGGTGCCGGCGCGCGGGCCAGCGGCAGGCGCAGCCAGAAGGTGGAGCCGGCGCCGGGCTCGCTTTCCACCCCGATCTCGCCGCCCATCAGCGCCGCCAGCCGCCGGCTGATCGACAACCCCAGTCCGGTGCCGCCGAACCGCCGGGTGGTCGAACTCTCCGCCTGGGTGAAGGGCTGGAACAGGCGCTTGCAGGTCGATTCGGCAATCCCTATCCCGGTGTCGCAGACGGCGATGCGCAGCAGCGTCTCGGCGTCGCCGGCTGCGGTCGCGGTCTCCAGCTCCGCACGCAGGACGACGCGGCCGGCCTCGGTGAACTTGATGGCGTTGCCGGCGAGGTTGAACAGGATCTGGCGCATCCGCACCGGATCGCCCAGCAATGCCGGCGGAATTGCTGGGTCCACATAGGTCAGCAACGCCAGCTCCTTCGCCCTGGCGGCGGGCGCCAGCGTCTCCGCCACCCCCTCGACCAATGCCGGGACCGACAGCGGCACCCGCTCCAGATCCATCTTCCCGGCTTCGATCTTGGAGAAATCCAGGATGTCGTCGATGATCCGCAACAGCGCGCTGGCCGATTCGCGCATGGTCGCGACGGTGTCGCGCTGGTGCTCGTCCAGATCCGTCCGTTCCAGCAGGCCGAGCATGCCCAGCACCCCGTTCATCGGCGTGCGGATCTCGTGGCTCATGGTGGCGAGGAAGGCGGATTTGGCCTTGGTCGCCTCTTCAGCCTGCTCGCGGCTTTCGCGCAGTTCGCGCGTGCGTTCCGCCACGCGGGTTTCGATCGACTGGATCTGGTCGAAGGCGCGCAACGCCGCGATCACGGCGGTGAACAGGCTTTCCGCCGACAGGTCGGCCTTCGGCTTGTAGTCGTTGATGTCGTAATCGACGATCACGTCGCGCTGCGGCGCCTGCCCCGGCTGGCCGGTGCGCAGGATGATGCGGACGTCGCGGTTGCCCAGCTCGTCCCTGATCCAGCGGACCAGCTTCAGGCCGGAATCATCCTCCTCCATCACCACGTCCAGCAGGATCACGGCGATGTCGCGGCGGAGTTCCAGCACCGCGCGGGCATCCACCGCGGTGAAGCAGCTGACGAGTTCCAGCCGCCGCCGCTGGAAGGCGACGTCTGCCAGCAGCAGGCCGGTCATGGAATGGACGTCCGATTCGTCGTCCACCACCAGGATGGTCCAGGGCGGGGCGGCCGGGTCGTGCGCGGGCGCGCGCTGGACCGCCGTGACCCCGGAGCGATCGGCAAGGTCTTCCGCCTCTTCGTCGGCGAACAGGATCTCGTCGTCGTCATAGGCGGCGCCGGTGCTCATGCGGGGTCGGTCTCCAGCGGGACGGGCGTCGGAAGGTGGGACGGTTGCTGCTGCGGCTGGGGTTGCGGGGCCGCCTGCGGGTTGGCGGCGGTCCGCGGGATGCGCAGGGTGAAGGTAGTTCCATCGCCGGGAACGCTGTCAACCGAGATCCGCCCGCCCAGCGACTGCGTGACGAGGTTGAAGACGATGTGCAGCCCCAGCCCGCTGCCGCCCGACCCGCGCCGGGTGGTGAAGAAGGGCTCGAACACCTTGGGCAGATTTTCCGCCGGGATGCCGACGCCGTCGTCGGCGAAGCGGATCTCCACCTCATCGTCCGGCATCTCGTCCACGTCGATCACCATGTGCCCCTTGCCGTCGGACGGGAAGGCGTGGGTCAGCGCATTCATCACCAGATTGGTCACCACCTGGCTGAGCGCGCCGGGGAAGCTGTCCATCGGGATTCCGGGCGAGCAGGCGATGGCGACGCGGTGGCGGCTCTTGCGCAGGGTGGGGCCGAGCGAGGTCACCACCTCCTCCAGATAGGCCAGCAGGTCGAAGCGGCGCCGTTCCTCGCTGGTCTGGTCGACGGCGACCCGCTTGAAGCTCTGGATCAGTTCGGCGGCACGGGTCAGGTTCTGTTCGATCAGGCGGGAGGATTCACTCGCGGTGGCGACATAGGCGGCAAGCTCCGATTTCTTCATCGTCCCGCGTTCGAATGCCTCGGCCAGGGAGCCGGTCCGTCCCGACAGATGGGTGGCGCAGCCGAAGGCGATGCCGATGGGCGTGTTGATCTCGTGCGCCACGCCGGCGACCAGCAGGGCGAGCGAAGCCATCTTCTCCGCCTGGACCAGATTCGCCTGGGTCTCCTTCAGGTCGGCATAGGCCCGCTCCAACTCCTGCATGGCGTTAAAGATTTCCTCGGCCGACCGTGCCTCCACCGTCACGTCGGTCAGGGTGCGGACGAAGCCGCCCTCCGGCAGCGGGTTGGTGCGCACTTCCACGATGCGGCCGTCGGGGCGGCGGCGCTTGAAGGTGAAGGGCTGGTCGATGGTGCCGGCCGGCTCGTCCGACCCCGAGTCGGGGGCGCCATCGGGGGCGCCATCCGGGCCGCCGATCCCGTAACTCAGATACAGGTCGGGGTCGTCGCCCATCTCGCCGAATTCGCCCTGGCGGCGCTGAAGGGCGACCACGTCGGCGAAGCGTGGGCTGCCGGCCAGCACAT
This sequence comes from Alphaproteobacteria bacterium, assembly GCA_046570145.1. Taxonomy (GTDB): domain Bacteria; phylum Pseudomonadota; class Alphaproteobacteria; order Azospirillales; family Azospirillaceae; genus Azospirillum. The sequence continues at coordinate 14,928 of JBKHVJ010000445.1, forward strand.
CCGGCGGGATGTTCAGCAGTTCCGCCGCGCGGCTGTTCGCCATCACCACACGCCCGTCGCTGTCGACCTTGATGATGCCCTGGTCGGTGTTGTCCAGCGTGACCTGCAGGACGTTGCGCTCGTGCGCCAGGTCCAACTCCGCCCGCACCCGTTCGGTGACGTCGGACATGGTGCCGGTCAGCCGCCGGGCGCGGCCATCGGGGTCGCGCTGCGCCGTGGCGCGATCCTCGATCCAGGCCCAACGGCCATCGCGCCGGCGCATCCGGTAGACCGCGGTGTAGGCCATGGCCCGGTCGCGCAACCGGCGCCGCGACTCTGCCATCACCCGTTGGACTTCGTCCGGATGCAGCAGCGAGGCCCAGGTCTCCGTCGTCATGGTCAGCTCGTTCGGCCCGTAGCCGAGCAGGGCGGGGAACTCCTTCGACCACCAATACTGTCCGGTCCGCAGGTCGTAGTCCCAGACGGAGGAGCGGGTGGCGGTGATGGCCAGCGCCAGCCGCTGCTCGCTCTTGCGCAGGGCGGCTTCCTCCTGCCCCAGCCGGGCGAGCATGGCGTTGTGGGCCTGGATCACCCGGCCGAGCTCGTCGGAGGCGCGCCAATCCACCGGCTGCAGCCCGCCGCCGCGTTCCGATTCCAGGATGGAGGCGATCAGCCGCCGCAGCGGCCGTCCCACCGTCAGCCGAAGCGCCGCCAGCGCCGCCGCGATGGTGCCGGCCAGCATCAGCAGAAGGAGGACGGCGGTGTTCACCACCTCCTGCCGCAATTGTTCGCGCACGACCTTGTGGTTGTAGTGCAGGGTGATGGTGCCGACCTGCAGGTTCTGCACCCGGATCGGACGCCGTTCGATGTCGGCGTCGCCGCTCAAAGGGCAGCTCGGCCCCGGCCAGGCGAACAGCCCATCGGCCAGATCGTCCGTCACCTCCACGCAGACCAGCTCGCGGTTGGCGCCGATGGCCTGGATCACGTTGCGGATCGCCTGGACGTCGAAGGTCCACAGGTTGTTGGACAACGCCGCCGCATTGATGTCGGCAATGGTCGCCACCTTGTCCCGCAGGGCCGCCTGCAGGTCCTGATAGCGGTCGTAGAAGAACAGGGCGGAGAACAGCGAGACGGTGACCACCAGGCTGGGCACCAGGATCAGCAGGAATTTTGCCGATACCGCCGGCACGCGCCGCCACGCCTCAGCGATCCTGGTCATGCACTGCCGTTCCGGACGTTCGTTGGTGCGGCACGCGGCGCGCGTGCGCCCGTCAGGACGTTCTACCCTGTTGCGGACAGCGCGTCCATGGGAGTGAACTCCGGGTGCCGCGCAGGGGAAAAGTGTCGCGCCGATGTAAAAGCCGTTGTCCAAATAGCATCCGAGCTTGAGGAAAAGACCGGGCTTGCACTACTGTGCATAGGCAGATGTCGGGTGTTTCGCGCGCATTTGTATGAGGGCCGTCCGGACTGCACGCGCATGGCCGGCCGGCGACCGACGGGTGAGGGGAAGTATGGAATTCAAGACGATCAGAGCCGATGCGGCGTCCGAGATCTGGCTGTCCGGACGGATGGAGTTCACCGACCACGACCGTCTGGTCGATATCGTGACCCAGCTGCAGGATCTGGGGGGCAGCCGGGTCGTGCTTGACCTGTCGGAGCTTGAGTTCATCGACTCCGCCGGTCTCGGCATGCTGCTGATCCTGCAGGAAGAGGCGGAGAGCCGGAACACCAAGCTGATCGTCCGCGGGGCGGCCGGTGATGTCAGGCGGTCGATCGAGCTCGCCCGCCTGTCCGAGATCATCACCTTCGAACATTGAACAACCGGCAGCTGACCTCCAGCCGCCGGCAGCACCCGTCCCTTTCACTGGGGAGATTGCCGCCATGGACGCCGCCATTCCCGACAGCCCGGCCGAACCGGCACTCCGTGCCTTCAGCATGCTGCGCGACCGCGTGCCGGCGGACATGGCCGCCCGGGTCTACTCCCGCTTCGACGGCACCGGGGTCGGGACGGACGGCCTGCCGGTCGCCGCGGAGGCCATCCGTCCGGCGGTGGAGGCTCTGCTGCTGGAGCGGGCGGACCGTGACCGGCTGCGCGCCGCCTTCGACCGCAGCCCTTTCCTGACGGTCGAGCTGGGGGAGGGAACCGACGAGTGCGCGGCCCTGCTGGACGACTGGTCGGGTGCGCCGGCGGCGGAGCATCCGCGCCTGCCCGGATTCTACCTGTCGCTGACCACCGGCAGCGCCTATGGCCTGCAATGTCCGGTCCTGGTCTGCGACGAGCTGGTGCGGCGGGGGGCGCTTGACCCGCAGCGCCGTTCCAACGTGGAGCTTTGCCTGCATGAGGCGGTCGCAAACGCCATCGTCCACGGCAACCTCGGCCTGTCCAGCGCGGTCAAGGGGGAGCCCGGCGGCTACCGCCGCTTCAGTGAGATGATGCGCGACCGGCTGGGCGACCCTGCCGTGGTGCGGCGGCGGCTGGACATCTTCTGCCGCTGGAACGAGCGCAGCATCGCCGTCGCCGTGGTGGACCAGGGCGGCGGCTTCGACACCGAACTGGCGCCGGCCACCACCGGCAACAAGGCGCGGTCGGGCCGCGGCTTCGTCTTCATGCGCACGCTGGCCTCGCGCGTGACGGTGACCGACGGCGGGCGCTGCACCGTCCTTCAGTTCGACCGCTGACGGAGCCCGCATGCCCGTGCCTGGCCTGTCGCTGTCGGATTGCCGCGTCCTGATCGTCGACGACAACGAATTCAATCGCAAATCGCTCGCCCTGGTGATCCGCCGCGCCGGCATCACCGACATCGCCTTTGCCGAAAATGGGCGCGAAGGGCTGGCGGCCGTCGACCGCTTCCGCCCCGATCTCGTTCTGCTCGACGTCGACATGCCGGTGATGAACGGCTGGGAGATGTGCGAGGCGTTGCGCCGCAACGCGACGCATGAGGAGCTGCCGGTGCTGTTCCAGACCGCGCTGGACAGCGACGAGGAGCAGGTGCGCTGTTTCGAGGCCGGCGGCAGCGATTTCATCTCCAAGCCGATCAAGCCCGGCGAATGCGTCGCCCGCGTCCGCCATCAGCTGGAGAAGCGCAAGCTGTTCAGCGATCTCGCCGCCTTCCGCGAACGGGTCCAGCGCGAGCTGTCGCACGCCCGCGCCATGCAGACCTCGCTTCTGCCGGAAAAGCGGCGGTTGGCGGAGGTGGCCGACCGCTACGGCCTGACGCTGGACGCCCATTTCGAGACATCGTCGGAGCTGGGCGGCGATTTCTGGGGGCTCTATCCGCTGGGCGACCGGCGGCTCGGGCTTCTGATCGTCGATTTCGCCGGGCACGGCATCACCGCGGCGATCAACACATTCCGCCTGCACACGCTGATCGACCGCTTTCCCATGCACCATGTGGCGCCGTCGCAGTGGTTGGCGCAGCTGAACGCCGCGCTCAAGGACGTGCTGCCGACGGGACAGTTCGCCACCGCCTTCTTCGGCATCCTCGACCTTGCCACCGACACGTTGACCTTCGCCGCGGCGGGGTCGCCCAATCCGGTGCTGGGCACGCCGGCCGGCACGAAGGGCGACGGGCCGGACATCCGGCTGCTCGACTCGGCCGGTCTGGTGCTGGGCGCCTCGCGGCGGGCACAATATGTCGACCACAGCTTTCGCCTGCCGCGCGGCGGTTTCCTGTTCCTTTACAGCGACGCGCTGATCGAGTGCGGCGGCGACGAGCTCGGCCCGCTGGGGCAGGATGCCGTACCCGACTTCGTCCGCGACGCGCTGGCCAAGGATCGCGTGCACCCGCTGGGTCCGATGATGGACAGCTTCTACGCCCGGACCCGCCTGCCTCTGCGCGACGACCTGACCGCCGTCTGGGTCGCAAGGCGGGCTTGAGGAGGGGCGGGCGTAGGCGTCAGGGCGCGAACTGCTCCTTCAGAATGCGTTCCTCGAAATTCAGCTCGGGGTCGAACAGCAGGGTCAGGCCGACTTCGCGGCATTCCTGAACCTCGACCTGGAGAACCTCGCGCACCTCGGTGAAGTCGGCGACGGCGCTGACCGGGCGCTTCAACTCTTCCAGTACGTCGAAGGTGATCCGGGCGGCGTGGGGCAGCAGGGCGCCGCGCCAGCGCCTTGGGCGGAAGGCGCTGATCGGGGTCAAGGCCAGCACGCCGGCGTTCAGGGGCACGATGGGGCCATGGGCCGACAGGTTGTAGGCGGTGCTGCCGGCCGGCGTCGCCACCAGGGCGCCGTCGCAGATCAGCTCCGGCAGCCGGACCACTCCATCGATGGTGATGCGCAGCTTGGCCGCCTGCCGCGTCTCGCGCAGGAGCGACACCTCGTTGATGCCCAGCGCCTCCACCCGCTCGCCATTCACCCTGGTGGCGATCATGCGCAACGGGTGCAGCCGGACATGCTGCGATGCCACGATGCGCTCCGCCAAATCCTCCTCGCGATAGGCGTTCAGCAGGAAGCCGACCGACCCGCGGTTCATGCCATAGACCGGAGTCGGCCGTTCACGGTCGCGGGTGAGCGCCCGGTGCAGCGTTTCCAGCAGGAAGCCATCGCCGCCCAGCGCCACGATCACGTCGGCCTCGTCCGGCATGGCGTTGCCGTAGCGGTGGACCAGCCGGGTGCGGGCGGCGCGCGCCTCGTCCGTGTCGGCGCAGGCGAAGGCGATGCGCAGCGCGTCGGGCGCAGGCAGCAAGGGCGCCTGCGCGTCTGCGGACTGCTGGGCGGCTGACGGCATGGCGGGGGGCTGCATGGCGGCGGGATCGGTCATGGTGCCGACCATAGCGCAGTCCGGCGTTCGCGCAAAAGTGTCGCGCGGTGACGATACGATGCAAAAGAGCGCATCCGCCGGGAGGACAACAAAAAGGGGGCCGCGGACGGCCCCCTCTTTTTCACGATATGGAACGGGGTGGTCGGGCTACTCGACCATCTCCGACACCATTTCCTCGTCGTCGTCGCCGGAGGTGCGCTTCGGCCGGTTGCCCTCGGCATAGTCGAAGGCCGGCTTGTCGTCCTTCACGGTGACCTTGACCAGACCGCCCTTGCTGAGCTTGCCGAACAGCAGCTCTTCCGCCAACGGCTTCTTGATGTACTCCTGGATCACGCGGCCAAGCGGACGGGCGCCATAGAGCGGGTCGTAGCCCTTCTTGCCCAGCCACTCGCGCGCCTCCTCGTTCAGCTCGATGGACACGCCGCGGTCTTCCAGCTGCGCTTCCATCTGCATGATGAACTTGTCGACGACGCGGTTGATGACCTCCTGCGTCAGCGGCGCGAACGGGATGATCGCGTCGAGGCGGTTGTGGAACTCCGGCGTGAACATCTTCTCGACCGCTTCGATGTCCTCGCCGACCCGGCGGTCACGCTCGAAGCCGATGGCGGGCTTGGCCATGTCGGCGGCCCCGGCGTTCGAGGTCATGATCAGGATGACGTTGCGGAAATCGACGATCTTGCCGTTGTGGTCGGTCAGCTTGCCGTGATCCATGATCTGCAACAGGATGTTGAACAGATCCGGGTGGGCCTTCTCGATCTCGTCCAGCAGCAGGACGCAGTGCGGGTGCTGGTCGATGGCGTCGGTCAGCATGCCGCCCTGGTCGAAGCCGACATACCCCGGAGGGGCGCCGATCAGGCGCGACACCGTGTGCCGCTCCATATACTCCGACATGTCGAAGCGGGTCAGCTCGATGCCGAGAGTCATGGCGAGCTGGCGGGCCACCTCGGTCTTGCCGACGCCGGTCGGGCCGGTGAACAGGTAGTTGCCGATCGGCTTCTCCGGTTCGCGCAGGCCGGCACGGGCGAGCTTGATCGCGGAGACCAGCGCGTCGATCGCCTTGTTCTGGCCGAAGACCATGGTCTTCAGGTCGCGCTCCAGGTTCAGCAGCGTTTCCTTGTCGTCGCGGCTGACCGACTTCGGCGGGATGCGGGCGATCTTGGCGACCACCGCCTCCACGTCCTTCACGCCGATCTTCTTGCGGCGCTTGTTCTCCGGCAGCAGCATCTGCGCCGCACCGACCTCGTCGATGATGTCGATGGCCTTGTCGGGCAGCTTGCGGTCGCCGATGTACTTGGCCGACAGCTCCACCGCGACGCGGATGGCGTCGTTGGTGTAGGTGACCTTGTGGTGCTTCTCGTAGTAGGGCTTCAGGCCTTGCAGGATCTTGATCGCATCCTCGACCGACGGCTCATTGACGTCGATCTTCTGGAAGCGGCGGACCAGCGCCCGGTCCTTCTCGAAGTAGCTGCGGTATTCCTTGTAGGTGGTCGACCCGATGCAGCGCAGCGAGCCGGAGGCCAGCGCCGGCTTCAGCAGGTTGGAGGCATCCATCGCACCGCCCGAGGTGGCGCCAGCGCCGATCACCGTGTGGATCTCGTCGATGAAGAGGATCGCCCCCTCCGTCGCCTCGAGTTCCGACACGACGGCCTTCAGGCGCTCCTCGAAATCGCCGCGGTAGCGCGTGCCGGCCAGCAGCGAGCCCATGTCGAGCGCGAAGATGGTGGCGTTGCGCAGCACCTCCGGCACTTCCTGCTGGACGATGCGGCGGGCCAGGCCCTCGGCGATGGCGGTCTTGCCGACACCGGGGTCGCCGACGTACAGCGGATTGTTCTTCGACCGCCGGCACAGGATCTGGATGGTCCGTTCGACCTCCTGCTCCCGGCCGATCAGCGGATCGATCTTCCCGCCGGACGCCTTCTTGTTCAGGTTGACACAGTAAGCCTCGAGCGCTTCGCTGCCTTTTTTCACGACCTTCTCCGCCGCCGCCTCGTCGTCAGCGCCCGAGACACGCTTTGTTTCCGAGCGGCCCGGAGCCTTCGCGATTCCGTGAGAGATGTAGTTGACCGCGTCGAACCGGGTCATCTCCTGCTCCTGCAGGAAATAGACCGCGTGGCTCTCGCGTTCAGAGAACAAGGCAACGAGGACATTTGCTCCCGTCACCTCCTCACGTCCCGACGACTGGACGTGGATGGCCGCACGCTGCAGAACCCGTTGGAAACCAGCCGTCGGCTTGGCGTCATCGGGCCTGTTCGTGATAAGGTTCGCAAGTTCGTTGTCGAGGTAATCCGACAGTTCCGCGCGCAGTCGGTCGAGGTCGATCCCGCAAGCGCGCAAGACGGCGGTAGCATCGGAGTCTTCGGTCAACGCGAGAAGCAGATGTTCGAGCGTCGCGTATTCATGCCTGCGCTCGTTCGCGTGGGCCAGGGCTCGGTGCAGCGTCTGTTCCAGGTTACGCGACAGCATGTGTGGGTCTAATCCTTTTCTAACGTGCATTGCAGCGGATGCTGGTTCTGGCGCGCAAAGTCCATCACCTGCGTGACTTTCGTCTCCGCCACCTCGTAGGTGAACACGCCGCACAACCCC
>JBKHVJ010000446.1:0-6114 GCA_046570145.1 Alphaproteobacteria bacterium
AGGTGCCGCGGCTCGGCACGCTGATCAAGCTGACCGGCGCCAGCGACGTCACCATCGACGGGCTGACCTTCAAGAACACCACCACCGGCGGCGATGCCCTGCTGCTGAACAATGCCGACGGCAACCACATCAGCGACAACAGCTTCCTGAACGTCGGCACGGCGATCCGGCTCAGCTCGGGCTCGTCGAACAACCAGATCGCCCACAACACGCTGAACCATCTGGCGGAAAACGGCATCGAGATGGACGGCCGCAGCAACGGCAACACCATCTACGCCAACAGCATCAGCAACATCGGCGAGGTGCGCAAGGCGGTGTCCGGCATCTTCGGGACCGGCGTCGACAACAACGTCATCTCCAACAACGACATCGACCACAGCGCCCGCTACGGCATCTCGTTCAAGGATTACGGCGGCAGCACCAACACGGCCAACCACAACAACGTCATCCAGTACAACAACGTCTCCTACACCGGGCTCGAGACCGCCGACGGCGGCGCCATCGAGATCCTGGGCCGCTCCAGCACCAACACCGGCCTGATCATCCAGGGCAACCGGATCGAGCATGCCAACGGCCTCGCCACCAGCGCCCAGGACAGCTGGATGTACGGTCAGAAGGGCTTCGGCATCTATCTGGACGACATGGCCGGCGGCGTCACCGTCAGGGACAACTTCATCAAGGATGCCGACTGGGCCTCGGTGCAGATCCATGGCGGCGACAACAACGTGGTGACCAACAACTTCGCGGTCATCGCCAGCAACAAGGAAGACTTCATCCGTATCGAATGGCAGCCGGTGCACGGCACGGCCGGCGACCCGCACAACAACACGATCACCAAGAACGTGGTGATGGGGACCCTGCCGCTCGACGACTACACCGAATTGCTGAGCGCCAACGACTTCGTCATCGACCAGAACCTGGTCTACAACGTACCGACCTACGGCGACCGCGACGTCAGCGCCAAGCCGATGTTCACCAACGCCTATTGGGGCGACTACTCGCTGCAGGCGTCCTCGCCGGCCTTCGCGATGGGCATCCACGACCTCGCCTGGGCGAAGATGGGCGTCGTCGGCACGGCGGCGGCCGGTATGGAGCAGTTCTGGGACGGCGTCTGATCGCACGATCCCGGATGGCGGCACCGGAGGCCGATCCCTCCGGTGCGCCGATCCCTGCGAAGGGCGGATCCCGCCCTGCCCCACGCTGTCGGGCAGGACGGATTCCGCCCTTCGGCGTTTCCGGTAGGGCGCATCGCTCCGGCTTGGCTCCAGCCTTGCCGCGCACCATATGCGGACCGCGCACCCGTGCGGAAGAAGGCGGGGCGCGTTCCCCATCGAGACCGGACGGACAGAGACCGTTTCATTGATGACGCAGATGAACAGGACCGCGGGGGAAGTCGGCGGGAAAGCCGGCGGGGCAGCGGGCGGGGCAGCGGGCGGAATGGTGGCGGCGCTGGTGGCCGGCCTCCTGATATGCATCGCCGGCTCCGCGCCGGCCCGCGCGCAGGAAGACCAGAAGCCGAAGTTCGGCCCCGACGCGATGCCGATCACCCGCGCCGCCGACTATCTCCGCAACGCCCCGGCGCCGGATTACTGGGCGCTCAGCCCCTTTTACGTGCCGCAGACGACCAGCGCCTCCTGTTCGCTGGCCAGCGTGACGATGATGCTGAACGCCCTGCGTGGGCTGCCGGGGCTGGCATCGGAGCGGCTGGTGACCGGCCGGCAGCTGCTCGACCGCCTGGACGACGACCATTGGCGCGCCGCCACCGCCGAGGACGGCGAGGGCGTCTCCTTCGGCGAACTGGAGCGCTATGTCCGCCGCAGCCTTGCCGCCTACGGCATCGACGCGGAGGTCGAGGTCTGGCGCCCGCGCGACGCCTCCCCCTCCACGCTGGCGGAACTGCGCCGCATCCTGACCGAGAACGAACGCAGCGCCGACGATATCATCCTGCTGGCCTTCGACCAGGGGACGCTGACCGGCGATGTCGGCCTTGGCCATATCGCGCCGCTGGGGGCCTATGATCCGGCGACGCGGCGTGCGCTGGTGATGGACCCCGACCGCCTGTGGTACGTGCCCTATTGGACCGGCGACGCCCGGCTGCTGGACGCCATGCTGAAGCCGGACCGCGCCGATCCGGAGGGCAGCGGCCTGATCCGCGTCCGCGCCCGCCGGGTTTCGGGATAGGCGGCGCTACTTCACTTCCTGGCTGGTGAGGTCGGAGGGATTCTGCGAGCGCGTCGGCTCGTTGGGCTGGTCGGGCTCGCTCGCCCACTGGTTCGGGCGCGGGACCGGCGTGCCGTTCAGGTCGGGCGGCGCCCGGCGGACCTCGGCGAGCGCCTGCTGCAGTTCCGCGCTGCCGGTGGCGGCGGAACTGGTCGGGTTGGGCGGCTTGTTGCCCTGCTGGCTGGGGAGCGGGTCCTGACTCTGCTGGACATTGCCGTCGCGGGCGAGCGCATCGCCGGTCGTCTCCTTCGCTCCGGAATCGACGGGCTGGGTCGATTGCTGCTGAGCATGCTCATGCTGTGCCGGCTGCTGGGCGGCGATGCCGTGGACCGGCAGGCCGGCGAGAAGGCTGGACAGCAGCAGGGTGGCGGCGAACTTGCGCATGGCGCGTCCTCAGGTTCGGGGGCGATTTCGGGGCTTTTGGCGGACCAGCGGCACCAATCGCCCGCTGGCGCGTTGTACCGGGGACGGAGTCCGCCTCCAGCCCATCAGGAACACCGCCCATGCCCACCGAGTTCCCGTCCACGCCCTCCTCGCCCTCAACTCACCCGGCTTCCCTGACCGACCGCGCCGAACGGCGCATGGTCGGCGTCGTGGTGGAGCGGCGGCGCGTCGACAACCCCTGGATCGAAGCGCGTTGGCAACCGGTCCTTCTGGTCCCGCCCGAACCCGGACGGCCCGACTGGAGTGTGGTGGCGGAGGGGCCGGACTGGACCCGCCATTATGCCGGCACCGCCGAGATCGCCCTGTTCCCGACCGAGGCGGAAAACTACAAGCACAATCTCGACGGCGGCAATCCCTGCGCCTACGTCATCCTGCGGCCGGGCGGTCCGGCGCCGGGGATGCAGTTGCTGGCCGTCACCGTGGACCCCGGCGAGATCGACACCCATGCCGAAGCCGGCGACGACGTGATCGAGCCGCTGGCGCTGCCGATCCCCCTGGTCCTGTGGATGGACGGCTTCGTCGCCCGGCATCATGTCGAACGCCCCTTCCACAAGCGCAAACGCGACCGCGCCGACACCGAAGCCCTGGCACGGCGCCGCAGGACTGAGCGGCCCCGGCATGGCTGAGCCCGCAGGCAGGGAAGGCTTCCTCGGCCGCTGGTCGCGGCTGAAACGGGAGACGCGGACGGGGGAACTGCCGGACGAGTCGCCGGTCCAGCCGATGGTGCCGGAGCGGCTGGACGAAGCCGCGGCCGCCGTTCCGGCGGAAATCGCGGCTGCCCCTCCGGCGGCGGAGGAGGAGCCGGACCTGTCCGATTTGCCCCCGCTCGACAGCCTGGACGCCGGCAGCGACTATACCGGCTTCCTGCGCCGCGACGTGCCGGAGGAACTGCGCCGCCAGGCCCTGCGCAAGGCCTGGGCCAGCGACCCGGCCATCGCCGGTTTCCGCGGCTTCGCCGAATATGACTGGGACTACAACGCCCCCGGCTATGGCGCCCTGCGGCCCACCGACGACATCGCCCGCCTGCTCGACGCCGTGCTGCCCGACGAGAAGCGGGAGGAGGAGGCGGTTGAGGAGGAGGTGGTGGTGGCTGAAGCTCCGTCGGAGGAGGAGCAGGGAAACGGAGAGTTGCCTGTCGACACCACTTGCCCCCTCCCCGATCCTCCCCCGCTCTCAGCGGACCTGCGGTCCGCCTGTGGCGTCAGCACAAAGCAAGGCTTTGGCGGAGGAGGGGGACAGGAGCTTTGTCAGAGTGCGACGGCAGTCCCTCCCCCACCCGGTGGGGGAGGTTAGGTGGGGGTTTAACGTCCCGTAGGAACCCACCCCCTCAGACGCACCGCCCGCCATCGACCTCCAGGCACACGCCGGTCAGGAAATCCGCCTCGTCGGAACAGAGGTAGAGCGCCGAGTTGGCGATGTCGTCGGGCGTCGACAGCCGGCCGAGCGGGATGCTGCGCAGGAACTGCTCGCGGCGTTCCGGCGTGTCCTGCCCCATGAAGCGGTGGAGCATGCCGGTCTCGCCCGCCACGGGAGCGATGGCGCAGACGCGGATGCGGTCGGGCGCCAGTTCCGCCGCCATCGATTTGGTCAGGGTGATGACCGCGCCCTTGGAGCCGTTGTACCAGGTCAGGTTCGGTCGCGGCCGCAGGCCGGCGGTGGAGGCGATGTTCAGGATCACGCCGCCGCCCTGGGCGCGGAACACCGGCACGGCGTGGAGGGCGCCGTGATAGATCGACTTCACGTTGACGGCATAGATGCGGTCGAAGGTGGCCTCGTCCACCTCCAGCATCGAGCCGTAACGGTGGGTGTAGCCGGCATTGTTGACCAGGATGTCGAGCCGCCCGAACTCGCCTATCGCCGCGGAGACGATGGCCCCGTAATCCTCCCCGACCGCGACGTCGGCGCGCACGGCGAGCGCCGTCTCGCCCAGGCTGTCGGCGACGCGGCCGGCCGCCGCCTCGTCCAGGTCGGCGACGATGACGCGGGCGCCTTCGGCGGCGAAGCGTCGGGCGATGCCCTCGCCGAAGCCCGATCCGCCACCGGTGATGACGGCGACTTTCCCTGACAAACGCATGAGCGGTTCCTCCCCGGCAATTCGTGTTCCCATAAGCGCGCGGCCGTTGGGCGCGCGGATTCCGTACAACAGGGAACCGGCGCTTTCGGCCGCATCGTGAACACGGCGAAGAACGCATGATAGCGCGAAGCCGCCCGGTGGGGCAGTCGCCATCATCCGCTACATCGATTTGGAGAGATATAGGAGAGAATGGCGCGAGTGACGGGACTTGAACCCGCGGCCTCCGGCGTGACAGGCCGGCGCTCTAACCAACTGAGCTACACCCGCGCTATGGCTCCCGGTGCTGGACTCGAACCAGCGACAAGCGGATTAACAGTCCGCTGCTCTACCAACTGAGCTAACCGGGAACAGAGGCCGCCTTATAAAAGCGCTGGCGGACCCTGGCAAGCGGAAAAATGCAAAGCGGCGCATTTTTTCGGTGGAAGGCCGGTTTCGCGCCGTTTGCCTGTGGGAACGCATACCCGCCGCAGCCATCGGTTGCCGCCTCCCAGGCTTGCTCTTGACAGTTCGGGTCATCTCAGGCTTTTTCTCGCCCTCCCCTCCCCACCATTGCCGCAGGCCCCGATGTCCGAGGTCGTCCCCTTCGCCGCCGCCCGCGAGGCGCTGCTCGCGCGCCTGACCGAACAGCTGCCGCCCTCGTCGGAATGGGCGGGCCGGCTGATGCTGATGCCGGACGGACGACGGGTGGAGCCGATGCCGGCGGCGGACGCGGTGGACTCGCTGCGCGCCTTCCGCGCCGGGCTGGGCGAAGCGATCGGGGCCGCCGCCTGCTCGGTCGGCGGCGTCTGGGTCAGCCGGGAGGATTGCCTGGACTGGGACGGGCTGCTGGCGCCGCTGGCGGTCGCCGCCGCCTATGTGGTCGGCCGCACCCAGTCGGCGGGCGGCTTCGCCGCCGAACTGTTCCGCTGCAAGGACGCGCTGGCCGGCTGGGGCGTTCGCGGCCTGCGCGGCGACCCCGCCGTCGCCCGCGCGGCCGGCTATGCCGTGGTGTCGGTCAGCCGCCGCCCGGACGACCAGGAGATCGTGCTGGACCGCGTGATGGACACCTTCGCCTTCGTCATGCGCAGCCAGGGCGAACCCACGGTCACCGCCGCGGACATGGACCGCCGCCTGGTCAAGCGGGCGGTGCCGCTGCGGCGGTGATGGGCGGGGTCCTCATCGCCGCCGCCCTGTGACGACCCTCATCCGGCCGTGGCAAGGGCCGCCGCGCGCTCCGCATCCTTGGCCCGGCGGGCCTTGCGCTTCAGCCACCACATCAGCGTGCCGGTGACGGCGAACAGCGGCGGCAGGACGCCGGACAGGAAGACCGCCCATTTCCACAGCGGCCCCAGCCCCTCGCCGGCATGCAGCGGGCGCTGCCACGCCATCACGGTCTC
>JBKHVJ010000447.1:0-14203 GCA_046570145.1 Alphaproteobacteria bacterium
CGGCCAGCGCCACAAGGACATCAAGAACGGCCTGTCGACCCCGCCGAAGCTGACCGTCGGCAACATCCTGGACATGGCGACCAAGCCGCGCTGGTCCATGAACATGCTGCGCACCCACCGCCGCACCTTCCGCAACATCGTCGGCCACGCCACCGGCGTCAGCAACCTGTCGTCGCTGTCCTCCTGGACGGCGGAGCAGTTCGACCCGACGCTGAACTGGGACGACGTGCGCCGCATCCGCGACCGCTGGGGCGGCAAGCTGATCCTGAAGGGCATCCTCGACGCGGAAGACGCGGTGATGGCGGCCGGCACCGGGGCCGACGCGCTGATCGTCTCCAACCATGGCGGCCGTCAGCTGGACGGCGCCATCTCCTCCATCGCGGCGCTGCCAGCCATCGTCGAGGCGGTGGGCGACCGGATCGAGGTGCTGATGGACGGCGGCATCCGCTCCGGCCAGGACGTGGTGAAGGCACTGGCGCTGGGCGCCAAGGGCACCTTCATCGGGCGCGCCTTCCTCTACGGCCTGGGGGCGGGCGGCGAGGCCGGCGTATCCCAGTGCCTGGAGATCATCCGCAAGGAGATGGACGTCACCATGGCGATGTGCGGCCTGCGCGACATCCGGCATGTGACCTCCAACATCCTGGCCGGGAAACCCGATTTCGGGGTCTGACCGGTTCGCCGATGACCAAGGCGGGGGTGGAGGCGTGACGCCTCCCCCTGCAACGCTTGCCCCCCTGCCCTGTTGTATCGGGGCAACGTGCCATGTCGGCGCGCAAAGCCGGTGCATTGGGGGGAGTGGTTCATGAGCGAACTCCGTGAGGGCAGCGCAACCGTCTCCGCGGAGGCCGAAGCCTTCTATACCGAAAGCCTCAAGCTGCTGACCCAGTCGGGAATCCCGTTCCTGTTGGGCGGGACCTATGCGGTCAGCGCCTATACCGGGATCAACCGGCCGACCAAGGACATCGACGTCTTCTGCTGCGGCGGCGACTTCCCGCGCATCCTGGGTCATTTCCAGGACCATGGCTTCGGCACGGAGATCGAGGACGAACGCTGGATCGGCAAGGTCAAGCATGGCGACCTGTTCTTCGACGTCATCTTCAATTCGGCCGTCGCCATCAACCCGGTCAACGACCGCTGGTTCAAGGAGGAACATCGCGCGGTGATCTGCGGCGCCGACGTGCGGCTGGTGGCGCCGACCGAGATGATCTTCTCCAAATCCTTCGTACAGATGCGCCACAAATACGATGGCCCGGATGTCGCGCACCTGATCCTGAAGCAGCACGACAAGGTCGATTGGAAACGGCTGCTCGCCCATATGGAGCAATATTGGGAGGTGCTGCTGATCCACCTCCTGAACTTCCGGTTCATCTACCCGACCGAACGCGATTGCGTGCCCGATTGGCTGGTGGCGGAACTGCTGGAACGGATGCAGGAGCGCGCCAAGCTGCCGGTCGCGCAGACCCGCATCTGCCGGGGCCGGCTGTTCTCGCGCGAGGATTACCTGATCGACGTCACCCAATGGGGCTTCGCCGACGTCGTCGGGGAGGAGGGCACGAAGGAGATCCCAAGGGAGAAGAAGAATGGATGAGCGCAGGCTGACCGTCGCCGCCATCGGCGACATCCATGTCGGGGAGACCACCCAGTACCCCTATCGCGAGCTGTTCCAGGAGATCGCCGACAAGGCCGACGTGCTGGCGCTGTGCGGCGACCTGACCAACCATGGCAAGCCGCGCGAGGCGGAAATCCTGGCCGACGCCCTGCGCGCCATCGGCATCCCGATCGTCGCGGTCTTCGGCAACCATGATCACGAATGCGGCCATCTGGAGGAGGTCCAGCACATCCTGGCCCAGGCCGGCGTCCGCTTCCTGGACGGCGCCCCGCAGGAGATCGGCGGGGTGGGGTTCGCCGGGGTGAAGGGCTTCGGCGGCGGGTTCGGCAACCGGATGCTGGACAGTTTCGGCGAACCGGCGATCAAGCAGTTCGTCCACGAGGCGGTGAACGAGGCGATGCGGCTGGAAAGCGCACTGCGCCAGTTGGATACCGAACGGGTGTTCGTGGTGCTGCACTATGCCCCCATCGCCGCGACGGTGGAGGGGGAGCCGACGGAGATCTTTCCGTTCCTGGGGTCTTCACGGCTGGCCGAGACCATCGACCGCTTCGACAATGTCCGCGCCATCGCCCACGGCCATGCCCATCACGGAACCTATTCGGGAACGACGCTGCGCGGCACGCCGGTCTACAATGTGGCCCAGACCATCCCGAAGGAAACCGGCCGGCCTTATGCCCTGATCGAGATTTGAATTGGTTTCCCGTCCTTCGCTCCCCTTCAGGAAAGGACGGCCGGGATCGGGGGGCCGGCGCCGCCGAACCGGTGATTGCGGCGCTTCCCCCCCTCCCCCGTCGTTCCCCTCCGCCCGAGGCGGAGGGGGCGGGCATCAGCCCATGATGTTCTCGCCCAGCGGGCGGCGCGGCACATCGACACGATGTTCGCGGTCCTGTTTGGGCGGCTTGGTGACGCCGAAGCCGATGCCCGACAGCAGCAGGACGCCAAGCGAGGCGACGGCGACGAAGTTGCAAAGCATGATGACCAACCCTTTCCCTAACCTCTTGCGGCCACCCGACCGGGGTGGCCAGACCCTTATTGTGCGGTCTCCTGCGCAATGGACGCGAGAGCCCCGTCTTTTCTTCCGTCAGCTTTGCGGTGATGAAGGAAATTTAATCGTCCGCGTCACGGACTGCCTTTATTTCCAACATCTTGCCAGCGTGGACTGTGCGGAGCGGTCACATAGTCCCGCGCCTGCGAACTGGCAACGGACAGGCTGCGGAAATCGGCGCAGCTCTGGTTAACAAAATTGTCATAGCAGAGAGCGGAGGTGGGTTTTGGGCCGGTCGCGGCGGCATTCGGAAGAGGCGTTCAGACGGCGACCGTCCGCCCGGCCACGATATGGTTCATGATGCAGGTCATCACCGGTTCTCCCCGCTGGTTCATCGTGCTGTAGGCCAGCCGCACGGTTCCGCGGTCGCCGCGGCGCGACGGGATCGTCTCCACCACCTCCACCCGGACGCGGATGGTGTCGCCGGGGCGCACCGGGCGCAGCCAGCGCAGTTCGTCCATGCCGGAGCCGCCCAGGCTGGTGCCGGTGACGATGCCGGTGTCGCGGACCAGGCGGAAGGTCAGCGACAGGGTATGGAAGCCGCTGGCGATCAGCCCCTGGAACGGCCCGTCGGCCGCGGCCACCGTGTCGATGTGGAAAGGCTGTGGGTCGAAGCGCAGGGCGAAATCCATGATCTGGCTGTCGGTGAGGGTCGCCCCTTCCGATTCGATCACGTCACCGATGCGGAAGTCCTCGAAATGGCGGCCGGGCATCGTCTCGTCTCTCCTTTTGTCGTTGGTTTGGCTGCTCGTTGCCGGTTTCCGGGCACGGCGGAAGACAGTAGTCCGGCGAAGCAATCCGGCAAAGGTCCCGATTCCGGCGGCCAGGGCATAGATCGTACGGCGTAAACCTTTGGCGTAATTCGCATTCCAGTCGTGATCGGGCATGTTCCCGGTCGGATTCCAGACCATCGACGGACGGATGTCACCGCACCCCACGCACAGCCCCTCCCACAGCCCCTCCACGCCATCGCCTTTCCGTTGCGTCGTGTTCTCGGTTGCCGGTCAAGCGCTGGCGCTGCCGGTGGAAGCCGTGCGGCGCTTTCTGCCGTTGCCGCGGCTCGACCGCCTGCCGACCGCACCGCAGCCGGTCGAGGGGGTGTTCCGCTATCATGGGGAAGTCGTGCCGGTCATGCGCCTGGGCGTTCTGCTGGACCTTGCAGCGGAAGGGGCAGCGGGAGGGGCGGCGGGCGGCGGCGGGGAGACGGGGCTCTACGCGCCCCTGATCCTCATCACCTGGCAAGGGCGCCCGACCGCCCTGCTGGTCGATCAGGTCCATGGCGACGTCGTGCTGGAGGCGGAGGAGCGCGTGGCCTCCGACCCGTCGCTGTCCTTCAACGGCTGTGCCGCCGGCGCCTTCCCGGACCGGGTGACCGGCCGATCCGGCACCGTGACGCTGCTCGACACCGACCGGCTGCTGAGCGAGGCGGAGGGCCGGCTGCTCGACGCCTTCCGCGCGGCGGAGGAACGGCGGCTGGCCCGTTGGGACGGTGCGGCATGACTTCCGCCGCCACCGCAGCCGCGGCCATCGAGGCGATCCGCCGCGACCCGCATTTCCCGCGCCTGAAGGCGATGGTGATCGACGCCACCGGGCTCGCCTATTACGCCGACAAGGATTCCGCCTTCGCCGAGCGGATCAATCGCCGGCTGCCCTTCGGCCGGATCACGAGCGTCGCCGGCTATCTGGCGGCCCTGGAGGCGCAGGGGCCGGGCGGGCCGGAGTATCAGGGGCTGATCAACGAGCTGGCGGTGGGGGAGACCTTCTTCTTCCGCTACATCGAGCAGTTCGACGCGCTGCGCGCCGTTGCCATTCCGGAGTGCATCCGCCGCAACCAGGCGACGCGGCTGCTGCGGATCTGGAGTGCGGGCTGTTCCATCGGGCCGGAAGCCTACACGATGGAAATCCTGTTGAGGCAGCATTTCGCCGACCAGCTGGAGGGCTGGCAGGTCCACATCGTCGGCACCGACATCAACGGCGCCTTCCTGGAGCAGGCCCGCCGCGGCACCTATGGCGACTGGGCGATGCGCGGCCTGTCGCCGGAGACCATGGAGGCCTGCTTCGACCGCCAGGACCGGCTGTGGTCGGTGAAGCCGAAATTCCGGCAATGGACCAGCTTCATGCCGTTCAACCTGGTGGAAGGGTCGATCCCCTCCTATCCCCACGGCATCGGGCATTTCGACATCATCCTCTGCCGCAACGTCATGATCTATTTCGACGAGGCGACACGGCACCGGCTGCTGGGGAACCTGCACAATGCGCTGGCCGACGGCGGATGGCTGGTGGTCGGCCACGCCGAGGCCGGACCGCAGATGAACGAGCTGTTCATCCCGGTGTCGGTCCCAGGCGCCACGCTCTACCGCAAGCAGGGCTTGGCCGCCGCCCCGGCGCCTGCCGTCATGCCAAGCCCGCCCCCGGTCGCACCGGCGCCGATGCCGGCCGCCAAGCCGCGGCGCACGGCGGCGGCCAAGCCCGCGGCAAGCGCTCCGCCCAATGTGGCGTCCAAGGCGGCAACCCCGCCCGCGGCGCCGACCCCGCCGGATCGGGTGGAGACCGACGAGCCCTCCTCCCTGCTGGAGGCCTGTCTGGCACGGGTGGAGGCCAACCGGATGGACCCCGCCGCCCATTACCAGCTTGGGCTGGTGGAGGAGGAGCTGGGCGTCGGCGATCCGGTCGCGGCCTTCAAGCGGGCGCTGTATCTCGACCCTCGATTCGTCCTGGCCGACTATCATCTGGCGCTGGCCTATTGGCGTCGCGGCCGGCTGGTCCCGGCGCAGCGCCATTTCCGCAACGCCCGCGAAGCGCTGGAGAGACTTGCCGACGACGGGGCGGTGACGGAGGGCGGCGGCCTGACCGTGCAGGAGCTGCGCGGGATGCTCGACCTCTGGCTGACCGGTGAGGAGGGCTGATGGACCGGGATCCGTCCCAAGGGAGGGAGACAGGCAGCTCCCCAGGCACTTCCCCAGGCACTTCCCCAGGCACTTCCATCGACTGGCAGGAGGTGCGCGAGAAGCTGGCGCGCCGCAATGCCGTCCTGGCGCAGACCTTCGCCGGCCGCGGTCCGTGGGCCGACGCCGTGCTGGACCGCCGCGCCGAGGAACTCGCCGAACCGCCGCCCGCCTTCGACCAGGAGAGCGCCGGCATCCCCATGCTGGTCGCGCGCGGGGCCGAGACGCTGTATGGGTTGGAGCTGCGCCATCTCGGCCACATCGTCCCGATGCCGCGGCTGGCCCGGGTGCCGGGGGCGCCGCACGCCGTGCTGGGGGTGATCGCCGTCGCCGGCCGGGTGATGCGGCTGTTCGACGTCGACCGGCTGTGCGGGAGCGGTCCGGGCGCCGGCCCCGGAGCGGAACAGCCCGGCTATGCCGTGGTCCTGCGCACCGGCGGCCGCCCGGCGGCGCTGCGTCTGATGGAGGTGGAGCGGGTGGCCGACATCGTCCCGCCGCGCACCCCCGCCCCGGCGGAGGCCGGGCCGCTCGTCAGGGCTATCGCCGGGGACCGCATGGCGATCCTCGACATGGCGGCATTGCTCGATGCCGTGAAGACCTGAAACCTGCCGTCAAGAACGATCCACCTGCATTTGAGCCGTCCGGGGCTGGAGTCCGAGAATGAACATCAAAGTCGCGCACAAGCTGGTCCTGGGGTTCGGCGTGGTCTGCGTCCTGACCGCGCTGCTGGCGCTGTACCAGATGGCGCGTTTCTCCGACGCGCTGACCGTCATCATGGCGGTGTCCAGCTACGACACGGAGGCCGCCGGCCTGGTGACGGACGTCAGCAACCTGCAGGCGGAGCTGCGCAGCACGCGCGAAACGGCGCTGAACGCGGTGTCCATCGCCAATGCGGAAGGCAAGGCCATGGACATCCCGGCCATCATGTTGCCGCTGCACCGGCAGTACGACGAGGTCGGGGCGAAGCTGCGCGACACCCTGGGTCAGCTGCGCGCGCTGGTGGCGGAACGCTCCTCCTACAGCGTGACCGACAACCGGCGCAAGGGCTGGGTCGAGCTGGACACCGCCGTCACCGAGATGAGCCGGGCCATCACCATGGTGGGCGAGGAGGCGCGGACCATCTACACCATGCTGGAGCGCAACCAGGTGTCCGAGGCGCTGCAGCGGCGCCAGCGGGTGGACGAGCTGCGCAAGAACATGGAGGCGCGCATCGCCGCCGCCCAGACCGCCATCGACCGCCTGACGGAGACCGGGCGCGAGGACATCCGGGCGATCTACAATTCGGCCATCCAGTCGTCGATCATCGCGCTGGTCATCGTCTTCCTGATCGCGGTGGGTGTGGCCTATCTGATCGGCAGCTCCATCACCCGCCGGCTCGGCCGCGCCATCGATTTCGTCACCAAGGTCGGCCATGGCGACCTGACACAGGAGATCACGATTCCCGGCAAGGATGAACTGGCTGTTCTCGGCCAGCATCTGAACGAGATGGCCGGCCGGCTGAAGTCGATGGCCCGCACCACCCGCGAGACCGCCGAGAGCGTCCACGCCGCCACCGCGCAGATCCGCGCCTCCACCCAGCAGCAGTCGGCCAGCGTCGCCGAACAGCTGGCGGCGGTGGAGCAGACCACGGCCACCCTGTCGGAGATCACCGAATCCGGCGCCCAGATCAACCGCCGCGCCCAGGACGTCGCCCATGGCGCCCAGACGGTGGCGACCTCCAGCCATTCCGGCATGAAGGCGGTGGACGACACGATCCAGGCGATGGACGCCATCCGCGAGCAGGCCGAGGCGGTGGCCGAGAACATCGTCATGCTGTCCGAACGCACCCAGGCGATCGGCGAGATCATCGTGACGGTGAACGACATCGCCGAGCGCTGCCACCTGCTGGCGCTGAACGCCGCCATCGAGGCGGCCGCGGCCGGCGAGCACGGCCGCACCTTCTCCATCGTGGCGGGCGAGATCAAGAGCCTGGCCGACCAGTCTAAGGAGGCGACCGCGCAGGTCCGCTCCAACCTGTCGGAGATCCAGCACGGCATCAACGCCTCGGTCATGCTGACGGAAGAGGCGGTGAAGCGTGTCGCCGCCGGCAAGCGCCAGACCGACGCCACCCAGTCCACCATCCGCACCATGGCGGAGAACATCCAGGAGAGCGTGCTGGCCTTCCAGCAGATCGTCGCCGGCACCAACCAGCAGCAGATCGGCCTGGAGCAGGTGATCCAGGCGCTGCAGAACATCCGCGAGGCGAGCAGCCAGACCGCCGCCGGCACCCGCCAGCTGGAAGGCGCCGCCGCGAACCTGAACAACCTCGGCCAGGGGCTGGTCGAGGCGGTGCGGAACTACCGGGTGTGACGATGAACCTCCCGTCACCAAGCTCCCGCCGCCGGAGCACCTGATGGACATCCGCCAGCGCCTGCTCGCCGCGTTCGAGCTTGAGCACAAGGATCATCTCTCGGTGATCCGCGACGGGCTGCGCGAAGCCGAGGCGACGGGGGAGGCGCCGGACCTTGTCGACATCCACCGGCGCGCCCACAGCCTGAAGGGCGCCGCCCGCGCCGTCGATCTGCCTGAGGTCGAGGCGATCTCCCACCGGTTGGAAGCCGCCTTCATCGCGGTGCAGAAGGGCGAGGCGGTGCTGGATGCGGGCGCCATCGCCGTGGTGCGCCGGGCGCTCGACGCCATCGAGGATCTGGTCGCCTGGTCGCTCCAGGGCGGCGAGGAGGTGGAGATCGCCGGCGTGCTGGCCGACCTCGACGCGCTGGCCGGCGGCCGGAACGGCGACACCCCGCCGCCTGTCCGGGGCCCGGCGGTCCCGCGCCCCCCGGCACGGGCGGAGCGCCGTGCGCCGCGGCCGCTCGCCGGGTCGGTCGATGCCGATTCCGCGGCGTTGGTCCGCATCGCGGCGCAAGGGCTGGAGCGGTTGTCGGAAACCGCGTCGGCCCTGCTGCCGGAGGTGGACGCGCAGTCCGGACTCGGCGAAGAATTGCGGGCGATGCGCCAGGAATGGCGGGCGCTGGACCGGGCGTGGCGCCATCTGCGGGGGCAGATCGGCCGCGGCGCCCAGGTGGACAAGGATGCTGACGCGCTGGACGGGCGGGGCGCCCTGCCGGCGCTGATGGCATTCGAACGGCGTTTCCGCGCACTGGGCGGGGCGCTGGACTCCGCTCACCGCAGCCATGACCGGTTGCTGTGGTCGATGCGGCGTTGGGGCGGCGGCTTGCAGCAGGACATGCGGCGCCTGCGCATGCTGCCGGCCGAGAACCAGTTGAGCGGGCTCGGCCGCATGGTGCGCGACATCAGCCGGGCCGAAGGCAAGGAGGTCGAAGTCGATGTCCGCGGGTTGGAGGTCGAGGCCGACCGCACCGTCCTGCAACGGCTGAAGGACCCGATCCTGCACATCGCGCGGAACGCCATCAGCCACGGCATCGAGACGCCCGCCGAGCGGCTGGCGCTGGGAAAGCGGCCGGCGGCGCGCGTCACCATCGCCGCGTCGGTGGAGGGCTCGCGCCTGCGCCTGCGCATCGAGGATGACGGGCGCGGGCTGGACCGCGGCGCGATCCTGCGCAAGGCGGCGGAGCGCGGGCTGATCGACGTCGACGAGCTGTCGTCGGGCGAGGAGATGCCGCTCGAACGGTTGACGGAATTCCTGTTCCATGCCGGCTTCTCCACCGCCGCCCGGACCACCGAATTGGCCGGGCGCGGCATGGGGCTGGCGATCGCCCGGCGGGAGGTGGAGCGGCTGCAGGGCAACCTGACCATCGCCGAGCGGCCGGACGGCGGCACCGCCGTCACCATCGACGTGCCGCTGAGCCTCTTGAGCCAGCGGCTGGTCTTCGTCGCCGTGCAGGACCAGGTCCTGGCGATCCCGTCGGCCGACGTGGTCCGGCTGCGCACCACCACCGCGGAATCCCTGTTCTCCGGCGTCGGCACCCCGATGATCCGCATCGGCGAGGAGGAAATCCCCGTCACCTCGCTGGCGGCGCTGCTGGGCATGGAGGCGCCGGTGGTGCCGAGCGCCGAACGGTCGCTGTCACTGGTCGTGGTGCGGGCGGCGGACCGGCGGCTGGCGCTGGCGGTCGACCGCTTCGTCGCCACGCGCGAGACGGTGGTGACCGCGGCGGAGGAGACCGGGCTCGATTCCGGGCGCTATCTCGGCACCGTGCTGATGGACGATGGCGGGCCGGCGCTGGTGCTGAACATTCCCGGCCTGATGCCGCTGCCCGGAAGCGTCCTGCCCGCCCCGGCACGCCCTGCGGAGGAGGCAGCCCCTGCCAGGGCGCATATCCTGGTTGTCGATGACAGCATCACCACCCGCACGCTGGAAAAGAGCATCCTCGAAGCCCATGGTTATCGGGTGACGCTGTGCGTCGACGGGCGCGAGGCCCTGGAGCGCCTGTCGGAAGGGATGGAGGTTGGCCTGATCATCAGCGACGTCGAGATGCCGCGCATGGACGGCTTCGCCCTGTTGCAGGCGGTGAAGGCGGACAAGCGGCTGGCGGAGATCCCGGTGATCCTCGTCACCTCGCGCGCCAGCGACGAGGACCGCGAACGCGGCCTGCGGCTGGGTGCCGACGCCTATATCGTCAAGACGCGCTTCGACCAGAACGAGCTTCTGGCCGGCATCCGGCGGCTGCTGTGAACGCGCCGGCGAAAGCGGGCTCCCGACGCATCCGCGTGCTGGTGGTCGAGGACAGCCCCGTCATCCAGCAACTGCTCAGCCACGTCATCGACGCCGACCCGCGGCTGGAAGTGGCGGGCATCGCGTCCAGCGGCGAACAGGCGCTGCGGATGATCGAGCGGGCGGCGCCCGACGTGGTGTCGCTCGACATCCGCCTGCCGGGAATCGACGGGTTCGAAGTGACCAGCCGCATCATGCGGCAGAACCCGCTGCCGATCGTGGTGGTGGCATCGGACGTGCGCGACCTCGACATCCCGATGCGGGCGCTGCAGGCCGGCGCGCTGGCGGTGGTGGAGAAGCCGGGCAGCATGGCGCGCGCCGACTACCAGACGGTGGCGCACCATCTCTGCACCCAGCTGGTCATCATGAGCCAGGTGAAGGTGATCCGCCACCGCATCTCCGCCCGGCCCGCCCGCCCGCCCGCCGGTGCCGGCCCGTCCGTCGGCGCCGCCGACGGGGAACTGCCCGAAGCGGCAGTGACGGCCGACGGGCGCCTGCGGCGGTTCCGTGCGGTCGGGATGGTGGCGTCGACCGGCGGGCCGGCGGCGCTGGCGCGGATCCTGAAGGACCTGCCGACGGGCTTTCCCCTGCCGGTTTTCGTGGTCCAGCATATGGGCGCGCCCTTCATGGCCGGCTTCGCCAACTGGCTGGGAACCGTTTCCCCCCTGCCGGTGCGGCTGGGCGAGGCGGGTCTGGTGCCGCGGCCGGGCACCGTCTATGTGGCGCCCGGCGACCGGCATATGCTGGTGGAGAACGGCGCCATCCGCCTGTCCGACGACCCGCTGGTCTGCGGCCAGCGCCCGTCCGGCGAGGAGCTGTTCCGGTCGATGGCGCGGGCCTATGGCGCGGCGGGAGTCGGCGTGCTGCTGACCGGCATGGGCGAGGACGGCGCGCGCGGATTGGTGGACATGCACAAGGCTGGGGCCTACACCATAGCCGAACATGCCTCCACGGCGGTGATCCACAGCATGCCGGGCACCGCGGTGCGGCTGGGCGGTGCGGTGGAGGAACTGCCTCTCGACCGGGTGGCCGGACGGCTGCTGCAACTGACCTCCGACGATAAGATGGCGTCATGAACGGACTCCGCACCTTGGTTGTCATGGGTTCCCAGACGCAGGGGCTTCTGCTGAAGCTGCTGCTGGAGGAACGCGGCGTGGAGACCGTCTGCGTCGACGGGGTGGAACCGGCCCTGTCCCAGATCGCCGGCACGCCACAGGATCTTCTGATCGTCGAGGGCGAGCTTGCCGGCCCGACCGGTCTGGCGGAGCTGCGGGCGCGCAGCGATGCCGCCGTGCTGGTGCTCGGCCGCGGCGATGGGGAGCATGACCCGTCCAACCCCAAGGCGGTGGTGGACGATGCCTGCGCCGTGCTGGAACGGCGCAGCGCGCCGCCGACCGTACCGGAGATCTTCCGCCGCGCCCGCATTCTGATCGTCGACGACAGCGCGACCTACCGCGAATTCCTGCGCGCAGAACTGGAGCAGGAAGGCTGCACCGTCACCGCCGCCCGCAATGCCGACGAGGCGGTGGCGGCGCTGGCCGGCGGTGGGCTGGACTGCGTCATCCTGGACCTGGTGATGCCGGGAACCAGCGGCACACAGCTCTGCGAAAGATTCGACAGGTTCCGGCGCAAGCGTGGCCTGTTCTTCCAGATCGTCATCCTGACCAGTCAGGACGACGAAGAGCAATTGATGATCAGCCTGAATGCCGGCGCCGATGATTTCGTTGGAAAGGCACAGGAAATGGACGTCCTGAAGGTCCGTCTCATGGCGCTTTTGCGCCGGAAATATTTTGTGGAGGATCATCTGCTGCGGCTGCCGCGGCCTTCACCATCCGCATAGGAAGGAGTAGGGCCATCGTGTGATTTCACAAGGCCGATCGTCCGTTTATTCTCTGCGGGCTTTCTGAAACTGTCCGACGGTCGAGCCGGTGCCCATGGCGATCAGCCTCCAGCCCTTCCACGGGACCTCGATCCCCAAAGATACCGACGCGAAAGACACCGACGCGATGCCCCGATCCTCGGCCAACCCAATGTCACCGACAGATCAGCGTTACCGGGAGTGTCTGGACAACGCACGGCGCGTCTGCGCCGCCGGAACGGTTCCGACCATGTTGGTGATCGGCGGACCGGAAATGGCCGCTGTCCGCTGCAACGAGCCGCTGGCCGACCTGCTGAACCGCCCCCGCGCCGCCACCCGTGACGAGAGCGGCCCTGGCCTGCTGCCCGGCGGCTGGACGGCGGTGGCCGAGGCGCTGCGCCCGCTCTATGTGGACGAAGGGGACCCGACTGCGGCGGGCCGGCCGGAATCGTCGCTGCTGAGCCTGCCGACCGACCCGCCGTTGAGCCTGCGCGCCGTGCCGCTGCTGGTCGACGGGCATGTGGTGGGCGTGCTGGCCTCGGCGACGCTGGACGGCGCCATCGCGCAGATGGCCGAGACCATGCGGGCGGAGGTGGCACGCACAACCGCGGCGCGCTCCCGCTTCCTCGCCTCGGCCAGCCATGACCTGCGCCAGCCCTTCCAGGCGATGCGGCTGTTCCTGGACGCCCTGACCAGCCAGGTGGACGGCAACGCGCGGGCGACCCGCACCGCCGGCATGCTGGCCAACGCCATGACGGCGGGCGAGCAACTGCTGAATGCGCTGCTGGACATCTCCACGCTCGACGCCGGCACGGTGGAGCCAGACCTCCAACCGGTGTCGGTGGATGCGCTGCTGCAGTCGCTGGCCGAGGAATTCCGCCCGCAGGCCGAGGAGAAGGGGCTGCGCCTGCGCGTCCATGTGCCGGACGTGGCGGGCGGAGCGGTCACCCGCAGCGACCCGATCCTGCTGAGCCGCATCGTCCGCAACCTGCTGGCCAACGCCATCCGCTATACCCAGCGCGGCGGCATCCTGCTTGGCCTGCGCAAGCGTGACGGGCAGTGGCGGATCGAGGTGTGGGACACCGGGTTCGGCATCCCGCAGGACAAGCTGGACGTCATCTTCGACGAGTTCCACCAGCTGACCAACCCCAGCCGCGACCCGACGCGCGGCCTCGGCCTCGGCCTCGCCATCGTGCGGCGGCTCTCGGTGCTGCTGCAGGCGCCGATCGAGGTGCAGTCGCGGTCGGGGCGCGGGTCGGTCTTCGCCGTCACCGTGAACCGGTTGGAAGGCGAGGCGCCGGCCGACACCCCGACGCTCGGGGGCCACGTCGACGGCGGCCCGTCCGGGGTGCCGCTGGACGGCATGCGCATCCTGGTGGTGGACGACGACAGCATGGTGCTGTCCGGCCTGCTGCTGACACTGGAAAGCTGGGGCTGCGCCTTCGTCTCCGCATCGAACATGCGCGAGGTGTTCGCGGCGGTCGATGGGCTGGAGGGACCGCCCGACGCCATCCTCACCGACCTGCGCCTGCCGGGAAAGGTATCGGGCTTCGACGTGATCGACCGGGTGCGCAAACTGTTCAAGGCCGATATCCCGGCCGTGGTGCTGACCGGCGAGACGGCGCCCGAATCCCTGCTGGAGGGCCAGCGCCGCGGCTGCGCCTTCCTGCACAAGCCGCTGCACCCCGGCGAACTGCGCCGCGTGCTGGAGGAGGTGCGGCGGGACGGGAAGGCGGCCTGCTAGTCCCGAGGCGGACTTTGCATGTAGAGGACCAGCAGCCGGACGAGGCTTTCCAGCGCGTCGACATGGATACGCTCGTAGCCGTGCGAGGCGTCGATGCCGAAACAGACCAGCGCCGTGCGGATGTCGTTGCCGGCCTCGATGGCCGAGGCGCTGTCGCAGCGGTAATAGCGGAAGACGTCCCGCTGGTGCGGGATGTTCTGCGCCTGGCACAGGGTCAGCAGCGAGTGGGTCAGCGCCATGTCGAAGGGGCCGGTGCTGTCGGCCATGGCGATGGTGACGCCGTATTCGCTGCTGTTCTGGCCGGGGGCGGTGGTGCCGTTGTCGATG
>JBKHVJ010000448.1:0-2001 GCA_046570145.1 Alphaproteobacteria bacterium
TTCGCGACCTTGCTGCTTGGCTGACCTCCAAGGCACAGATTACACGGGACCCGATCATTCTGGCGACCACCCTGATCGATGAGTTCCGCCGCCGTCGTATCCTGATCCCTTCTGCGGCGATCCTGGAACTGATGCTCCATCAGGCTCGCGGCCGGGCCGAACGGGTTCTGCATCGTGCCCTTGTCGATGGTGTCGACCAGCGGACAACCGAAGCGCTCGACCGATTGCTGACCTTGCGGGCCGACACTGAAACGACAATGCTCGCTTGGTTGCGTCGGGTGCCGGCAGCCCCCACCGCCCGCAACATGCTGGCGGTCATTGAGCGCCTTTCCGCCTTGAAGGAGCTTGGCATCGACCGGGCGTTGCGCACTCGCGTGCCGGAGGTCGCGTTCGAGCGGCTCGCGGCCGAGGGCCTGCGGATGACGCCGCAGCATCTTCAGGATCTGGCGACGTCGCGCCAGCGTGCCGTGCTCGCCGCCACCGCGATTCGCCTGGAGATGGATCTGACCGATGTCACCCTGTCGATGTTCGACAAGCTGATCGGCAGTCTGGCACGGAAGGCCGAGCGCCGGACGGCGGAAAACACCCTGCGCTCCGTCCGGGACACCCAGACCCAGTTGCGGGTGCTGCTGACCGCGTGTAAGGCGGTGATCGGCGCTCGGGAGGCTGGCACCGATCCCTACGAAGCCGTCGACCAGGGGGTCGGCTGGTTCCGTTTCATGAAATGCGTCACCGACAGCGAAGCCCTGGCGAAGCCGGAGATCGCCGACCCGCGCACCGAGATGCTTGGCCGCTACGCCACCGTCCGGGCCTTCGCTCCCACGCTCCTCAATCGTTTCAGCTTTCTCGGCAGTGCCTCGGTGACGCCGTTGTTGCGGGCGCTCGACACCATTCGCGTCATGTACGCCGCCGGGCGCCGCACTCTGCCCGAGAAGCCACCGACCGGCTTCATCCGACGCTCCTGGCGCCCCTTCGTCATCAAGAAGGAGGGCATCGACCGGAGAGCCTACGAAATCTGCGCGCTATCCGAACTGCGTGACCGGTTGCGGGCAGGCGACGTCTGGGTGGAGGGGAGCCGCCAGTACCGGGATTTCGAGAGCTGCCTCATGCCGCGCCCAACCTTCGACATCCTTCACGAGGAGGGGGCGTTGCCCGTTGCCGTTCCACGGAGCGCTGACGGACACCTTGCTGAAAGAGGCGCGGAACTCGACCGGATCGTTGCCGACGTGGCGGACCTTGCCAAACAGGGGTTGCTTGAAGACGTCGACCTGTCCGACGGCGAACTCCGCGTCACGCCGATCCGGGACACGACCCCACCGGAGGCGGAAGACCTTGGCCGCCGAGCTTACGATCTCATGCCACGGGTCAAGATCACCGACCTTCTGCTGGAGGTGGATGGCTGGACCGACTTCTCCGGCTGCTTCACGCACCAACGGAGCGGCCGGCCCGCTGACGACAGGGCGGCAACATTGACCGCTGTGCTGGCCGACGGCATCAACCTCGGGCTGTCCCGGATGGCCGAAGCATGCCAAGGGGCATCCATGCGGCAACTTGCTTGGATGCATGACTGGCACATCCGCGACGACACCTACATGGTGGCGCTCGCCTGCATCATCGACACGCACAGAGCCTTGCCATTGGCCGCCGTCTGGGGTGACGGGCGTACGTCATCCTCCGACGGGCAATTCTACCGCGCCGGCGGTCGCGGCGAAGCCGTCGGCGATGTGAACGCCCATCACGGCAACGAGCCGGGCATCGCCTTCTACACCCATGTCTCCGATCAGTACGGCCCCTTCCACACCAAGGTGATCGCGGCGACCGCCAGCGAGGCACCTCACGTCATCGACGGCCTTCTCCATCACCAGAGCGGTTTGGAGATCGAGGAGCATTACACGGACACTGGAGGCGCGAGCGTTACATGGACAGTCAAGAGGGAACTGGAGGCGGCTGTCCGGATAGTCCACAGAGGGGCCCCGTGCGCCGCGAAGCGCTCCTCAAGCA
>JBKHVJ010000449.1:0-10453 GCA_046570145.1 Alphaproteobacteria bacterium
GGACGACGGCCTCCGCCGCATGGAGGGCGGGACGGTCCATCATCACCAGGCCGCCGGGGATGATGCCGGCGGCGATGATGGCGGCCACGCAGTCGCCGCCCTGCTCGCTGCTGGGGAATCCCAGCAGCACCGCACGGGCGGTCGCCGGCTTCTTCAGGATGCGGACGGTGACCTCGGTCACCACGCCCAGCAGCCCCTCCGACCCGGTGACGATGCCCATCAGGTCGTAGCCGCCGGCATCCAGATGCTTGCCGCCCAGCCGGATGACGGTGCCGTCGATCAGCACCATCTCCAGCCCCAGCACATTGTTGGTGGTCAGCCCGTATTTCAGGCAGTGCACGCCGCCGGAATTCTCGGCGATGTTGCCGCCGATGGTGCAGGCGATCTGGCTGGACGGATCGGGGGCGTAATAGAAGCCCTCATGCGCGACCGCGTTGGAGATGCCGAGGTTGGTCACCCCGGGCTGCACGGTGACGCAGCGGTTGGCATAGTCGATGTCGAGGATGCGCTTGAACTTGCCCATGCCCAGCAGCACGCCGTCGGCCAGCGGCAACGCACCGCCGGACAGCGAGGTGCCGGCCCCGCGCGGCACCACCTTCACCCCCATCGCCTTGCAGGTCTTCAGGACCTGGGACACCTGTTCCACCGTGCTGGGCAGAACGGCGACCATCGGCAGCTGGCGGTAGGCGGTCAGACCGTCGCATTCATAGGCACGCAGCTCGTTCTCGTCGACGATCACGCCCTCGCCGGGAACGATGGCGCGCAGCGCCTCCACGATCTCCCGGCGGCGGGCGATCAACCCGCTGTCCGGCACCGGCATCTTCATGGCGGACAGTCCTTATCCCGTTGCGGCGAACTCGTCCGCCACACGTACCATCCGCCGGGATCCTAATACAAGACGATGCGGCAACCGGAATGCGGGCACCCCAAAACGCAAGAGCCGCACCCGAAGGCGCGGCTCTTGCGTAAACACCCGATGACGGAGAGGCAGGGCGCGATGCCCGGCCTCGCAGTCGATCGATCCTTGCGGATCGGTCAGCCCTGGCGGGCCTTGAAACGGGGGTTCTGCTTGTTGATGACGTAGACGCGGCCCTTGCGGCGGATCACGCGGCAGGCCTTATGGCGCGTCTTCATCGACTTCAGGGAGTTGACGATTTTCATGATGCTGTTCCTGAACGCTCGGCGGCTCGATTGAAGGCGCGCACCATAGTGCGGTGCCCACCGACTGTCAACGCCCGGGAATGCCCCAAAACAGCGGCGACCGCCGACCGCCTTTTCCGCCGCGTCCGCACGAGCGGAACGACAGGCGCGGGAGGCGGAAAACACGGCACATACCGTTGAGATGCTATACCCCGATATGTTCTCCAATAAAGAGAAACCAGGCGAGCCGCCCGATGAATGGTATGGAAGATATACAACTTCGCGTTAGACGGTGCTGATGGATGATGAACTATAGACGACTGTCGGCCCATGATTTTCAACTTGGTCAACGCAAGCCCATCTCAACAAAAATTACCGACACCCCGAACCAATACACAGTATTTATTTGCCGGTTCACATCACATTCACCAATCATTCGCAGTATTCTGCGGTGTATTGACGCGACGACGCGATATCGTATGCTGCGGAGTTGAAGGTCTGTTCTTTCTGCTGTAGGAACATCCTCAGACATTCAGCGGCATCTGGGCCGCCGCCGCGCACGATTACAGCCGAACCCGCCGGGATCGTGCCGATTCGCGCCGGACCGGACCGGACTCCGCCCCGTTCCGCGCATGGCATGCCGACACCGGCCGGCCCCGCGCAGCGCATCATCCAAGGGGGGATCATGAAGTTCTGGAAGTCTCTGACTCTGGCGGCTGCGGCCGGTGCGATGATCATGTCGGCCACGAACGCCGAGGCGGCCTATCCGGAGAAGCCGATCACGATGATCGTGGCCTTCGGCGCCGGTGGCGGCACCGACCTGCTGATTCGCGCCCTGGCGCCCTTCCTCGAGAAGCAGCTGGGCGACGGCGCCCGGGTCGAGGTGGTGAACAAGCCGGGCGCCGGCGGGGAGATCGGCTTCGCGGCCATCGCCGACTCGGCCCCCGACGGGTACACCATCGGCGCCATCAACTCGCCCAACGTCAACGCCATCCCGATCGAACGCCAGGCCCGCTACTCGCTGGACCGGCTCGACCCGCTCTACAATCTGGTCGACGATCCCAGCTCCTTCGCGGTCCACAACGAAGGTCAGTTCAAGACGCTGACCGACGTGGTGACCTTCGCCAAGGCCAATCCCAACGGCGTCACCGTCGGCACCACCGGCATCGGCTCCGACGACCATCTGGCGATGCTGGTGTTCCAGCGCCAGTCCGGCGTGACCTTCACCCATGTGCCCTTCCAGGGCTCCGCCGCCAACGAGGCGGCACTGGCCAACAAGAAGATCATGCTGAGCGCCGTGAACATCGGCGAGGCGATGCAGTACAAGCAGAAGGACCCGATCGCCGTCCTGGGCGTGATGGCCGAGAAGAAGGTGGAGCAGGCTCCCGATATCGCCACCTTCAAGGACCAGGGCTTCAATGCGCTGATGTCGTCGCTGCGCGGCATCGCCGCCCCGAAGGGGCTGCCGCCGGACGTCCGCACCAAGCTGGTCGACGCCCTGGACAAGGCCGCCAACGATCCGGGCTTCCAGGCCAAGGCGAAGGATCTGTACCAGCCGGTGCGCCTGCTGCCGCCGGAGAAATATGCCGCCGAACTGGCCGAGTCGACCAAGGAACTGCGCGAGCTGTGGGCCACGAACCCCTGGCTGAAGTAAGCCTCCATGCCAATGGAAAGGGCGCCGGCCAACCGCCGGCGCCCTTTTTCATTTCCGCACGGTCATATCCGCAGGGCCGTCTCGCCGAACCGCGCGGCGACCGTCATTTCAGCCAGGGCGTCTCCCTCCACATGGCGCGGAAGGTCGCCTCCTGGGTCTTCAGCTCCGCCGCATACTGGTCGGAGGGCAGCAGGCGCAGCGGCTGATAGGCCTTGCGGGCGATCTCCTGGAATTCCGGATGCAGGACGGCCTTGCCGATGGCATCCACCAGCTTGGCACGGATGTCCGGCGGCAACCCGACAGGCGCGGCCAGACCGCGCAGCGACGCCATCTTCACGTCGAAGCCCTGGTCCTTGAAGGTCGGCACGTCGGAGGCCTGGACCGACCGCTCCTCGGTCATCACGCCCAGAATACGGATCGGGTCGCCTTCGCGAGCCCGCGCCGATTCGCCGATGTTCATCGAGGTCACCTGGATGTGCCGGCCCAGAAGCGCACGGTGGGCATCGGCGCTGCCCGGGAAGGGCACATGGGTCAGCCGGGTCTGGGTCAGGCGCTGGAACATCAGCATGGCCAGATGGTCGTCGGAGCCGATGCCGGTGGTGCCGACCGTCACGCTGTTGGGATTGGCCTTGGCGAAGGCGGCGACGTCGGCCAGCGTCTGGTAGGGGCTGTCCTTGTGGACGACGAAGGAGCCGGGGTCGTCGACCAGGTTGTAGAGCGGGTCGAGCCGGTCCAGAGAGAAGCGGGCCTGGCGTTCGATCGGGATCGTCACGACGTTGGGCGAGTTGATCAGCCCGATGGTATAGCCGTCGGGGGCGGCATCGGCGATGGCGGCGAAGCCGATCTCCCCGCCGGCACCGGGACGGTTCATCACGATGACGCGGGTGCCGCCGCCCAATTCCTTCTCGATGAAGGGGGCGAGCGAACGGACGATGAAGTCGGACCCGCCGCCGGCCGCATAGCCGACGATCAGGGTGATCGGCTTCTCCGGATAGGAAGCCCAGGCCGCACCCGGCCCCGCCAGCCCGAAGGCCGCAGCCAGCGCGGAGACCGCAATCCCGGCAGCACCGGCCAGCCGGGCGGCACGCCGCCGCAGTCCGCGCGAAAGGGCACCGAACCGCCCGGTTCCGGCCGGACCGGCGGCCGTTCCTGTCGATCCACCCCGCACGGCGGGACGCGCGTTCGTATCCATACATCGCCTCCTTCGGTTCGCATCCGCCGAACGGCCGGGACCATCCCAGGACCGCCGCCCAAGCGGATGCGGCATCTTTCAATTGCTTTTATCGACCGCAGGTTGCCGAACCGGCGCCTTCTTGCGGTTGACCCATCGTAAAGGCGATTTTCTGCCAATCAACCGCCGTTTCGATATTTTCAGCAACCCGTAAATATTCTAATACTTGTTTATCAGTATATGTCCACCCGCTATGCGGATTGTCCGGCCCGCCGCCGGATTGTAAACCGCTCATCCGCGAAAGGCTGTTCCCGGCATGACCGTTCACAAGGATTTCCTCCGCCCCGATGCAGCGGCGCTGGAGGCTCTGCGCGCCCAGTCCCCCGCCACCCTGCACGAGGCGATGGGCAAGAAGGGCGCGATGGGCCACCCGATCAAGCCGCTGTTTCCCGGCATGCGACTGTGCGGGCCGGCGCTGACCGTGTCCTGCGGGCCGACCGACAACCTGATGATCCACATCGCGGTGGCTCTGGCGAAGCCGGGCGACATCCTGGTCGTCGACTTCAAGGGCATGACCGACGCCGGCCCCTGGGGCGACGTGCTGACCGCGTCGGCCATCGCCCGCGGCCTGGGCGGGCTGGTCATCGACGGCTGCGTGCGCGACGCCGTCGCCATCCGCGACATGGGCTTCCCCGTCTTCTGCCGCGGCACGAACATGAAGGGCACCAACAAGACGGACGCCAAGGGCGACATCAACACGACGATCGTCTGCGGCGGGGTGATGGTGTCGGCCGGCGACATCGTGGTCGCCGACGACGACGGCGTGGTGGTGGTGCCGCGCGATCTGGCCGCCGACACGCTGGAGAAGGCCGCCGCCCGCGAGGCCGCGGAAGAGGCCTATCGGCACAAGCTGGAAGCCGGCGAGACGACGATCGAGCTTCTGAACCTGAAGCCTTATCTGGACGCCGCCGGCATCACGCTCTGATCGCCACCCGCATCCGCCACCCCTTCGACCGAAGCCCCCGCCATGCCCGACATCATCATTTCCGAATTCATGCAGCCGAGCGCCGTGGACGATCTGCGCCGCGACTTCGACGTCCATTACGACGAGACGCTCTACAAGCGCCTGGACGAGCTGTATGCGATGGGCCAGGACGCCCGCGCCATCTGCATCCGCAACGAGACGGAGATCCGCGGCGCCTTCTTCGACGCCTTCCCCAACCTGAAGGCGGTCGGCCGGCTGGGCGTCGGGCTGGACAACATCGACGTGCCGGCCTGCCGGGAACGCGGCATCGCCGTCCTGCCCGCCACCGGCGCCAACGAGGTGTCGGTGGCCGAACTGGCCATCGCCGGCCTGATGATGCTGGTGCGCGGCACCACCTATTTCGCCACGCCCGACGTGGTCGCCGGCAAATGGCCGCGCGGCCGGCTGATCGGGCGCGAGGTGTCGGGCAAGACGCTGGGCATCGTCGGCTTCGGCCGCATCGGCCGCCATGTCGCCCGCCGCGCCCAGGGGCTGGACATGACGGTGATCGCCGCCGACCCGCATGTGCCGGCCGACGATCCGGTCTGGGCCCGCATGGGCGTGGAGAAGGTGTCGTTCGACCGCATCTGGGACAGTGCCGACGCGCTGTCGCTCCACCTGCCCTACACGCCGGAAACCCACAATCTGGTCAACGCCGAGGTGATCGCCCGGCTGAAGCCCGGCACCATCCTGGTCAACGTCGCCCGCGGCGGCATCGTCGACGAGGCGGCGCTGGCCGCGGCGCTGACGAGCGGCCATCTCGGCGGCGCCCTGCTGGACGTCTTCGCGACGGAACCGCTGCCGGCCGACAACCCGTTCCAGGACGTTCCGAACCTGATCCTGACCCCGCACATCGGCGCCACCACCGACGAGGCGCGCGTCCGCACCGGCCACATGATCGCCGACAATGTCCGCGCCGTGCTGACCGGCACCATCCCGGACACCGCGATCGTCTGAGCATCGCCGCCGGATCGTCCGCCCATCTCCGGATGCGCGAGCACACCCCCTGTGCGCTCGCGCATTCAGACGCTATAGTCGACGCCATACATTGGGATGGCGATGATCGATGGCAGAACGCAGGACGACGGGTCGCGGCAGGAAGGCCGGAAGCGCGGGAGGCGGCGCGGAAATGGACGATGCCGGCTTGACCGCCGGCCTCCTGCCATTTCCGGAGATCCTGGCCTCGAACCCCAATGCCGGCACCGATGCCGGGCCTGTCGGGCCTGCGTCGTTGCCGACTGCTGACGATGGGCAGGCCGATGAGCCCGACGACGACGGCGATCCCCACTATCTGGACCACCGCAACCGGCTGCGCCGCCGCTTCCTCGACCGCGGATCGGAGGCGCTGGAGGATTACGAGCTGCTGGAGATGGTGCTGTTCGCCGTGAACCTGCGGCGCGACGTGAAACCGTTGGCCAAGCTGCTGATCCGGACCTTCGGCGACCTGTGGGGCGTGGTCAACGCGCCGCCGGAGCGGCTGCGCGGACTGAAGGCGGAGGGCGTGTCGCTCGGCACCGACAACGCCGTCGCCGCCGTCCGCATCGTTGGGGCCGCAGCCCTGCGCGCCCTGCAACAGCGGGTGATCGACCGGCCGGTGCTGGCCTCCTGGCAGGCGCTGATCGACTATTGCTCCGCCGCCATGGCGCATGAGCCGACGGAGCAGTTCCGCCTCCTGTTCCTCGACCGCAGGAACACCCTGATCGCCGACGAGGTGCAGCAGCGCGGCACCGTCGACCACACCCCCGTCTACCCGCGCGAGGTGGTGAAGCGGGCGCTGGAGCTGTCGGCCAGTGCGGTGATCCTGGTCCACAACCACCCGTCCGGAGACCCCACCCCCAGCCGGGCCGACATCGAGATGACGAAGGAGATCGTGCGCGCCGCCAACGCCGTCGGCCTGATCGTCCACGACCATCTGGTGATCGGCAAGGGCGGGCGCCACACCAGCTTCAAGGCCCAGCGCCTGCTTTGAGCGTCGGAGGCCCCCTGCTTTCCGTGCAGCCGGGCCATGCTCCGCCACTTTGCAATTGCGAATCGCTCTCCATTTTGTTGACGTGACGGTGCCCTGCTGAAAGACCCACCCCCTTCATGTCCTCCTCGCCCCTCTCCCTGAAGCGCCGCAGCCTGCTGATCGGCTGCGGAGCGCTTGTCCTGATGTCGGACCGCGCGCTGGCCGCGCCTGCGGCAGCCCGCCGCCTCAGCCTCAGGAACCAGCACACCGGGGAGACGTTCGAGGGACCCTACCGCGACGCCTCGGGTCCGCTACCCGACGCGATGGCCGACCTCTCCAAGCTTCTGCGCGACCACCGCGCCAACAAGGAGGGGCCGATCGACGTCGGCACGCTCGACTTTCTGGCCGACATCATGGAGGCGGTCGGGCAGTCCAAGGCCACCATCCTGTCGGCCTTCCGCACGCCGGAGACCAACGCCATGCTGGCCGCGCGCAGCCTGGGCGTGGCGGAGCACAGCCAGCATCTGCTGGGCCGGGCGCTGGACATCACCCTCCCCTCCCGCCTGCCCGATGCGCACCGCAGCGCGCTGGAGCTCAAGCGCGGCGGCGTCGGCTGGTATCCGCGCTCGCACTTCCTGCACATCGACACCGGGCCGCTGCGCAGCTGGGAGATGTTCGGGCAGAACCTGGACGGGCTGTTCGCCCCCGGCGTCCGCGGCGCCCGCCCCCGCACCGTGTCCCAGCGCATGCAGCTTCACCGCGCGCTCGCCCGCCGCCAGCTGCTCGGCAGGCGCTGAGCGGTTGGCAGCATTGACCTGCCGGGGGTGGATCTTTCCGGCATCCCCATGTAGGACTTCGGCCATGATCGACCGCATCGCCCTCACCGCCCCGATGTATTATCCGCCGCTCTCATAGCGCGGCGTCGATCGGTCATACCCGAAACCATGCCGTCGCAAGTCCGGCGGCCATGGTTCTCTCCCCACACAGAGACAGTCTCCGGACGGCAACGGTCCATCCGCAAGAGACGCGTCCCATGTCTTCCAAATCCAGTTCCACTGATTTCCTCCGCATCCTGCGCGAGCGTGGCTTCCTCCATCAGTGCAGCGACCCGGCCGACGACCTGTCGGGCCTTGCGGCCGCCGCGCCGGGCGGCGTGCTGACCGCCTATGTCGGCTTCGACGCCACGGCGGCCAGCCTGCATGTCGGGCATCTGCTCTCGATCATGGCCCTGCGCTGGCTGCAGCGCACCGGCAATCGCCCCATCGTTCTGATCGGCGGCGGCACCACCAAGATCGGTGACCCCAGCTTCCGCGACACCACGCGGCCGATGCTGGACGACGACCGGATCGCCGCGAATGCCGCCGGGCTGCGCCGCGTCTTCGG
Organism: Alphaproteobacteria bacterium; assembly: GCA_046570145.1. GTDB lineage: Bacteria > Pseudomonadota > Alphaproteobacteria > Azospirillales > Azospirillaceae > Azospirillum. The sequence continues at coordinate 8,321 of JBKHVJ010000449.1, forward strand.
CCAGTACATCACCTTCGGGGATGGGCCGACCGACGCGGTGATGGTCGACAATGCCGACTGGCTGGACGGGTTGGACTACGTGCCTTTCCTGCGCGACATCGGCCGCCATTTCACCATCAACCGCATGCTGAGCTTCGAGTCGGTGCGCCAGCGGATGGAGCGCGAGCAGCCTCTGACCTTCCTGGAGTTCAACTACATGATCCTCCAGGCCTATGATTTCCTGGAGCTGTCGCGGCGGCACGGCTGCCTGCTGCAGATGGGCGGGTCGGACCAGTGGGGCAACATCGTCAACGGCATCGAGTTGGCCCGCCGGGTGGAGCGGCGCGAGCTGTTCGGCCTGACCACGCCGCTGCTGACCACCGCGTCGGGCACCAAGATGGGCAAGACCGCCGGCGGTGCGGTGTGGCTGAACGCCGATGCGCGCAGCCCCTTCGACTTCTGGCAGTTCTGGCGCAATACCGAGGATGCCGATGTCGGCCGGTTCCTGCGCCTGTTCACCGAACTGCCGCTGGAGGAGATCGCCCGGCTGGAGCAGTTGCAGGGGGCCGAGATCAACAAGGCGAAGATCGTCCTGGCCACCGAGGCCACCCGCCTGTGCCACGGGGCGGCGGAGGCCGAAAAGGCAGCTGCGGCGGCCGGATCACCCTTCGCACCGGGCGGCGACGGCCTGCCGGAGATCACCCTGCAGCGTGGGGGAGCCGACGGCGTGCCGCTGGTCGATGCGCTGGTGGCGGCCGGCCTGTGCGCCTCGAAAGGTGCGGCGCGCCGCCTGATCCGCGAGGGCGGCGCCCGGTTGGACGGCGAGCCGGTGACAGACGAGGCGGCGGCGCTCACGGCCACCGCCGTCCTGTCGGCCGGCCGCAAGCGCCATGTCCGCGTGCTCCTGACTCCCTGATGGAGCCGGTGGCGTCAGCCCTCCAGCTGGCGCCACATCTCCAGGTCGCGCTCGGCGGTCCAGATGCGGGGGTCGGGGTACTGCGTCGCCTCGTCATAGGCGCGGGTGACGTTGAAGGGCATGCAGTGGTCGAAGATCACCCAATGGCTGAACTTCGGCTTCAGCGCGGCGTAGGTGTCCCTGTAGATCGTCCGCAGGTCCTTGCCGGCGGCGACACCCTGCTTCACCAGTTCGAACAGTTCGCTGGTGAAGGCACGGGTGCCGCGCAGCCCCTCCTCCACCTGCTCCGGCGTGGTCAGTGCGGCGCCGCGGCCGGGCACCAGCTTCTCCGGCTTCAGCGCGGCGATGGCGTCGAGCGTCGCCGGCCAATGGGTGAAATAGGCATCGCCGCAATAGGGGGTGGCGCCGTATTCGACGAGGTCGCCGGAGAACAGGATCTTCTGCTGCGGCAGCCACACCACCGTGTCGCCCTTGCTGTGGCCACGGCCGAGTTGCAGCAACTGCACCTCCAGCGAGCCCAGCCACATCGTCATGTGGCCGCGGAAGGTGATGGTCGGCCAGGTCAGGCCGGGGACCGATTCGACGGCACGGAACAGGCGGGGGAAACGTCCGATCTCGCTCGCCATGTCGGCTTCGCCACGCTCGACGATCAGGTCGCGGGTGTCCTCGCTGGCGATGATCTGCTCCGGCGCATAGCCGGACGCGCCCAGAACGCGCACCGCATGGTAATGCGAGAGCACGACATGACGGATCGGCTTATCGGTGACCTCGCGGATGCGGCGGATGACGTCCTGTGCCATCACCGGTGTCGCCTGGGTGTCGATCACCATCACCGCATTGTCGCCGATGACGATGCCGGTGTTGGGATCGCCTTCAGCCGTATAGGCATAAGCGTTGTCGGACAGCCGGTCGAAACTGACCGCCTTTTCCTCCAGGTCGGCATGCGAGGCAAAATTCTTGGACATCCCATTTCTCCCCAGGCACGGCCTCCATCGAAGCATCGTCCGATATGGCCCTTATTGATCGGTTGGGCCAACCATATCGTTGCACTTGAAACCATGCAATGCGTTTACGACCGCCGGGCGGAAAGGAGTTGGGGTTGAAGACAGCAAAAAGCCCGCCGAGCGTGAGCTCGGCGGGCTTTTCGTTGATTTGGTTGCGGGGGCAGGATTTGAACCTGCGGCCTTCAGGTTATGAGCCTGACGAGCTACCGGGCTGCTCCACCCCGCGGATGTCTC
>JBKHVJ010000450.1:0-52253 GCA_046570145.1 Alphaproteobacteria bacterium
ACAGGCCGATGCCCTCGGCGCCGAACTTCCGCGCGGTGCGGGCGTCCAGCGGGGTTTCGGCGTTGGCGCGGACCTTCATCCGGCGGATGCCGTCGGCCCAGCCCATCAGGGTGGCGAAGTCGCCCGACAGTTCCGGCTGGATCGTCGGCACCTCGCCCAGCATCACCTCGCCGGTGGAGCCGTCGATGGTCAGGATGTCGCCTTCCTTCACGGCGACGCCGCGGACCGACATCTGCTTGGTCTTGTAGTCGATGCGCAGGTCGCCGGCGCCCGACACGCAGGCGCGGCCCATGCCGCGGGCCACCACCGCCGCGTGGCTGGTCATGCCGCCGCGGCTGGTCAGGATGCCGCGGGCGGCGTGCATGCCGTGGATGTCCTCGGGCGAGGTCTCGATGCGGCAGAGGATCACCGACTCGCCCTTGCCGGCCATCTGCTCGGCCTCGTCGGCGGTGAACACCACCTTGCCCGACGCGGCGCCGGGAGAGGCCGGCAGGCCCTTGGCGATCACCTTGCGGTCGGCCTTGGGATCCAGCGTCGGGTGCAGCAGCTGGTCGAGCGAGGCCGGATCGATGCGGCGGACCGCCTCGTTCTGGTCGATGACGCCCTCGTTCGCCAGATCGACGGCGATCTTCAGCGCCGCCGGGGCGGTGCGCTTGCCGTTGCGGGTCTGCAGCATGAACAGCTTGTTCTGCTGGACCGTGAACTCGATGTCCTGCATGTCGCGGTAGTGCTTCTCCAGCTTGAGGCGGACCTCGTTCAGCTGGTTGAACACCTCCGGCATCACCTCTTCCATGGCGGGGAGGTCGGACTTGTTGGCGATCTTGCCGGCGATGGTCAGGTGCTGCGGCGTGCGGATGCCGGCGACGACGTCCTCACCCTGGGCGTTGACCAGATACTCGCCGTAGAAGGCGTTCTCGCCGGTCGACGGGTTGCGGGTGTAGGCCACGCCGGTGGCGCAGTCGTTGCCCATGTTGCCGAAGACCATGCACTGCACGTTGACCGCGGTGCCCCAGGCGGCCGGGATGTCGTGCAGCTTGCGGTAGGTGATGGCGCGGGCGTTCATCCACGAATCGAAGACGGCGCCGATGGCGCCCCACAGCTGCTCCTGCACGTCCTGCGGGAAGGGCCGGCCCAGCTCGCGCTCGACCGCCTTCTTGTAGTCCTCGATCACCGCCTGCCAATCCTCGGCCGACAGGTCGGTGTCGAGGTTGTAGGACTTGTCGCGCTTGTGGTTGTCGAGGATGTCCTCGAAATGGTGATGCTCAACGTCGAGCACGACGTTGGAATACATCTGGATGAAGCGGCGATAGCTGTCGTAGGCGAAGCGGCCGTCGCCCGACCGCTTGGCGAGGCCGGCGGCGGTCGCGTCGTTCAGGCCCAGGTTCAGGACGGTGTCCATCATGCCGGGCATCGACGCGCGGGCGCCGGAGCGGACCGACACCAGCAGCGGATTGACCGGGTCGCCGAACTTGGCGTCCATCGCCTGTTCCAGCCGCTCGACCGCGGCCTTAACCTGCGTCGTCAGCTCCGGCGGATAGGAGCGGCCGTTGGCGTAGAAATAGGTGCACAGCTCGGTGGTGATCGTGAAGCCCGGCGGAACGGGCAGGCCAAGATTGGCCATCTCGGCCAGATTGGCGCCCTTGCCGCCCAGCAGGTTCTTCATATCGGCCCGTCCTTCGGTGGCACCGGCCCCGAAGCTGTAGACCCACTTGGATTCACCCTGGCTCGCCATCGCGGATTTCCTCTCGCCCCATGGTCGTCCGGCGTGCGGGTGCTCCCCTTGTGCTCCACGGGCGGTCCGCCGGGCGGGTCTGTTCCGCTCAGCGGGACACCGTGGTCAGTTTGCTTGACCGCACATGCCGCTGAGTGGACCTTCTATCGCCCCAAACGTTGGGACACAAGACAGTCGCGTGGTCTAGAACGGGATGACCTGCGCTTCGCCGGCAAAGGAGCGTTGCGACTATATCGTATTGGCCGGATCCCCATTACTCCGGCGGATCCGCATAAGCACCGATTCGAATGGTGAAATGCGGGCGAAGTACCCCGTAAACCCAAAGAAAAACGGGATCATTTCCTCCGCAAATGTTTCAGATGCTGATGCAGTCCTCCTCATGGCACTCGACCCAGTGCTTGCCCTCCCCCGCCAGCCAGCGCACCAGCGCGTCGGCCGGCATCGGCCGGGCGAACAGGTATCCCTGGCCGATGGCGCAGCCCTCCGCCTGCAGCATGCGGTGCTGGGCCTCGCGCTCCACCCCTTCGGCCACGATGGTCAGGCCCAGCGCCTCGCCGATCTGGATGATGGCGCGCACCAGCGGCCGGTTGGCGGCGTCGATGTCCAACTCCTTGACGAAGCTGCGGTCGATCTTCAGCTCAGCCACGGGAAAGCGCTTCAGGTAACTCAAGGACGAATAGCCGGTGCCGAAATCGTCGATCGACAGGGTGACGCCCAGCGCATGCAGGGCATCCAGCGCATCGTGAGCGCTGGCCTCTTCCGACATCATCAGCCGTTCGGTGATCTCCAGCGTCAGGTCGTTGGCCGGAATGCCGTTGGCGGCGAGCACGGAGCGGACCTGGTCAGGCAGATCGCCGCGGGCGAAGCGGACGGCGGAGACATTGACCGCCAGCCCCGGCACCGGCACCCCGGCGGCGCGCCAGCGGCCAAGCTGCGCGACCGAGGTCTGCAGCACCCAGCTGTCCAGCCGGTCGATCAACCCGCACTCCTCCGCCAGCGGCACGAACTCCATCGGCGACACCGCTCCCCAGCGCGGGTGGGTCCAGCGGATCAGCGCCTCCACCCGATGCAGGCAGTGCGGCTTCAGCCGGACCTGCGGCTGGTAATGCAGCTCGAACGGCACCTCTCCCGCCACATCTTCCCGTGGGCCGCCCTCCTGACGGTCCAGCGCCTCTCGCAGCGCAGCCTCCATCTCCAGCCGGCGCACCGCTTGTTCGTTCATGTCGCGGCGGAAGAAATGACAGCGGTTGCGGCCGCCCTGCTTGGCCCGGTACATCGCCGCATCGGCCTGACGCAGCAGCGTGTCGAAATCCATCCCGTCGTCGGGATGCACGGCGATGCCGATGCTGGCGGTGGGGGTCAGCGTCAGGTCGGCCACCGTCAACGGCACCGACAGGCTGGCGAGCATCCGCTCGGCCAGCAGCGAGGCATGGGCAGCATCGCAGCCCGGCAGCAATGCCACGAACTCGTCCCCGCCCAGCCGGGCCAGCGTGTCGCCTTCGATGAACAGGCGCCGCAGCCGGTTCGCCACCTCCACCAGCAGCTGGTCGCCGATCGCATGGCCGAGCGAATCGTTGACGGTCTTGAAGCGGTCGACGTCCAGGAACATCAGCGTGACCGGCTGGCGCGTGCGACCGGCCAGCGCCAGCGCCGCGGTGGCGCGGTCGGCCAGAAGCTGGCGGTTGGGCAGCCCGGTCAGCGTGTCGAAATAGGCGAGCCGGTTGATCTCCGCCCGCGCCCGGTCATGCTCGATTGCAAGCGCGCACAGATGCACCGAGGCTTCCACCAGCCGCCGGTGGAAGGGAGCGACCGAACGCGGCTCGCGGTAATAAAGCGCGAAGCTGCCCAGCATACGGGCGTTGCGCCCCTTGATCGGGTTGGACCAGCAGGCGGCAAGCCCATGGGCCAGCGACACCTCCCGATGGGATTGCCAACGCGGGTCCGCGGCGATGTCGGTGGACATCACCGCCTCGCCCACGCTCATCGCGCTGCCGCAGCAGCCGACCTCCGGCCCGATGGCGAGACCGTCGATGGCGGCCGTATAGGCCGTCGGCAGAGACGGCGCGGCGGCGACCCGCATGCGGTTCTGGTCGTCGCGCAGCATCACCGAACAGGTGACCTCCGGCGCGCAGGCCTCCACCTGCCGGCACAGGAAATCCAGAACCTGCTTCAGCGACCGGCCGGCGGCCACCAGCTCCAGGACATCCTGTTGCAGGCGGGCCACCGCCTCCGCCCGCTCGCGCTCGTCGAAGCTGCGCATCTCGCACAGGAGCAGGGAATCGGTGCCGTCGGCCAGATGTTGCCAATGCAGATCGACCGGGACCGGATCGCGGCGCGGAATGCAGATCACGCCGCTGCCGGGCGGCGGACGGTCGCCCTGCGCCCCGTCCCACACCGTCCGCCAGTCGCGTCCGCCGAGGTCGAGCATCGCGGGCAGCGACCGTCCGATCATGCCATCCGTCGGACAGCCGGCCAGCCGGGCGAATGCGGGATTGGCGCCGACGATGGTGCCGTCGGCCGTGGTCCAGACCAGTGCCGCGCTCCATTGCGCGGCGGTCGCCCGCAACAGGCGATCGGACGGCAGGCGGTCATCCAGCGCAGTCCCGGCCGAATCCATACCCTCTGATCCCCCGGACATCCATCGGGGAACGCCGCGCCGACGCTCCCGGGAGAGTCAGCTAACATGAGCACACGCGGGGCGGTCAAGCGCTCGTCGCATTCGGACGCCGCTGGCACGACCGCCCGACAGTGTTTCCGATCCGCATGCGGCGGAACCATTCGCACACAAGCAAAAGGGAGGAAACGGTCTCCCGCTCCCTCCCTCTTATCGTCCGCCACCGTGAGGCGCCCCGATGGGGCGCCGTCCGGGGAAGGCTCAGCTGCAGCCGGTGGTCGACCCGCAGCTGTCGCACTTCAGGCAGGTGCCGTTGCGGACCAGGGTCATGTTGCCGCACTCGCCGCAGGGATCGCCCTCGTAACCGCGGGCGCGGGCCTCACGGATGCGGTCGAAGCGCTGGTCGCTGGTGCTGCCGCCATAGGCCGTGCCGGTGGCCGCGGTGGCGGCGACATGGCCCTGGGCGGTGGCGGCGGCGACCGCCGGGCTGGCTGCCATGGCCGCCTGGGCCGACGCCTGCGTACCCGCCGACGCGGTGACGCTGACGGCAGCGGTGTCGGTGCCGGTGGCGGCGAAGGCCGCCGCGGCGCTGGCCCGCTGGGTCTGGCCACCCGTCTGGCCGCCATGCAGGACGCGCAGGTTGTTGCGGACATAGCCGGTCGACGCGATGCGGCGGACGATGTCGGACGGCTGCACCTGGGTGTCCGGCAGGTCGCCCTGCTTGTCGCCGCTGCCCACCGTGAAGGGCACCAGATCCTCCGGCGTGGCGTGCGCCAGATCGGTGCGGTTCAGGTAGGAGATGGCGATCTCGCGGAAGATGTAGTCGATGACCGAGGTCGCCATCTTGATGGTGTCGTTGCCGGTCACCATGCCCGACGGCTCGAAGCGCGTGAAGGTGAAGGCCTCCACGAACTCCTCCAGCGGCACGCCATACTGCAGGCCGATCGACACCGCGATGGCGAAGTTGTTCATCAGCGACCGGAAGGCGGCGCCTTCCTTGTGCATGTCGATGAAGATCTCGCCGAGGCGGCCGTCCTCATACTCGCCGGTGCGCAGGTACACCTTGTGGCCGCCGACATTGGCCTTCTGGGTGTAGCCCTTGCGGCGGTGCGGCAGACGCTCGCGCGAGCTGCTCTTCCGCTCGACCACCCGCTCGATCACCTTCTCGACGATGCGCTCGGTGACCATCTGGGCGCGGACCGCGGCCGGGGCCTCGATCATCGCCTCGACCGCCTCGCCATCCTCCTCGTCGTCGAGCAGGGCGGCCTGCAGCGGCTGGCTCAGCTTGGAGCCGTCGCGGTACAGCGCGTTCGCCTTCAGGCCCAGGCGCCAGGACATCAGGTAGGCGTCCTTGCACTCGTCGACCGTCGCCGTGTTCGGCATGTTGATGGTCTTGGAGATGGCGCCGGAGATGAAGGGCTGCGCCGCCGCCATCATCGTGATGTGCGATTCCCAGGACAGGAAGCGCTTGCCGATGCGGCCGCAGGGGTTGGCGCAGTCGAACACCGACAGGTGCTCGTCCTTCAGGAAGGGCGCGCCTTCCAGCGTCATGGCGCCGCAGCAGAAGGTGTTGGCCGCCTCGATCTGCGCCTTGGTGAAGCCGATGTGGCTCAGCAGGTCGAAGCCCGGGGCGTCCAGCGTCTCCACCGGAATGCCCAGCGTCTGGGTGCAGAACTCGGCACCGATGGTCCAGCGGTTGAAGACGAACTTGATGTCGAAGGCAGTGGCGAGGTTGCCCTCCAGACGCTCCAGCAGCTCGTCGGTGAAGCCCTTGGCCTTCAGCGACTCGTGGTTCACGCCCGGGGCGGTCTTCAGCGTGCCGTGGCCGACCGCGTAGAGCGCGATCTCTTCGATCTGGTCCGGGGTATAGCCGAGCGTCTTCAGCGCCTCCGGCACCAGCCGGTTGACGATCTTGAAGTAGCCGCCGCCGGCCAGCTTCTTGAACTTCACCAGGGCGAAGTCGGGCTCGATGCCGGTGGTGTCGCAGTCCATCACCAGGCCGATGGTGCCGGTCGGGGCGACCACGGTGGCCTGGGCGTTGCGGTAGCCGTGGGCCTCGCCCAGTTCCAGCGCCTCGTCCCACACGCGGACGGCGGCGAGCGCCAGCTCCTGGTCCGGGCAGAGGTCGGCGACGAAGGGCACCGGCTCGACCGCCAGACCCTCATAGCCGTTCATCTCGCCGTTGGCGGCGCGGCGATGGTTGCGGATGACCCGCAGCATGTGGTCGCGGTTGGCCTCGAAGCCGGGGAAGGTGCCCAGCTCCTGCGCCATCTCGGCCGAGGTGGCATAGGCGACGCCGGTCATGACGGCGGAGATGCCGGCGCAGTAGGCGCGGCCCTCGTCACTGTCGTAGGACAGGCCGGAGGCCATCAGCAGGCCGCCGAGGTTGGCGAAGCCCAGGCCCAGCGTGCGGAACTCGTAGGAGAGCTGGGCGATTTCCTTCGACGGGAACTGCGCCATCAGCACGGAGATTTCCAGCACGATGGTCCACAGCCGGCAGGCATGCTCGAACGCCTCGACGTCGAAGGAGCCGTCCTTCAGACGGAACGACATCAGGTTCAGCGAGGCCAGATTGCAGGCGGTGTCGTCGAGGAACATGTACTCCGAGCACGGGTTCGAGGCGTTGATGCGCCCCGAGGCCGGGCAGGTGTGCCACTCGTTGATGGTGCTGTCGAACTGCACGCCCGGATCGGCGCAGGCCCAGGCGGCATAGCCGACCTTGTCCCACAGGTCGCGGGCGCGGACGGTCTTCACCACCTTGCCGTTGGTGCGGCCGATCAGGTTCCAGTCGGCATCGTCCAGCACCGCCTGCACGAACTCGTTGGAGATGCGCACGGAGTTGTTGGAGTTCTGGCCGGAGACCGTCAGGTAGGCTTCCGAATCCCAGTCGGTGTTGTAGGTCTTGAACTCGATGGAGGTGAAGCCCTGGCCGGCGAACTGGATCACGCGCTGGATGTAGTTCTCCGACACCTGATCCTTGCGGGCGGCGAGGATCGCCTTCTTGAGCTCCTTGTTCTCCTTCGGGTCCAGGCCCGACTGGGCGGCGGCCATCACCGCCGTCAGGTGCTTCTGGCAGATCTTGGAGCCGGTCACGAGCGCCGCGACCTTCTGCTCCTCGTTCACCTTCCAGTCGATGTAGCCTTCGATGTCCGGGTGGTCCATGTCCACCGTGACCATCTTGGCCGCACGGCGGGTGGTGCCGCCCGACTTGATGGCGCCGGCCGCGCGGTCGCCGATCTTCAGGAAGCTCATCAGGCCCGACGACTTGCCGCCGCCGGCCAGCTTCTCGCCCTCGCCGCGCAGCTTGGAGAAGTTGGAACCGGTGCCGGAGCCGTACTTGAACAGGCGGGCCTCACGCACCCACAGGTCCATGATGCCGCCCTCGTTCACCAGATCGTCGGCGACGGACTGGATGAAGCAGGCGTGCGGCTGCGGATGCTCGTAGGCCGAGGCGGACGAGGTCAGCAGGCCGGTCTTGAAATCGACGTAGAAGTGGCCCTGGCTCGGGCCATCGATGCCGTAGGCCCAGTGCAGGCCGGTGTTGAACCACTGCGGGCTGTTCGGGGCCGCCATTTGGGCGGCCAGCATGAAGCGCATCTCGTCGAAGAAGGTGCGGGCGTCGGCTTCGGTGTCGAAATAGCCGCCCTTCCAGCCCCAATAGGTCCAGGTGCCGGCCAGACGGTCGAACACCTGCTTGGCCGAATGCTCACCGACGAAGCGCTTCTCCTTCGGCAGTGCGGCAAGCTTCTCCTGGTCGGCTTCCTTGCGCCACAGCCAGGACGGGACGGTGTTCTCTTCCACGGCGCGGAGCGCGGCGGGAACGCCGGCCTTGCGAAAATACTTCTGGGCCAGGATGTCGCTGGCGACCTGCGAGAAGTTGTCCGGCACCTCGATGCCGGTCTGCTGGAAGACGATCGTTCCATCCGGGTTGCGGATCTCGCTGGTCGCCTGGCGGAAGCCGAGGCTGGCGTAGGCGTCCTGACCTTCGTGCGTGAAACGACGCTCGATCCGCATGATGAGACTGTCCCCTGCTTGGAGCCCGCCGCGGCGGACTCGAATGGAAATATGGTGCGACCCATCCCGATGAGCGGCCGGCGGTCCTGTCCGCCGTCCGGCCCGGCAATGCAGATGGCGCCGTACAAACAGGGGCCCGATGCCCGACTGTCTGCCGTCGCCGCTGTGTTGCCGACCGGGGCCGCCGCTCAAGCTGGCCGGGTCACGTGGGCGGCATCCTAGCCAGCACGACCGGGGCAAGCAAGCCCCACTCTGCTAGATATTGTGGTTGACATCACCGACCCCCTCAAAACCTTGATCCTGTGGTGTTCAACCCGTAACCGGGGATCCTGTTCCCGCCTGCCAAGCAATTTTTTCGGGGGGCGGTGGAGGCCGCATCGCGGCCGCGAGGCACAAGCTGTAGGCACTCGAATCACCGCCCATGTTGGACCGGACGGCGCCACCCCCTGATTAGAGCGCAAAACACAGCCGTCCGCCAGTGCTTCGTTGCGGCGGAAATCAACATCTTGTTGCCTGTGGCCCGTTGCACCCACCACCGATTCTCCACGCCGCGACTCGAGGCAAAGCGAGGGAATCTATGGGACGACTCGAAAATCCCGTCATTTCCGGCCCCGAGTCGCCGACGTCGGCCCATGACCAGGACACGGAAGAGGGGCAGAGGCAGCCGCCCCGCAACTATTCCCAGAGCGCCCGGTTGAAGGCCCTGGAGCCAAGGTGACTCCATCGCGGGTCTGGGGGAGGAGAGGCACCCATGCTGAAGATCGCGCACAAGATGTGGTGGGGGCGGACCGCGGTGACGCTATCTGGACTGACGCTGCTGGCCGGGCTGGCGACTCCGCCACAGGCCGTCGCCCAGACCATGCTCATCGACGGCTCGACTCCGGTCGTCGGCGCCGCGATGGAGCGCAAGACTGGTCCCAGCGTCGACCAGTTGATGAACCGCAGCGTCGTGGGGACGGACGGGTCGAAGATCGGCACCGTCACCGACGTGATCCTCGATGACAAGGGCGAGGCCCAATACATCGTCATCCACTCGGGCGGCATCCTGGGCTTCGGCGGCAAGGACATCGCGGCCGACCTGACCCTGGCCGACATCCGCGCCGGGACCGAGGCGATCCGGCTCCGCGACGTGACCGCCGCCAGTGTCCGCGACATGCCCGAGTTCCGCTACGACGACAGCATCACTTCGCTGACACGCAGCCCGGAGCCGCGGCGGTAGCCGCCGGAACGACCGACGAAAAAGGCCGCGTCCCATTGGGGCGCGGCCTTTCTCTTACCCTTCCGGGAGATCGCGAGCCTCTTCCCCCACGTCGCCGCAGGGGAAAACGCCGTCAGGCGATCACTCGTCGTTCTGCTGCTTGCGCTTCAGAGCGGCGCCCAGGATGTCGCCCAGCGAGGCGCCCGAGTCGGACGAACCGAACTCGGCCATCGCCTGCTTCTCTTCCTCCATCTCGCGGGCCTTGATGGACAGCGAGATGCGGCGGGAAGCGCGGTCGATCTGGGTGACCTTGGCGTCGACCTTCTCGCCGACGGCGAAACGGTCCGGGCGCTGTTCGGAACGCTCGCGGGACAGGTCCGACTTGCGGATGAAGCCGGTGTAGCCCTCGCCGACGGCCACTTCGATGCCGCCGTCCGTCACCTGCGTCACGGTGCAGGTCACGACCTCGTTCTTCTTCAGACCGGCGGTGGCAGCCTCGAACGGGTCGTTCGCCAGCTGCTTGATGCCCAGGCTGATGCGCTCCTTCTCGACGTCGACGTCGAGAACCTTGACCTTGACGCGGTCGCCCTTCTTGTACTCGGCGATCGCCTCTTCACCCGACTTGTTCCAGTCGAGATCGGACATGTGGACCATGCCGTCGATGTCGCCCGGCAGGCCGACGAACAGACCGAACTCGGTGATGTTCTTGACTTCGCCTTCCAGCTCGGTGCCCGGACCGAACTTGTCGGTGAAGGTCTCCCACGGGTTGTCCAGGCACTGCTTCAGGCCGAGGCTGATGCGGCGCTTCTGCGGATCGACGTCCAGGACCATGACCTCGACTTCCTGCGAAGTCGACACGATCTTGCCCGGATGGACGTTCTTCTTGGTCCAGGACATTTCCGAAACGTGGACCAGGCCCTCGATCCCCGGCTCCAGCTCCACGAAGGCGCCGTAGTCGGTGATGTTGGTGACGCGGCCCTTGAACTTGGCGCTGACCGGGTACTTGGCCTCGACGCCTTCCCACGGATCGGCTTCCAGCTGCTTCATGCCGAGGCTGATGCGCTGGGTCTCCGGGTTGAAGCGGATGACCTGGACCGTGACGGTCTGGCCGATCTGCAGGGCTTCCGACGGGTGGTTGATGCGGCGCCACGCGATGTCGGTGACGTGCAGCAGGCCATCGACGCCGCCCAGGTCGACGAACGCACCGTAGTCGGTGATGTTCTTGACGACGCCCTGGAGGATCTGGCCTTCCTTGAGGTTGGCCACCAGTTCCGAACGGGCCTCGGCGCGGCTCTCTTCGAGCACGGCGCGACGCGACACGACGATGTTGCCGCGCGAGCGGTCCATCTTCAGGATCTGGAACGGCTGCGGGGTGCCCAGCAGCGGGGAGATGTCGCGGACCGGACGGATGTCGACCTGCGAACCGGGCAGGAAGGCCACGGCGCCCGACAGGTCGACCGTGAAGCCGCCCTTGACGCGGCCGAAGATGACGCCGGTGACGCGGGTCTGGTCGTTGAACGACTTCTCCAGCAGGGCCCAGGCCTCTTCGCGCTTCGCCTTCTCACGGCTCAGCATCGCCTCGCCGTTCTTGTCTTCCATCCGCTCGAGGTAGACCTCGACGGTGTCGCCCGCCTTCAGCTCGGGCGGCTGGCCGGCAACGGCGAATTCCTTCAGCGCGACGCGGCCTTCCGACTTCAGACCGACGTCGATGGTGACCATGTCGTTCTCGACGGCGACGACGCGTCCCTTGACGACCGTACCTTCGAGCGACTCGGCCGCGCCCAGCGACTCTTCAAGCAGAGACGCGAAGCTTTCCTTTTCGACCGTGCGGGCCAGTGACTGTGCCATTGAAACTCCTAAAGGTGGCGCGAAAGCAGCCCCGTTCCGGTCCCTCCCGCGGCAAAACGGGTGGGACCTCGACCGAACCGCCGCGCCGGGCACCACGCCCGGCGACTTGGTTGATGGTTTTCCGTGGAGGGCGTCGGACCCGCCCGCGCCGCTTCCGACCGCCGGAACCGCGGCATCACGCCGCTGGCTTCAGACCGGTCTTCGAGCCGATGTGAGCGACCGCCATCGAGAACACCTGATCGGCATCGAGAGCGGATGTATCAAGCACAAAAGCGTCGACAGCCGGACGGAGCGGGGCTACCGCTCTCTGGCTGTCACGCGCATCACGAGCCTTCATGTCCTCCAGGACATCGGAGGATATAGCCGGAATCCCCCGTCTCTGCAACTCCTTGAGTCGCCGTTCGGCCCGGACCTCCACCGAAGCGGTAACGAACAGTTTGGCCTGGGCATCGGGGCAGACCACTGTTCCGATGTCCCGCCCGTCCAGCACCGCTCCCGGCGCGCCGCCCGGCGGATGCGCCGCGAAGCGCCGCTGGAAGTCGAGCAGCGCCGCCCGAACCTCCGGCACCGCCGCCACCTTGCTGGCGGCCTGCGCCGCCTCGTCGGTGCGCAGGGCCACCTCCTGCAGGATCGGGTGTTCGGGGTGCAATTCATAGGCCGCGCGGGCCGCCGCCGCGTTGTCGGCCGGATCGCCGCCGGCCCGCAGGACCGAGACGCCGACCGCGCGGTACAGCACGCCGGTGTCGAGATGGGCGAAGCCGAAGGCATCGGCGATGCGCTGCGACAGGGTGCCCTTGCCGCTGGCGGCCGGGCCGTCGATGGCGACGACAACGGCCCTGGCGGGCACGGACTGGGTGGAGAGCGGCTGCGTCATCGCCTCACGCCTCCACGATCGCGGCGCCCAGCCCGTTCATCAGCCCGACGAAACCGGGGAAGCTGGTCTCGATGAAGGCGCCGTCGTCGACCGACACCGGCTGTTCCGTCGCCATGCCCAGCACCAGGAAGCTCATGGCGATGCGATGATCCATGGCGGTGAGGACGGTGGCACCGCCCCTCGGTCCCTTGCCCGTTCCTCCGGTCCCGTGAACGGTCAGGCTGTCGTCGGCGCCGACCTCGACCGACACGCCGCAGCGGGTCAAGCCTTCCGCCACCATGGCGAGGCGGTCGCTCTCCTTCACCCGCAGTTCCTTCAGGCCCAGCATCACCGTGGTGCCCTCGGCACAGGCGGCGGCGGCGGCCAGGACCGGATATTCGTCGATCATGCTCGGCGCGCGGTCGGCCGGCACCACCACGCCCTTGAGCGCGCTGTGCTTCACCCGCAGGTCGGCCACCGGCTCGCCCGCCTGGTCGCGGCGGTTCTCGAAGGCGATGTCGGCGCCCATCTCCACCAGCGTGTCGTACAGGCCGGTGCGGCGCGGGTTCATGCCGACGTCGTTCAGCAGCAGCTCCGAGCCCGGCCGCAGCAGGGCGGCGACCGCCGGGAAGGCGGCGCTGCTGGGATCGGCTGGCACATGGATGGTCCGTCCGGTCAGTTCCGGCTGGCCGGTGACGGTGACGGCCAGCGCGCCGTCCTCCAGCCGCTCGGTCGTCACGGTGGCGCCGAAATGGCGCAGCATCAGTTCGGTGTGGTCGCGCGTCGGCTCCGCCTCGATCACCGTGGTGGCGCCGGCGGTGTTGAGCCCGGCCAGCAGGATCGCCGACTTCACCTGGGCCGAGGCCACCGGCAGACGGTAGGTGATCGGAACAAGTTCGCCGCTGCCGACGACGGTCAGCGGCAGCCGTCCGCCGGAGCGGCCGACGAAGCGGGCGCCCATCTCCTCCAGCGGCTTGGTGACGCGGGCCATCGGCCGCTTGTTCAGCGAGGCGTCGCCGGTGAAGACGCAGGTGATCGGGTGGCCGGCGACCAGCCCCATCAGCAGGCGGGCGGCGGTGCCGCTGTTGCCCATGTCCAGAACCTGGGCCGGCTCCTGCAGCGCCCCCAGCCCGACGCCGCGCACGCGCCAGACGCCCGCGGCATCGCGCTCCGCCTGGGCACCGAGCAGGCGCATGGCCGCCGCGGTGTGCAGGACGTCCTCTCCCTCCAGCAGGCCGTGGATCACCGTTTCGCCCACGGCGATGGCGCCCAGCATCAGCGACCGGTGCGAGATCGACTTGTCGCCGGGCACGCGGATGCTGCCCTTGATCGCGCCGGTGGCGGCGGAGCGCAGCGGCTTCACCTGCGTGATGGGGGCCTGCGTGGCGGGGGCCTGCGTCATGGGACGGGTCCTTCGGATCGGAACGTGAAGCGGTTGTGGCCGCCGTTCCTATCACAGCCCCCGCCCCGATGCGAGAGGGCCGGACCTCACCCCCTCCCCTCCCCCTGCCCTCCGGATGCCGGGCAGGCACAAACGAAATAAGGCCGCCCGAAGGCGGCCCCGAGTTCAAGGAGGAAACCGAATGGAGGAGTTGCACGATGTGCAGGTCCGTTCTAACCAGTTATGGTTAACGCTCCGTAAAGGCAACCCCTGCCCGGGCGGGATACCTCATTCCCGCGGCGCCTGCGCACGGGCGGCATCCGGCCGCGCCGCCGATCCGCCATCTTTTTTTTGACAAGCGCCTCTGGCCGTGGCAAAGGGCGCCTCTTGAGAACCCCCCTGATTTATGTGACGGAGGACACTGGCGTGGCCAAACCCGAATGGGGCGTCAAGCGCATCTGCCCGAGCTGTGGCGCTCGCTACTACGACATGCGCAAGGACCCGCCGGTCTGCCCGAGCTGCGGTGCGCAATTCGATCCCGAGGCCCTGCTGAAGTCGCGCAAGGCCCGCCCGGCCCCGGTCGACGACACCAAGAAGGTGGCGGCGGTTGTGGACGAGGATACCGAGAGCGAGGCCGAGGAGAGCGAGACTCCGGAGCTGGAGGATGTCGAGGACGATATGTCCGTCGAGGACATCGAGGAGACCGACGACACCGCCGACGATGAGGACGACGTCCTGATCGAGGACACGTCCGAACTGGGCGAGGACGACATGGACGAGGTCGTCGACGTCGAGGGCGAGGACGAGGAGGAGCGCTGACCGGCGCCCTTCCCGGTGGCACGGGAGCATGGTCGGAAGAGACGGAGATGCCGGTGAGAAAAAGCGCGAAACGGTCGATTTTCCGCTTGCATCACTCCGCCGCCTGACTATTATCCCGCTCCACCAAGGCCGGACGGAAACGACCGGCCCCCAGAGTTAAGGGGCCATAGCTCAGCTGGGAGAGCGCTACAATGGCATTGTAGAGGTCAGGAGTTCGATCCTCCTTGGCTCCACCAATACACCGAAGGCCCGGCAGGCGACTGCCGGGCCTTCGGTGCTTTTGCATTCCGCATTCTATCTCACATCTTATCCGCCGATGCTTTGCGATCCGCCACGGACAAGCCGCGGCGCCGGGGACCGGCGCGACAGTATCCTGTCGGGACCTTTCCCGGCTGTTTCAGTCAGCGGTCGAACACCGCTTGATGTTCGCCAGTGACGATCTGGGCGGTGTGGATGTTCGGCCCGGCAGGCGGGGAGCGGATATGCAACGCCCGAAAAGCTGCGCCCGCCCCAAGGCGGTCCCCAAAACGGCGAAGGCCGCGAACCCGTTCCGGTTCGCGGCCTTCAGAATGGTGGGCGGTACTGGGATTGAACCAGTGACCCCTACGATGTCAACGTAGTGCTCTCCCGCTGAGCTAACCGCCCACTGTAGCGACCGGCGGAGAAGCGCGTGGCGTCGTTCCGTCCGGCGTGGGCGGGTGTATACCGACCTCGGCGCGGGCGCGCAAGCCCTTTCATGAGCGCTTGCGCTTTTTTTGTCGGACGGCGGCAGGGCGGCGGGCGTTCCCGTGACAAAAGGCCCCGCTGTCCATTACATCATTGAACCATGGACGCCTCCTTCGACGCGCAACGCGACGCCGGTGCCGGCGCCGGTCCGGCCATTCCGGCAGCGGACGCTCCGGCATTCGAGATTCTGGCCCCGCAGAGCCAGAGGCTGCCGCTCGTCCTGGCTTCGCCGCACAGCGGGAACGCCTATTCCGCCGCCTTCCTCGCCTCGTCCCGGCTGGATGCCCGGGCGCTGCGCAAGTCCGAGGACTGTTTCGTCGACGAGATCTTCGCCTTCGCTCCCGGTTTCGGCGTGCCGCTGATCCGCGCCCTGTTCCCGCGCGCCTATCTGGACGTCAACCGCGAAGCCTACGAGCTGGATCCCGAGATGTTCGCCGATCCGCTGCCGGCCTATGTCAACACCCGCTCGCCCAGGGTGGCGGCCGGGCTGGGCACCATCGCCCGCGTGGTCGCCAACGGCGAGGATATCTACCGCGGCAAGCTGCGCTTCGCCGAGGCGCTGGACCGCGTCAGCCGCTGCTACACCCCCTACCACAATGCCCTGCGCCAGCTGGTGGACGACACCCGCGACGCCTTCGGCCATGCCCTGCTGATCGATTGCCATTCGATGCCGTCGGCCAGCATCGCCGCCGCCACCGGGAAAGGCGCCGGGAGGGGCGCCGGGAGGGGCGGCAACCAGCCAGAGATCGTGCTGGGCGACTGTTACGGCAACGCCTGCGCTCCCGCGGTGATCGACGCGGCGGAGGAGTTCCTGCGCGGGCTCGGTTATGCCGTCAGCCGCAACAATCCCTATGCCGGCGGCTACACCACCCGCCATTACGGCCGGCCGCGCCAGGGCATCCACGCCCTGCAGATCGAAATCGCCCGCGACCTCTACATGGACGAGGCGGCGCTGACCCGCCTGCCCTATCTGGACGTTCTGGCCCGCCACATGACCGAACTGGTCGACACGCTGGGCCTGCTGCCGCCCCACGGCTTGGGACCGCGCTGACGCCGCAAGGTCCCGCATCCGCTATTTCGGGGCCGTTGCCCCGCCCCTGCCACAGTTTCCCGCTATTCCTAGGGGCCAAGCTTCCGCTTGGCATCGCCCCGCAGGCCTGCCTTCGCGCAAAAAAAGGGCCGCGGGCGGACCCGCGGCCTTCAGTCTAGGGAGGAAACGCCCAAGAAGTGCGTTACGCCAACGTCCATGCCGAGGCACGACCGTTGCCGCACTGCACAATATGAACGCGCCCCC
The DNA here is from genome assembly GCA_046570145.1 of Alphaproteobacteria bacterium. Taxonomy (GTDB): domain Bacteria; phylum Pseudomonadota; class Alphaproteobacteria; order Azospirillales; family Azospirillaceae; genus Azospirillum. The sequence goes on from JBKHVJ010000450.1 coordinate 16,480, forward strand.
GTCCGGCTTCAAGAGCAAAAAGAATTTCCCATGCATTACATTGCGTTAACCTGCAACGGAGGTATCGCGAAGCGGATAGAGGTCAGAGACGTTCGCTGCATTGCAGCATGACCCTTCGTGCAAGGGCATCACCGAAGGGACAGGAGGCGGCGGGACCTTGGGACCGGTGTCTTGAGCTTGACGGCCGGCGCCCGGAACCAAGACCGCCGACGGTCGTTTCAGAGTGGTCGACTGCCGGGTGTCCGCCGAAGCGGCCCGGCTTGCAGGCTGCGGAACGCCCTGCCGGCGGCCAATAAGGAGAAGAAGATCGTGAGCAGGCTCGTCGTCGTATCCAACCGGGTGGCCCTGATGGAAGAGGGCAAGCAGGCGGCCGGCGGTCTCGCCGTCGCCATCCTGGCGGCCCTGAAGAAGACCGGAGGCATCTGGTTCGGCTGGAGCGGAAATGTCGTCGACGGCGAGTCCCAGGCGGAGCCGACCCGGACCGATGCCGGGAAGCTGACCTACGCCACGCTCGATCTCGGCCGCCGCGACCATGAGGAATACTACAACGGCTTCGCCAACCAGACCTTATGGCCGCTGTTCCATTACCGGCTGGGCCTGATCTCGGTAAACCGGCGGACGCGGGAAGGGTATGAGCGGGTCAACGCCTATTTCGCCGACAAGCTGGAGCCTCTGCTCCGCGGCGACGACATGATCTGGGTCCATGACTATCACCTGATCCCCTTCGGCGACGAACTGCGCCGCCGCGGCTGTTCGCAGCGCATGGGCTTCTTCCTGCACACGCCCTTCCCGCCGCCGGAACTGCTGACCGCCCTGCCCAACCACCGCGACCTGATCCGCGAGCTGTGCGCCTACGATCTGGTGGGCTTCCACACCGCCACCGACCTGCGCGGCTTCTGCGATTACATCCGCACCGAGACCGACGGCACGGTGGAACAGCGCGGCGCCTATGGCAGCGCCATGATCCGCGCCTTCGGCCGCACCCTGATGGCGAAGGTCTTCCCCATCAGCATCGACACCGAGGCGCTGGAAAGCCTCGCCCGCACCGCCGGCCGCTCGCGCCAGGCCGAACGGCTGCGCGAAAGCCTGGTCGGCCGCCGGCTGATCATCGGCGTCGACCGGCTCGATTATTCCAAGGGCCTGCCGCAGCGCTTCGCCGCCTTCGAGCAGCTTCTGGAAAGCTATCCGGAGCATTGCAACCGCGTGTCCTTCCTGCAGGTCGCCCCGCCCTCGCGCGAGGACGTGCCGGAATACATCGCCATCCGCCGCGAGTTGTCGGAGATGGCCGGCCGCATCAACGGCCGCTTCGCCGAGTTCGACTGGCAGCCGATCCGTTACCTGAACCGCAGCTTCGGCCAGCGCGTGCTGGCGGGCTTCTACCGGCTGGCGAATGTGGGGCTGGTGACGCCGCTGCGCGACGGCATGAATCTGGTCGCCAAGGAGTATGTGGCCTGCCAGGACGGCGACAATCCGGGCGTCCTGGTCCTGTCGCAGTTCGCCGGCGCCGCGCACGAGATGAGCGAGGCGCTGATCGTCAACCCCTTCGACATCGAGGGCGTCGGCGACGCGCTGCAGCGGGCGCTGACCATGCCGCTGGGCGAGCGAAAGGAACGCCACGCCGCCCTGATGCGGACGCTGCGGCGCCAGGACATCGGCTGGTGGCGTGAAAGCTATGTGGACGCGCTGACCCGCGCACCGTATGACTTTCCGGTCACCTGAGCATCCGCCCTCCATCCCAGATCCGGATCCATGACCGCCGACCTCACCCCCGCCGCTCCCGCCACCGCCGCCTCTCCCATCCTGGTCGCCGACATCGGCGGCACCAACGCGCGCTTCGGCCTGATCGACGGCCGGGTGGTGCGCGACACGCGGGTGCTGCGCTGCGCCGACTATGCCTCGATCGAGGATGCGGCCGGCGCCTACCTGTCGGCGGTCGGGCTGGCGGCGCCGGGCGCGCCGGGCCGGCCGCGGCGCGGCGCCTTCGCGGTGGCCGGGCCGGTCACCGGCGACCGCATCGCCATGACCAATCTGGTCTGGCAGTTCTCCGTCGGCCGGGTGCGCGACGCCCTGGGGCTGGAGGGGCTGGCCGTCATCAACGACTTCACCGCGGTCGCCCTGTCTGTGCCGCGTCTGGCCCAGGAGGACCGGCGGCAGGTCGGCGAGGGGACGCCGCAGCCGGGTGCCGTCGTCGCCGTGCTGGGGCCGGGCAGCGGGCTGGGCGTATCGGGTCTGGTGCCGGGCGCCAACAACCGCTGGACCGCCCTGTCGGGCGAAGGCGGCCATGTCACCATGGCGCCGATCAGCGACCGCGAGAGCGCCGTGCTGGGCCAGCTGCGCAAAGGCTTCGACCATGTCTCGGCCGAGCGGGTGCTGTCGGGGCCGGGGCTCGTCAACCTCTACGACGCCCTGTCGATCCTGGACGGGCGCGAACCGGCCGCCCTCACCCCCGCCCAGATCACCGACAACGCGCTGGCCGGAAGCGAACCCCATTGCGTGGAGGCGGTGGAGATGTTCTGCGCCATGCTGGGCACCGTCGCCGGCAACCTCGCTTTGACGCTGGGGGCACGGGGCGGAGTCTACATCGCCGGCGGCATCGTGCCGAGGCTGGGAACGCTGTTCGCCCATTCCCGCTTCCGCAAGCGTTTCGCCGAGAAGGGCCGCATGCGCGACTTCCTGGTCCCGATCCCGACCTATGTCGTCACCCACGAGCTGCCCGCCTTCCTGGGCCTCGCCGAGGCCGCCGGGGCGGACTGAGCGCCGGCAACACACCGGGGGTGCGACGTATCGCCCCCTTGGTGGCGCCCCCTATCGGGCCACTTGTCGCTTGAACCGGTGGGATCGTCCCCACATGGTAGTTCCGATCCCTTTTCGGATCAGATCGGAACGCCATCCCACCGGAAAGCCCCCGACAAACGCCATGTCCACAGACCTTCGCGTCCGCTTCCTGCACCCGTCGGGCGCCATCGGCCCCGGCAAGATCGCGTTGCTGGAGGCCATCGACCGCACCGGCTCCATCTCCGCCGCGGCGCGGTCGCTGGACATGACCTTCCGGCGCGCCTGGTTCCTGGTGGAGACGATGAACACAGCCTTCCGCGAGCCGGTGGTCCGCACCAGCGTCGGTGGCCGCGAAGGCGGCGGCGCCGGCCTGACCCCGCTGGGGCAGGAGGTGGTCGCCCGCTACCGCCGCATGCAGGAGGAGGCCCGCAGGGCCGCCGAACCGCATCTGCGCTGGCTCGACGAGATGCTGAAGGCAGAGGCGGAGGAAAAAGGCAACCGGTCCTGACTCCTCCTTGCCCGCTTCGCCCGCGCCTGCCCGGCAAGACCGCGCAAGCGATGGCTTGACACTCCCTGCAATCTCGAAGAACAGCCTGACGCGGCGTGCCGATATCGGCAGGACCTGTCAAGGGGTGCCCGCACGCAGTTTCGTGTAGAATACGTCATACCCCTACAATAAAAAGTTGTAGCTCGCCGCAATGACCAAATCCGTCAACATCACCTATCTTCCACGGCTCGACCATCTCCGCGCCTTTGCTGCGCTCATCGTCCTGTATTACCACTCGCTCCAATTGCTTCCCCAGTCGCCCGGCGGGGGCCAGATCGAGGGCTGGATCCACACGAAGAGCCCATTTCTGGCGATGGTGGTCGAGGGGCACACCGGCGTCGCGCTTTTCATGGTGCTGTCCGGCTTCATCTTCACATGGGGCGCGGACGGCCGCGAAGTCGCCTATTTCGGCTTTCTGAGAAACCGCCTGCTGCGGATCTACCCGCTCTATGCCTGGCTTCTTCTTGTCGGCATCGCCATGCACCCGGACGCCATCGATCCCGGCAAGATCGTCGAGATGGCGATCCCCTTCCTCAATGCCGGGAACAAGGCGACCTACGGAGTGGCGACCAGCCTGTTCTGGACGGTCGCGATCGAGTTCCAGTTCTACCTGATTTTTCCCTTCCTGCTGTCGATCCTGAACCGGCAGGGGTGCCGCCAGCTGATGCTGATGGTGCTGTGCGCCCTGGTCTATCGTCTTATCGCCGACCAGTTCGGCGCCAACTCCCGCGCGGTCGCCTACTGGACGATCGTCGGACGCATCGACCAGTTCCTGATCGGCATGATCGCAGCGGTCGCCTTGCGCCGCCATGGAAGCGATCCGCGAATCGGCCCATGGATCGGTCGCGCCTTCCTTCCCACATGCCTGCTGATGCTGGCCGTCATCACCATCTTCCATCGGGCCGGCGGCTATCCGGTTATCGCCACCTGGAAGACCGTCTGGCCCACCATCGAGGCCTGCGGCTGGGCACTGGTTGTCGTGACCTGCCTGTCGGTCCGCATCCCCGGCTCCCGCATCCTGTCGATGGCCGCGGCCTATGTCGGTACGATCTCCTACTCCATCTATCTGACCAACTTCATCGTCATCACGCAGGTCGCAAAGCACATTGGCGCCCTGACGATGGTGCCCAACCCGCATGTCAATGCGCTGCTGGTCTGCACCGTCGTCGTGCTGCCGGCCTCCATCGCCCTGTCGGCACTCACCTTCCATGCGATTGAACAGCCGTTCATGAAGATGCGGAAGACATACATGCTCGACGCGGCGCGGCCGTCGCCGGCCATCGCCACCTGATCGACGGAATAGGGCGGTCCGCAAAGTACCGGTAAGATTACCGAAGCACTGCGGTCCGCCTTTTCTTCCATGCGCGCGCTGCAGCCCTGGGCACCGGGAAGCCCGGTGGTGCCGCGGGGCGCTGCGCCGTACATATGGCTCCGTTGCAGCTTGGTCCCAGCGTGACCGATCGGCAACAGAGACTTTTCCCCATACACGATCCACCTCCGCCACCCGAACGGGCCGCCTCCGCGGCACCGCAAGGGCCCCCTTGCGCCCTTCAGCCACCCTCCCGAGCCACCCGCGCCATGCTGTCCCTCCCCCTGACCATCACCGCCGCCGATGCCTTCGGCGCGGCGGCCTTCGCCGGTTCGTGCCTGTGGCCGCTGATGAAGAAGCGCCGCGCCCTGCTGGCCGGGCAGGCGGCGACCAACCTGATGTTCATCATCCACTATGTGCTGCTGGGCGCCCACACCGCGGCGGCGCTGTGCCTGCTGGTGGTGACGCAGGCCCTGGTGGCGATGCCGGAGGGGCGCAACCGCTGGCGGACCGCGGCCTTCGCCGCCACGGTGCCGGCCATCGCGACGATCGCCGTCTTCACCTGGTCGGGACTGCCCTCGGCGCTGTCCAGCCTGGGCATCACCTTCTCGACGCTGGCACGCTGGCAGTCGGACGCGGTGCGCATGCGCCTGCTGCTGCTGGTGGCCGGCGCCTTCTGGATCAGCCACAACGCGCTGGTGATGTCCCCCTTCGCCATGGCCTCGGACGCCTTCAGCGCCGCCGCCAACCTGCTGCGCCTGCGCGGCGAGCGCCGCAGGGCCGCTCCGGCAGCAGCCGCCACGGCGAACGCCAATGCGACGCCGAAGGGTCTTGCCGCGGCCTGACGACACCGGCTCAAAGCCCCCTCGCATGACCGGGCTAACGCCTCCGGATGGGTCCTGCCTGTCCGGGGGCGATCGAATTGGGCACTGGCGCACCGGCACGCTCCCGCCTAATAAGGAGCCTCATGCGCCGCAAGGTGCATTGCAACAGGCGCCTTACGGCGCACCGCAACGGCAGCGACGAAGGGCAGCCCATTCATGCTGAAGCGTCTTTACGACTGGACCATGGCCAAGGCCGCGTCGAAGGATTCGACCAAGTGGCTGGCCGGGGTGTCCTTCGCCGAAAGCTCCTTCTTCCCACTGCCGCCGGACCTGCTGCTGGTGCCGATGGTCATCGCCAACCGCAAGGCGGCCTGGAAGCTGGCGACGATCTGCACGCTGGCCTCGGTGGTCGGCGGCGTCGCCGGCTACATGATCGGCTATTTCCTGTACGAGACGATCGGCCGCTGGGTGATCGAGTTCTACCACCTGACCGACAAGTTCGAGCAGTTGCGCCAGACCTTCGTCGATTACGGGGCGGAGATCCTGATCATCAAGGGCATGACGCCCATCCCCTACAAGCTGCTGACCATCACCGCCGGCGTGGCGCACCTGCCGCTGTGGGTGTTCATCGGCGCCTCGATCATCTCGCGGTCGATGCGCTTCTATCTGGTCGCGGCCCTGCTGTACTTCTTCGGCCCACCGATCCGCGCCTTCATCGAGAAGCGGCTGACGCTCGTCACCAGCGTGTTCGCGGTGGCGCTGATCGGCGGCTTCCTGGTGGTGAAGCTGCTGTAACCCGCCTCCCTATTTCAGACAGACAGGACCTCCATGCCTCCGCGCGGGCGCCCGCCCCATCCCAGCCGCTCCCGCCCGCACCCCCACGCCAGGCCCGCCGCCCCCTCCGCTCCCGCGACCCCGGAGCCCACCGAATCGCGCAAGCTGTTCCGCGTCGCCGGTCTGGCCGCCGTCTCCGCCCTCTTCGCCCATGAACCGGAGCGGGTGGAGCGCCTGTTCTTCGACGAACGGCTGAAACCGGCTGTCGGGGCCTACTGCAAGGCGATGGCGGCCGCCCGCAAGCCCTACCGCATGGTGGAGGCCGAGGAGCTGGCGAAGGTCGCCGGCACCGTCCTGCATGGCGGGGTGGTGGCGCTGATGGCGCCGCGTAGCGTGGCGCTGTTCGACCCGGAGGTCGCGCGCCGGACGGGCGAGCCTCTGCTGATCCTCGACGGTGTCGGCAACCCGCACAATCTGGGCGCCATCCTGCGCACCGCCGCCTTCTTCGGACTGCCGCGCGTGCTGGTCTCCGACCATCCCGGCCAGGCCCTGCCGTCGGAGGCCGCCTACCGCGTGGCGGAGGGAGGGTTCGAGTGGGTGACGCTGGAACGCGCCCCCGCCCTGCCCGCCCTGCTGAAGCGGCTGCGCACCAGCCACCGGGTTTTCGGCACGGCGCTGGACCAGACCCGCCCGACCGTCGACGCCGGTGCGCTGACCGGCTGGCGCGGCAGGCAGACTGCCCATTCCCCGGCCCAATCCCCGGCGGCCAAACCCCCCGCCGTCATCCTGGGCAACGAGGAGGACGGCATCCCGCCGGCCACGCTGGCGGCCTGCGAGGCGGTGCTGACCATCCCCGGCAGCGGGCGCGTGCAGTCTCTGAACGTCGCCGCCACCGCCGCCATCCTCATCCACGCCCTGGCGACGGGCTGAAGGCGCCCTTATCCCAGCATCAGGATCAGCACCACCGCGACCGCGGCGACGGACGCCAGCGGCAGCAGTTCAACGCCATTGCGGGTCCAGGTCGGCGCGGCATGGTGATGGCCCGCATGGCCGTTCGCGATGTCGTCGGCCCAGCCATGGCGCGACGGCACCGCACCCGGCGCCGAGACCGCCGGCGCCGCCGGGCTCGCCATGTCCACCACGCCGTCGCCGCGGCGGTAATCGCCGGTTTGCCGGGCCAGCGCCGGGTTGGGACGGCCCTGCATCAGGCGCGAATCGTCCAGTTCGACCTCGACACCGGCAGCCTCGACCCGCTCGATCACCGCGGCGGTTTCCTCCGGCGTCATGGTGTCCACCGGCAGGATGCCGCCCAGCGCCTCGGCGCTCAGGCGGTTGCCGTTGCGGCGGCCATGGTCGATCAGCGCTTCGACGACGCGATCGTCGGTGGTGCTCGCCATAGTAACTCTCCTTTCTCAAGTTCCTCCTGGGTCACTGGGTCAAACGCAGGGAAACGCCCGAAGGTCCCGGCACAAGCGACGAGTCCTGCGCCATCTTGCCGCGGCCGGGCCGCGACCCGACATAAGGGGTCCCTCCAACGGATCGCTATTGATGGGAGACCCGACCATGCTGGGGCATTTCATGCGCAAGCCGCCGACGCTGCCGACGCCGGAGGAGGCGCTGCCCGGCCGCAGCCAACCCGTTCCGGTGCCCGAACAGCATCATGTCAACGGGCACCGCCTCGCCCCGCCCTACCCGCCCGGACTGGAGGTCATCGACCTCGGGCTCGGCTGCTTCTGGGGGGCGGAGCGCAAGTTCTGGCAGGTTCCCGGCGTCTGGGTGACCGCCGTCGGCTATCAGGGCGGGCACACCCCGAATCCGACCTATGAAGAGGTCTGTTCCGGCCGCACCGGCCATACCGAGGCGGTGCGCGTCGTCTACGACCCGTCCATGGTGACGGCCGAGGATCTGCTGCGTGTCTTCTGGGAATCGCACGACCCGACCCAGGGCATGCGCCAGGGCAACGACGTCGGCACCCAGTACCGCTCCGCCGTCTACACCCACAGCCCCGCCCAGAAGGCGGCGGCGGAGGCGACGCTGGCGGCCTATCAGGACCGGCTGGCCCAAGCCGGCTACGGCCCGATCACCACCGAGATCCGCGAGGCCCCCACCTTCTACTTCGCGGAAGCCTACCACCAGCAGTATCTCGCCAAGAATCCCAACGGCTACTGCGGTCTGGGCGGCACCGGCGTCAGCTGCGCAGCGTGACCATGCACGGCGTGATGATCGCAGGGTGAAAGCCGGCCGGTAGAAGCAGAGATTCGGCGCACCCGCCCGGCTTGGCCCTCGCGGTTGCGCCGAACCGGCCCTTGCGGGTATGGTTCCGGCGGCTCTTGAAAGCTCCGGCGGCGTTACCCCCGCGGGAGCGCCGCCCGTCCAGCTGCGATTGTCATGACCAAGGAAAGAACCGAGCTGGCGACGCCGTCCCTCAGCGGCCTGCTCGAATTCTGGCTCACCAAATCCGTCGCCGGCCGGCCGCCGGTCCCCAGCAGCATCTCCCCGGCCGACCTGCGGCCGTGGAAGGACAACATCGTCGTGTTCGAGGTGATCGGGGAGGAATCCGGCACCTTCGTCTATTCCTATTATGGAAAGGCGCTGGTCGCGGCCTTCGGCCAGTCGCGCCTGGGCGCCACGCTGGACGATCTGCCGCCGGAACAGCGCGCCGTGCTGCAGCCGGAATACGAGACGGTGCGCCGCGAACGGCTGCCCGTCGCCCGTATCCACACCGCCGTCTTCGGCGGCCGCACCCGCAGCTTCGAACGGCTGGTCCTGCCGATGTCCAGCGACGGGACCGGCATCGACAAGCTGCTGGTCGCCGCCTACGAGATGACGCCGCGCGAGCTGGCGGCGCGCGCCCCGGTATACTCCACTGGGCACGCCACGGGGCCGGGCGGCTCCTCCTCCGGTCCAGTCCCCCTCACCGTTCAGAAGCCGGGAGCCTCGGCATGACCCCGCGTATGCCGCATCTCGCCGCCCCGCCCACCCAGGCGGGCGTGGTGACCGCCGACGAGTTCAATCTGTGGTGCGCGCTGAACGGCCGCCCCTTCAACCTCGTCCCCAACCCGCGCCCCGACGGCCGCGTGATGTGGGATGTGGAGGTTCTGCCCGGCACGCCGCGCGCCGGCACCGTCTATTCCACCAACCTGTCGGACGAGGCGCTGGCCGTGGTCGCCGGCTTCGCCTTCCTGTCCGGCGTCGAGTGGGCCTATGAGGCTCGCGACCCGGCCGAGGCCGAAGCGCCCGCCGCATCGCCTACCGCGCCCCCGTGCGAGGCTGCGCCGGCACCGGCGCCGGAAGCGGCAAGCCCCTGCACGCCCGCCCCCGCCGCATCGCAGGCCACCCCCGCCGCTCCGGCGGAGCCGGCGGACTATCCCGCGGTCTATTCGCTCCCCGCCGTCTCGCTTCTGCAGAACCCGCCGCCGCGCCCGGTCCAGCAGCATGACGAATCGGTGCTGGCCCGCAACGCGCGGATGCTGGAAACCGTCCTGAAGAACTTCCGCGTCCGCGGCGAGATCATGGACGTGCGCCCCGGCCCGGTGGTGACGCTGTACGAGTTCGAGCCGGCGCCCGGCACCAAGTCGGCCACCGTCATCAACCTGACCGACGACATCGCCCGTTCGATGAGCGTGGTGACCGCCCGCATCGCCATCGTCCCCGGCCGCAGCGTCATCGGCGTCGAGCTGCCGAACCCGGTGCGCGAGATGGTCTACCTGCGCGAGAGCTTCGACCACGACGCCTTCCGCAACACCACGGCCCAGCTCGCCATCGCGCTGGGCAAGGACATCAGCGGCGAGCCGGTGGTGGCCGACCTCGCCCGCATGCCGCACCTGCTGGTCGCCGGCACCACCGGCTCGGGCAAGTCGGTGGCGATCAACACGATGATCCTGTCGCTGCTCTACCGGCTGCCGCCGGAGCGCTGCCGCTTCATCATGGTCGATCCCAAGATGCTGGAACTGTCGGTCTATGACGGCATCCCGCACCTGCTGACCCCCGTCGTCACCGATCCCAAGAAGGCGGTGGTGGCGCTCCGCTGGGCCGTGCGCGAGATGGAAAGCCGTTACGAGGCGATGTCCAAGCTCGGCGTCCGCAACATCGAGGGCTACAACGCCCGCATGGCGGAGATGATCGCCGCCGGCGAGAAGATGCCGCGCCGCGCCCCGGCGCCGGGCGAGCCGGAGAACGTCTTCGACCTGACCCCGTCGGAACCGACTCCGCTGCCCTACATCGTCGTGATCGTCGACGAGATGGCCGACCTGATGCTGGTCGCCGGCAAGGAGATCGAGGCGGCGATCCAGCGCCTCGCCCAGATGGCGCGCGCCGCCGGCATCCACCTGATCATGGCGACGCAGCGTCCGTCGGTGGACGTCATCACCGGCACGATCAAGGCCAACTTCCCGACCCGCATCAGCTTCCAGGTCACCAGCAAGATCGACAGCCGCACCATCCTGGGCGAAGCCGGAGCGGAACAATTGCTGGGCCAGGGCGACATGCTCTACATGCAGGGCGGCGGCCGCATCACCCGCGTCCACGGCCCCTTCGTCTCCGATTCGGAGGTCGAGGAGATCGTCCAGTACGTCAAGGCGCAGGGCGCCCCCAACTACGTCACCGCCATCACCGAGGAGGAGGAGGAAGCCGCCACGGTGGAGGACGAGGAGGGCGGTTCGGCTGCGACCGGCGACGACCTCTACATGCAGGCCGTCAACCTCGTGGTGCGCGAGGGCAAGGTGTCGGTCAGCTTCATCCAGCGCCAACTCCAGATCGGCTACAACCGCGCCGCCCGTCTGGTGGAGCGGATGGAGACCGAGCGCGTCGTCGGCCCGGCCAACCACCAGGGCAAGCGCGAGGTCCTGCTGTCCCACGCCGGCCTGTCGGCCAAGCGCGCGGGGGTGTGATCCCCTCTGTCCCGCAGTGAGTCTCCCCATGGACCCCAAGCCGCATTTCGAGACGCTCGCCCGCTACAACCGCTGGGCCAACAGCCGCCTGTACGACGCCGCGGCCCAGCTGTCCGACGCGCAGTTCCGCGAGGACCGCGGCGCCTTCTTCCGGTCGATGCGCGGCACGCTGAACCACATCCTGGTCGCCGACCGGGTGTGGCTGGAGCGGATCGAAGGTGCCGGGCCGAAGCCCTCGGCGCTGGACGAGATCCTGTTCGACGACTTCGCCGGCCTGCGCGCCGCCCGCGAGGCGGAGGACGAGCGGATCCTGAGCATGCTGGCCGCCACGCGAGCGGAGCGGTTCGAGTCGGTCCTCTCCTACCGCAGCATGGCCGGTACGGCCCACGAGTTGCCCTTCGCCCAGGTCATGACCCACGTCTTCAACCACCAGACCCACCATCGCGGACAGGCCCACGGCCTGCTGAGCCAGTTCGGCTTGGAAACTCCGTCCATCGACTTCGTTTATTTCCTGCTGGAGTCGAAATGAGCCGCCCCATCACCGACCTCGCCGCGCTGGAAGCCCTCTATGGCGAGCCGGTCGCCGCCTCCATCGCCAAGGAGGTGCCGGCGCTGACCCCCGGCTACCGCGCGCTGATCGAGGCATCGCCTTTCTTCGTTCTTGCCACCAGGGGTCCTGGCGGGCTGGACGCCTCGCCCCGCGGCGACGAGCCGGGCTTCGTCCGGGTGGCGGACGAACGCACCCTGCTGATCCCGGACCGCCGCGGCAACAACCGCATCGACAGCCTGCGCAACATCCTGGCCGACCCGAATGTCGGGCTGCTGTTCCTGGTGCCGGGGCTGAACGAGACCCTGCGCGTCAACGGCCGCGCGGCGATCGATACCGACCAGGATCTGTGCGACAGCTTCGCCGTCGACGGCAAGGCGCCGAAATCGGTGCTGGTGGTCACCATCGAGACGGTGTTCTTCCAGTGCTCCCGTGCCCTGCTGCGTTCCCGCCTGTGGGAACCGGAGGCGCAGGTGCCGCGCGCCAGCCTGCCGTCGGCGGGGTCTCTGCTGGCGGAGGCCAGCGCCGGGCGCCAGGGCGGCGGCACCTACGACCGCTCGCTGGCGGAGCGGATCCCGAAGACCCTCTACTAGGCTCCCGCCTTCACTGAGCCGCGAGACGGCCGGCGGCCGATGCCTGCCCGCCGTCGTCCGGCAACCGGATGGTGAAGACGGACCCTTCCTCGCGCGTGCTCTCCACCGTCAGGGTGCCGCGATGGGCGGCAACGATCTTCTTCGTCATATAGAGCCCCAGCCCGGTGCCCTTCGTCCCGCGCGAAGAGGAGGCGCGGAAATAGATCGAGCCGATCAGTTCCACCTCCTCAGGGCTCATGCCGCGCCCGCGGTCGGCGACGCGAATGACGATTTCCCCCGCCTCATGGCCGGCCGTCACCCGTACCGGCGCCTCCGGGGACGAGTAGCGCAGCGCGTTCTGCACGAGGTTGCCGATCGCCACCCCCAGGAAGGGCGCGTCGACCAACAGCGGGTGGTCCGGAGTCTTCACCGCCACCTCCAGCCGGTCCTCCGCCTCCGTCCCCATCGGACCGCCCAGCGCCTCTTCCATCAGCTGGCCCAACTCCACCGGTTCAGGCTTCAGCGCCAGCGCCCCCTGGTCCAGCGCGTCGGAGGACAGGAACAGTTCCACCAGTTCGACCATCTTGCGGGTGGTGTTGCGGATGCGCTCCAGCCGGGTCAGCGCCGCCGGCACCGTGACCGCCCCGGACAGCTCGATCATCTGCGCCGCGCTGTCGATGGAGGCGAGCGGAGTGCGGAACTCGTGTGACAACATGGCGATGAAGGTGCGCTGCTCCTCCGCCCGCTTGGTGGCGAAGGCCGATTCCTCGCGGGCGCGCAGCCGTTCGGATTGCAGACGGCCGATGCGCAGGGCCAGACCGACGCCCAGCACCAGCACCGCCAGCATGGACGATATCTGATAGGGATCGGCGACGGCGAAATCGGCCGGCAGCACGCCGCGCAGCGACATCTGCGTCAGCAGCAGGCCGGCGAGCGAGACCAGCGTGCTGGCCAGATAGAAGCGCGGGCTGAGATCGCTGGGATTCAGCCAGGCCATGCGCGCCGTCAGCACCAGCGCGATCACCACCACGACAAGCGCCGACACCGTCACCACCGGGTTGGTCAGGGCATAGAGCGGCGACACCGTCGTCGGCAGCATCAGCACGGACAGCAGCGCCAGCCCCTGGTAACAGCGGCGCAGCCGCGGTGCCCGGTTCCGCAAGTCGAGGATATAGACCCACATCATCAGCGCCGCGGCGAAGCCCAGGAAGCCGCTGCTGCCCACCATCATGTTGATGAACCAGCCCGGCATGTCCGGCAGCAGGGCGACGGCGATGCCGTTGGCGAACAGGTAATAGCAGAAGACGGTGGCGACATAGCCGGTGTAGGCCAGCAGCGCCCCGTCCCGCAGAAGCAGACCCAGCGCGACGTACCCCAGCGTCAGGATACCCAACACGCCGAGGAACAGGCCCTGGAACAGCAGGTCGGGCGTCTGGTGGTCGGCATAGGCCGCCGGCGTCCACATCCGGGCGGACAGGCGGATGGCGCTGATCGAATCGACGCGCAGATAGAGCGAGACCGGCTGCCCTTCCGGCAGGGTCAGCGGCAGGGCGTGCAGCCGCGTCTTCATCGGCCGCTGGCTGAAGGGCACGAAGTCCCCCAGCCGGACCAGCCGGTAGGCGTCCGGACTTTGCGGCCGGCCGTTCGCCGCCATCGATGCAGCCGCCATCGATTTCGGAACGAACAGGTCGAGATGGTCGATGTAGGCCTCGCCCATCTCCAGGATCCAGTCCGCCGCGGCGCCGGGGGCGCGCAACAGGTCGAAACGGTACCAATGGATGTCGCGGGTCTGGCCGGCGCCGCGGAAATCTCTGCGCGGCTCCATGCCTCCGGCGGCGTCGGCCTTCAGGATGTCTGCGAAGTCCAGCTTGCGCTCGGGATCGACCAGCCGGGTGAAATGGCCGGCCAGCGTGGCGCCGGCGGTGGACGATTCCAGCCGCAGCGGCTCCGTCGGCGCTGCCGCCGATGCCGTGCCCAATGCGCAGAGCCAAATCAGGGCCGCGCCAAGCAGAAGACGCAAAAGACCGGACCGAAGGCCGGACGGCCGGCACCCCGCCAGGTTGCGGATGCGGATGGCCGGCAGGCTGCCGCGCCGGCTTTCCATCCACCGGCCGCTCACGCCGCCGTTTGTCGCATCCTTGGTCATCGTACGGCTTCGATAAAGCTAAAGTTTTAGGAAAAGATTAAACACGTATGCATACCAACCCCACCTTTCCCGGCCGTGTCAGATGCGCGAGGGCGACAGCTTGAACTCCACCAGAGCGTCGGTGGAGGCGAGCGCGGCGACCAGCGTCATCGGGTCGAGGTCGCCCTTGCCCTGCAGAACCAGCTGGCATTCGAACTGGCCGCTGCCGTTGGCGAGGTGGAAGGCCCAGTCGACCACCTCGAACCCATGCCTGGCCACCTGCGCCCGCAACTCGTCCGGCGGCGGCGCCTTGTCGCGGGGAAAGACCAGCGTCAGATGGACCACCGAACGGTGCGGCAGCAGCTGCTCGATCGGCCGCAGCAGGCTCATCACCAGGATGGTCAGCAGCGCGGCGGCGATGGCGACGGCGTAGAAGCCGAGCCCGATGATGATGCCGATGGCGGAGGTCGCCCAGATCGACGCCGCGGTGGACAGGCCGCGGATCGACAGCCCCTCCCGCATGATCACGCCGGCGCCGAGAAAGCCGATGCCGGTCACGATGCCCTGGATCACCCGCGTCGGGTCCCCGGCCCCGGCGGCGCTCTGCGGCCCGCCCTGAAACCACATGCCGCCGTACCACATGGCCGGATAGGCGTTGACCACCGTCAGCGCGGCCGACGCCAGGCAGACCAGCCCATAGGTCCGCATCCCCGCCGCCCGCCCGTGATAGCTGCGCTCGTACCCCAGCAGCAGCCCGACCGCCAACGCCCCCAACAGATGCAGAAGAATCAGCCCGTTGGTCACCAACTCGGCCGGCGACCAGTAGGAACGAAGCAAATCCATGGCAATCCCATTTCGAACCCAAGCCTCAGGCCCTTTGGCAAGGCCGGGCCCCATTCTACCGCGCTCCGCGCCGGAACGCCTGTCCGGCGCGACGGGAGGGTCCGCCGCGCCATTCGGTCACAGGCGTGAATGCCCCCGCTTGACCTGTGTCAATTCCAGACAGCCTGAAAGTACCGATACTAAGGGCCGAAAATCGGCACCTAAGGACCATACCATGGTGCCGATCGATCCGTTCCCGCACCGACCGAGAGTGCAGCCATGAGGCCCATCAGTTCCCCCGTCCTGTCCCATCCGTCCGATCGGACCGCGACCGAGTCCGATCCGGCTCCGACCCGCCGGGCCGAGGGACTGATGTTCCTGTGGCTGGCCTTCCTGGTCTGGCCGCTGATCGCCATCGGCGGCGTGTCGGCCTACGGCTTCTCGATCTGGATGTACCAGCTCCTCACCCACTGAGTTTTCCGACATGCCCCGCGCCCCCGAAGTCCACATCTCCAGCCTCGTCATCCAGCACAGCCCCGACCGAACCGAGGCGGTGCGCGAGGCGGCGAACGCCGTCGCCGGGCTGGAGTGGTGCGCGTCGGAGAACGGCAAGGCCGTCGTGACGCTGGTCACCGCCAGCGCCGCCGAGGTGATGGACCGCATCGCCCTGCTGAACGCAGTTCCCGGCGTGCACAGCACGACCATGGTCTACCACCACTACGAAGCCGCGGACGCGATCGACGCAGCCTGACGGAACAACCGTCCAGGCGCGCCGCATCTGCCCATTCCGAACGAAATTCCTCCAAGACTGGAGTCCATCGCATGTTCCTGTCCCGCCGCGATTACCTGAAGGCGCAAGCCGCCGCTGCCGCCGCCGCGGCGGCCGGAATCTCGTTGCCCGCATCGGCCGCCAACATCCTCACCGGCGAAGGCGCCAAGCTGAACTGGTCCAAGGCCCCCTGCCGGTTCTGCGGCACCGGCTGCGGCGTGATGGTCGGCGTCAAGGACGGCCGCGTGGTCGCCACCCACGGCGACGTGAAGGCCGAGGTGAACCGCGGCCTGAACTGCGTGAAGGGCTATTTCCTGTCCAAGATCATGTATGGCGAGGACCGGCTGAACCAGCCGCTGCTGCGCATGAAGGACGGCAAGTACGACAAGGACGGCGAGTTCCAGCCGATCGGCTGGGACGCCGCCTTCGACATCATGGCGCAGAAGTGGAAGGAGACCCTGAAGAAGAAGGGTCCGACCGCCGTCGGCATGTTCGGTTCCGGCCAATGGACCATCTACGAGGGCTATGCCGCCTCCAAGCTGATGAAGGCCGGGCTGCGGTCCAACAACCTGGACCCGAACGCCCGCCACTGCATGGCGTCGGCGGTGGCCGGCTTCATGCGCACCTTCGGCATGGACGAGCCGATGGGCTGCTACGACGACATGGAGCAGGCCGACGCCTTCGTGCTGTGGGGCTCCAACATGGCGGAGATGCACCCCATCCTGTGGACGCGCGTCACCGACCGCCGCCTCAGCCATCCCGACTGCAAGGTCGCGGTCCTCTCCACCTTCGAGCACCGCAGCTTCGATCTCGCCGACATCGGCCTGGTCTTCACCCCCGGTTCCGACCTGGCGATCCTCAACTACATCGCCAACCACATCATCAAGACCGGCCGGGTGAACAAGGAGTTCATCGAGAAGCACTGCAACTTCAAGCGCGGCCGCGACGACATCGGTTACGGCCTGCGTCCCGAACATGCGCTGGAGCAGAAGGCGAAGAACGCCGCCAAGGCCAACGACTCGGACCCGATCAGCTTCGAGGAGTTCGCCAAGTTCGTCGAGCCCTACACGCTGGACAAGGCGCACGAGCTGTCGGGCGTGCCGAAGAACCGGCTGGAGGCGCTGGCCGAGCTGTATGCCGACCCGAAGGTGAAGGTCGTCTCCTTCTGGACCATGGGCTTCAACCAGCATGTCCGCGGCGTCTGGGCCAACAACCTCGTCTACAACATCCACCTGCTGACGGGGAAGATCTCCCAGCCCGGCAACGGCCCCTTCTCGCTGACCGGCCAGCCGTCCGCCTGCGGCACCGCGCGCGAGGTCGGCACCTTCGCCCACCGGCTGCCCGCCGACATGGTGGTGACCAACCCCGAGCACCGCAAACACGCCGAGGAGATCTGGAAGCTGCCGGAGGGGACCATCCCCGACAAGATCGGCTACCACGCCGTTCTGCAGGACCGCATGCTCAAGGACGGCAAGCTCAACGCCTACTGGGTCATGTGCAACAACAACATGCAAACGGCCCCGAACACGGCGAAGGAGACCTTCCCCGGCTACCGCAACCCGGAGAACTTCGTCGTCGTTTCCGATCCCTACCCCACCGTGACGGCGCTGGCCGCCGACCTGATCCTGCCGACCGCCATGTGGGTGGAGAAGGAGGGCGGCTACGGCAACGCCGAACGCCGCACCCAGCTGTGGCGCCAGCTGGTCGATGCGCCCGACGGCGCGCGCTCCGACCTGTGGCAGATCATGGAGTTCTCCAAGCGCTTCCGCATCGAGGAGGTGTGGCCGGAGGAGCTTCTGAACAAGAAGCCGGAGCTGCGCGGCAAGAGCCTCTACGACGTCCTGTTCCGCAACGGTCAGGTCGACCGCTTCCCGTTGTCCGACCTCGACCCGAACTACAACAACCAGGAGGCCAAGGACGCCGGCTTCTACGTCCAGAAGGGCCTGTTCGAGGAATATGCCGCCTTCGGCCGCGGCCACGGCCACGACTTGGCGCCCTTCGACCTCTACCACCAGGAGCGCGGCCTGCGCTGGCCGGTGGTGGACGGCAAGGAGACCAAGTGGCGCTACCGCGAGGGCTCCGACCCCTACGTCAAGGCCGGCGAGGGCATGCGCTTCTACGGCAACAAGGACGGCAAGGCGAATGTCTTCGCCCTGCCCTACGAGCCGCCGGCCGAGGCGCCCGACGCCGACTATCCGTTCTGGCTGTCGACCGGCCGCGTGATCGAGCACTGGCACAGCGGCTCGATGACGCTCCGCGTTCCGGAGCTGCGCAAGGCCTTCCCGAATGCCGTGGTGTTCATGCACCCCGACGACGCCAAGGACCTGAACGTCCGCCGCGGGCAGGAGGTGCGCATCACCTCGCGGCGCGGCGAGGTGCGGGTGCGGGTCGAGACGCGCGGCCGCAACAAGCCGCCGCGCGGCCTGGTCTTCGTCCCCTTCTTCGACCACACGGTCCTCATCAACAAGGTGACGCTCGACGCCACCGATCCCATCAGCAAGCAGACCGACTTCAAGAAATGCGCGGTCAAGATCACGCCCGTCGTGAACGCCTGAGGAGTGCCGGCATCATGAAGACCCGTTTCCTGATCGCCGCGCTGGCCCTTCTGGCCGGCGTCCCGGCCCTGACCATCGGCGTCACCTCCGGCCTCGCCACCGGCAGCGCTGTCGCCGCCGACAAGCCGGTTGCCGCAACCGGCGCCACCGGCACGGTGGGGGGGATCGTCGTCCCCTCCGCCAACCATCCGATCACCACGGATGTCCCGGCCGAGGCGACCCACCGCGAGATCACCGACGACCAGAAGCGCGTGCGCAACTACGCCGACCAGCCGCCGCTGATCCCGCATGCCATCCGCGACTACCAGATCGACCTGAACATCAACAAGTGCCTGACCTGCCACGACCGCCGCAACACGGCCGGCTCGCAGGCGCCGATGCTGTCGGTCACCCATTTCCAGGACCGTGACGGCCAGACGCTGGGCACGGTGGCGGCCCGCCGCTACTTCTGCACCCAGTGCCACGTCCAGCAGACGGACGCGCAGCCGATCGTTCCCAACAGCTTCCGCGACTTCGACGCGGTCCTGGGCCATGCCCAAGGCGGCCAGAAATGACGATCCGATCCGCCCTGCTGGGCCTGTGGCGGCTGTTCGCCCGCCCCAGCGTCCATTTCAGCCTGGGTTTCCTGACGCTGGGCGGCTTCATCGCCGGCGTCCTCTTCTGGGGCGGCTTCAACACCGCGCTCGAAGCGACCAACAAGGAGGCCTTCTGCATCAGCTGCCACGAGATGCGCGACAATCCCTATGAGGAGCTGAAGCAGACCATCCACTTCACCAACCGGTCGGGCGTGCGCGCCAGCTGCCCCGACTGCCATGTCCCGCACGAATGGACCGACAAGATCGCCCGCATGATGCAGGCATCGAAAGAGGTCTGGGGCAAGATCTTCGGCACCATCGACACCCGCGAGAAGTTCCTGGACAAGCGCCGCGAGCTGGCCGAGCACGAATGGGCGCGTCTGAAGTCCAACAACTCGCTGGAATGCCGCAACTGCCACAGCGCGGATTCCATGGACATCACCAAGCAGAACCCGCGCGCCGCGAACATGCACGAGACCTACCTGTTCACCGGCCAGAACACCTGCATCGACTGCCACAAGGGCATCGCCCACCGCCTGCCCGACATGCATGGGGTGGAGCCGGGCTGGACGATGAAGACCAGCCAGAAGTGAGGCCCTAGTTGCTGCAACAGCCCCGTCTCCGGAAGGAGCGGGGCTGTTTGCGTTTCACGGGAAACGTGGAGGGGGCGATAACTTGAGGGTGCCTCCCTCATCCCAGCATCGCCACCGCCCACAGCGCCAGCAGCGTCACCAGCACCGCCTCGCCCAGTCCGATCAGCCCGCGCAAACCCAGCGCCACCCACCAGCTCGCCCAATCGCGGCGGTGGCGGACCTCCTTCAGCAGGCGCTCCTGGATGCCGGCGACGGTGCGGCGGGCCGACAGGCTGGCGATGCCGCCGACCAGCGCCACCACCCCGGTGCCCAGCACGAAATACAGCGCCCCCTTCCAGCCGGCGAAATGGTCGGGGTCGTTCAGGTAATGCCCGGCACCGACGACGATCCACACCGCCGCCGGCCAGACGCCGACGATCTCCGGCCCGGGTCCTTCCCTCTTCGGCTCCTCATTCCGAACGTCGCCCATCGCAGCCTCCCTCAGCCCCCCGGCACATGGCGGTAGGCCAGCACCCGCGTCGCCGGCCCGCCCTCGACATCGGCGAGCGGCAGCAGCAGCTCGACGAACTTCGCCCCCGGCAGCATCGGGTCGTCGCGCACCAGCAGGCAGCGCGGCTCGCCGCTTTCCAGGCAAAGGCGCAGGTCGGACAGCCAGCGTTGCGCCGCCTGTTCGGGATGGCACTCCGTCACCCGCCGCGTCGTCGGCCTGCCGTCCAGCCGGCGCTGCAGTGCGCGGCCGCAGGATTTATAGACGAAATCGCTGCCGTCGGCGGTCGGCTCCATCAGGGCGATGCGCGGCACGCTCTCGCGCACCTGCGCGGTGTCGATCTCGACCGCCAGCGGCATGCGGCGCTTGCGCTTCAGCCGGAGCCAGTGGGTGTAGAGCACGCGGACCTGCGGCGACTGCTCCACGTCGATCGGGTCGGCCCGGCAGGGTGGCGGCGGAACGTCGAGCACCGGCGTGGCGACCGGCGCATCGGCGAAGGCGGCGGCGGCCGGCACCGGCTGGGACACCGGCGGCATCGGCCGCGACGCTGCGGCGGTGACCGGCGCATGCGCCTGGCCCACCGGCGTGTGGCCGATCCGCCCGCCATGCTTCTTCAGCATCGGCAGCGGCGCCCAGGCCGTGCAGGTATGATAGCCCTTGGTGATGCGGCGGTAGTCCTGGCTGCTGGCGGTGCGGCATTCGCCCTCCACCCCGTGGCGGGCGACATGGACCAGCGTGTTGTCCTCCGACAGCGCGCGCTCCCCGCCCCACGAGACGCAGGCGGCGCAGGCGCGGCTGTCCTTGGCGAATGCGTGGCTCATGGGGGCGTATCTCCAAAGGGGACCCGAAAAAGGGAGAATGGGAATTGATGCCTCCCTTTCCCCGGCGGTTCAAGGCCCGCATGGTCCGTCGGTGCCGTGCCCGAGATTCAGTCATGCGAGGGTGACATCCATGCCACCCCTTCCCCCCCGGCCCGGAACCCCCTATAAGGGGGCCTTGCACGACATGCCCATCCCCGCTCTCCGTCTCCGGTCCTCCGGCGCCGGGGGGTTTTCGGCTGACCACACTTCAGAGAAGCGGACCCATGCCCAAACGCACCGACATCAAATCCATCTGCATCATCGGCGCGGGTCCGATCGTCATCGGACAGGCATGCGAGTTCGATTATTCCGGCGTTCAGGCCTGCAAGGCACTGCGCGAGGAAGGCTACCGGGTCATTCTCGTCAACTCCAACCCGGCCACCATCATGACCGACCCCGGTCTGGCCGACGCGACCTACATCGAGCCGATCACCCCGGCCGTTGTCGCCAAGATCCTGGAGAAGGAGCGTCCCGACGCCCTGCTGCCGACCATGGGCGGCCAGACCGCGCTGAACACGGCGATGGCACTGTCCGACGACGGCACGCTGGAGCGTCTCGGCGTGGAGATGATCGGCGCCAAGCGCGACGTCATCGCCAAGGCCGAGGACCGCATCCTCTTCCGCGACGCCATGGACAAGCTGGGCCTCGAATCGCCGAAGTCGCGCATGGTCCGCACGCTGGACGAGGCGATGGACGCGCTGGAGTTCGTCGGGCTGCCGGCGATCATCCGTCCCAGCTTCACCCTGGCCGGCACCGGCGGCGGCATCGCCTACAACCGGGCGGAGTTCGAGGACATCGTGCGCGGCGGCCTGCGCGCCAGCCCGGTCGGCGAGGTGCTGATCGAGGAATCGGTGCTGGGCTGGAAGGAGTATGAGATGGAGGTCGTGCGCGACGGCGCCGACAACTGCATCATCGTCTGCGCCATCGAGAACATCGACCCGATGGGCGTCCACACCGGCGACTCGATCACGGTGGCGCCGTCGCTGACGCTGACCGACAAAGAATACCAGATCATGCGCGACGCCTCGATCGCGGTGCTGCGCGAGATCGGCGTGGACACCGGCGGCTCGAACGTCCAGTTCGCGGTCAACCCGGCCAACGGCCGCCTGATCGTGATCGAGATGAACCCGCGCGTGTCGCGCTCCTCGGCGCTGGCGTCCAAGGCCACCGGCTTCCCCATCGCCAAGATCGCCGCCAAGCTGGCCGTCGGCTACCGGCTGGACGAGCTGACCAACGACATCACCGGCACCACCCCCGCGAGCTTCGAACCGACGATCGACTACGTCGTCACCAAGATGCCGCGCTTCACCTTCGAGAAGTTCAAGGGGTCGGAGCCGCTGCTGACCACCTCGATGAAGTCGGTGGGCGAGGCGATGTCCATCGGCCGCACCTTCCAGGAGTCGGTGCAGAAGGCGCTGCGCTCGATGGAGACCGGCCTGACCGGCTTCAACGAGCTGAAGATCGGCGGGGAGGAGAATCCGGACCGCACCGCCATCCGCGGCGCGCTGGCCACCCCGACGCCCGACCGTCTGCTGGTGATCGCCCAGGCCTTCCGCCACGGCTTCACCGTGGACGAGGTGCAGGCCGTCTCCAAGTACGACCCGTGGTTCCTGGAGCAGATCAAGGAGATCGTCGACCGTGAGGCGGCGATCCGCGACGGCGGCCTGCCGACCGACAAGGCCGGCTGGCTGAAGCTGAAGCAGATGGGCTTCTCCGACGCCCGTCTGGCCGAGCTGGCCAAGACCACCGAGGCCGCGGTCGCCGCGGCGCGCCGCATGGCCGGCGTCACCCCGGTCTACAAGCGCATCGACACCTGCGCCGCCGAATTCGCGTCGGCCACCCCCTACATGTACTCGACCTACGAGACCGACGGGACCGGCGAGGCGGAGTGCGAGTCCGAGCCGACCGACAAGCGCAAGGTCGTCATCCTCGGCGGCGGCCCGAACCGCATCGGCCAGGGCATCGAGTTCGACTATTGCTGCGTGCATGCCGTCTACGCCCTGCAGGAGGCCGGCATCGAGACCATCATGGTCAACTGCAACCCGGAGACCGTCTCCACCGACTACGACACCGCCGACCGCCTGTATTTCGAGCCGCTGACGGCCGAGGACGTGGTGGAACTGGTGCGGGTGGAGCAGCGCAACGGCAATGTCCTGGGCTGCATCGTGCAGTTCGGCGGCCAGACACCGCTGAAGCTCGCCGCCGCACTGGAAGCCGCCGGCATCCCGATCCTCGGCACCTCGCCCGACGCCATCGACCTGGCCGAGGACCGCGAGCGTTTCCAGAAGCTGCTGCATGAGCTGAACCTGAAGCAGCCGGCCAACGGCCTCGCCCGCTCGCTGGAAGAGGCGGAGGCGGTCGCCACCCGCATCGGCTTCCCGGTCGTCATCCGTCCGTCCTACGTGCTGGGCGGCCGGGCGATGGAGATCGTCCACGACATGGCCGGGCTCCAGCGCTACATGGGCACCGCCGTGCAGGTGTCGGGCAAGAACCCGGTTCTGATCGACAGCTACCTGCAGGACGCCATCGAGGTCGACGTCGACGTCGTCTGCGACGGCACCGACGTCTATGTCGCCGGCGTGATGGAGCACATCGAAGAGGCCGGCATCCATTCCGGCGACAGCGCCTGCGCCCTGCCGCCCTACACGCTGCCGGCCGACATCATCGCCGAGATCAACCGCCAGTCCGACGCGCTCGCCCATGCGCTGAAGGTGGTCGGGCTGATGAACGTGCAGTTCGCGGTCAAGGACGGCACCGTCTACATCCTGGAGGTCAACCCGCGCGCCAGCCGCACGGTGCCCTTCGTCGCCAAGGCCACCGGCACCGCCATCGCCAAGATCGCCGCCCGCGTCATGGCGGGGGAGAAGCTGGGCGCCTTCACCCTGAACGGCCCGACCCCGCCGCACACCGCGGTCAAGGAAGCGGTCTTCCCCTTCGCCCGCTTCCCCGGCGTCGACATCGTGCTGGGTCCGGAGATGAAGTCGACGGGCGAGGTCATGGGCCTCGACCACAACTTCGCGCTGGCCTTCGCCAAGGCGCAGCTCGGCGCCGGCGTCACCCTGCCGGTCAAGGGCAGCGTCTTCGTCTCGGTCAAGGACCGCGACAAGCCGGCCCTGGCGGTGATCTCCAAGAAGCTGCACGACATGGGCTTCCGCATCCTCGCCACCTCCGGCACCGCCAAGGTGCTGAAGGATGCCGGCGTACCGGCGGAGACCATCAACAAGGTGGTCGAAGGCCAGCCGCACATCGTCGACGCCATGATCAACGGCGACGTGCATCTGGTCATCAACACCACGGAAGGCGCCCAGGCGCTGTCCGACAGCTTCAGCCTGCGTCGCACCGCGCTGACCTACAACATTCCGTACTACACCACGGTGGCGGGAGCACGCGCGGCGGTGGAAGCTATTGCCGCACTCCGGAACGGCAGCCTTGAAGTCGCCCCGTTGCAGTCGTACCTTAGCGGATCGTATTAAGGACGGACGACGGCGCGGCGGACCTCCTCCGCGCCGTCTTCGTCCTTGATGTCGCTTTGGACAGGTCGAACGACTGCAAGCGGTGATGGACCGAACATGGAAAAAGTTCCGATGACAGCGGCGGGCTTCAACCGCCTCCAGGAGGAATTGAAGCACCTTAAGATCACCGAACGCCCGGCGGTCATCAAAGCCATCGCGGAAGCCCGCGAACATGGCGACCTTTCGGAAAACGCCGAATATCACGCGGCGCGCGAACGTCAGAGCTTCATCGAAGGCCGCGTGCTGGAGCTTGAGGACAAGATCAGCCGCGCCGAGGTCATCGACCCGGCCAAGCTGACCGGCAACACCGTGAAGTTCGGTGCGACCGTGACCCTGGCCGACCAGGACACGGACGAGGAGACGACCTATCAGATCGTCGGCCAGGACGAGAGCGACATCAAGAACCGCCTGCTGTCGATCCAGGCGCCGCTGGCCCGCGCCCTGATCAACAAGTCCGTCGGCGACAGCGTGGAGGTCTCCACCCCCGGCGGCTCCAAGCTGTACGAGATCGTTTCGGTCGAGTTCCGCTGAGGATTTTCCCCTCTCCCCACCCGGGAGAGGGGACATCAGGCCACCGTCACCCCCGCAGCTTATCCCTGAAGAACTCCGTCACCCGCCGGATCGCGTCCGAGCGGGCATCTTCGTTCGTGCCGACATGGGCCGTTCCATCGGGCGCGGTGGCGAGGTCCTTGCGCTTGCGCACCGGGGCGTCGGGCGCGTCGAAGCCGTGGTAGGTGTCGGGATAGACCACCAGTTCCATCCGGTCCTTCACGCCCTCGCGCCCGGACAATTCGACGCAGTTCTGCGGCGGGGTCCAGTCGTCCTTGTCGCCGATCAGCAGCAGCAGCGGACCTTCGGGCTGCCAGTCCGCGTCGCTCAGCGGCGCCCGGCAACCGGGATAGAACGCCACGGCGGCGCGAAAGCCGCCCGCCTCCGATCCCGCCGGCCCGTCTTCGCCGGCGCCTGTGCCATAGGCGGCCAGCACCGTGCCCGCCCCTTGCGACCAGCCGATCAGTCCGATGCGGGCATGGTCCACCTCCGGCCGCTTGCGCAGAAAAGCCAGCGCCCCCCAGGCGTCGCGCTTCCGCTCGACCGTGGCGCGGACGGTGCGGTCCTTCAGCGCGGTGGTGCAGACCTCGTCCACCTCGCGCGGGCCGAAGCTGTCGACCATCAGCACCTCGTAGCCCTGGCGCTGCAGGTGGGTCGCCCACCAGACATGGCGTGGCGACACCCGGCCGTTGCGGGCATAGAGCCCGCCGCAGCCATGCAGCATGACCACCGCCGGATGCGGGCCGGTGCCCGCCGGGCGCAGCAGCCGCCCGGTCAGCATCGTCGGCGCCCCGCCGGTCAGGTCGCCATCGGTGGACGGAAAGCGGACGATCTCCTCGGCGTGAACGCCGACCGCGGCCTGGACCGGCCCCGCAACGGTCAAACTCCCGGCGGCGAGCATCCCGATGCCGGCACACAGCGCCGCACCCAACACAGCCGCGCGACCGCGGGTGGAAGCCTTCATTCTCCTGCGTCCCCGACACCCTGCGCCGGCCACGGCGGCGGCGCTCGCGGTTGCAATATTAGACCCCGGCGCCGCGGAAGGCCATGCCCGCCCCTCAATTGTCTCCGGCGGCTGCCCTGCCCGATGGTGGACGCTGCGTTGCGGCCCTGTTTGCGCTAGGCTGCGGCCCCATGACCGACGCCCCTGCCCCGCCCCCGCCCGCTCCGCCGCCATCCGCCGCGGTCCCCGCCTTCGGCGCCTTCTGCCTCTATTGGCTGCGGCTGGGGCTGACCAGCTTCGGTGGGCCGGCCGGGCAGATCGCCATGATGCAGAGCGAACTGGTCGACCGGCGCCGCTGGATCGACCAGACGCGCTTCCTGCACGCGCTGAACTTCTGCATGCTGTTGCCGGGGCCGGAGGCGCAGCAGCTCGCCACCTACATCGGATGGCGGCTGCACGGGGTGCGCGGCGGGCTGGTGGCGGGCGGGCTGTTCGTCCTGCCGGGCGCCCTGGTCCTGCTGGCCCTGTCCTGGATCGCCGCCGCCCATGGCGACACCGGGCTGGTCGGCGCGCTGTTCGACGGCATCAAGCCGGCGGTGGTGGCGATCATCGTCGCCGCGGTCTGGCGGATGGGCCGCCGCACGCTGAAGGGGCCGGCGGCGGTGGCGATGGCCAGCGCCGCCTTCCTGGCGCTGTTCGCGCTGCATCTGCCCTTCCCGCTGGTCATCGGCGCCGCGGCGGCGGTCGGCGGCGTCGCGGCGCGGATGGGCCGCCACTGGTTCGCCCACCCGCATCCGGTGGCCGACGGCGATGCCGACGATTTGGCGGAGCCGGCGCCCAAGCCCGGCCGGCTGCTGGTCCTGGCGGTGCTGTTCGTCCTCTTGTGGGCGATTCCGGTGGGCGCGGTGCTTCTGGCCTTCGGGACCGATCCCTGGCGCGGCATCGCGGCGCTGTTCACCAAGGCGGCCTTCGTCACCTTCGGCGGCGCCTATGCCGTTCTGCCCTACATCGCCGGGCAGGCGGTGGATGCCTATGGCTGGCTCGGCCCGCGCGAGATGGTCGACGGGCTGGCCCTGGCCGAGACGACGCCGGGGCCGCTGATCCTGGTCACGCAGTATGTCGGCTTCTTCGCCGGTTGGAACCGGCCGGGTGACCTGTCGCCGGCGCTGGCGGGAACGCTGGGGGCGGCGCTGACGACCTACGTCACCTTCCTGCCCTGCTTCCTGTTCATCTTCGCCGGAGCCCCTTATGTGGAGCGGCTGATCCACAACCGACTGGCCGCGGGGGCACTGGCCGCCATCGCCGCGGCGGTGGTGGGGGTGATCCTGAATCTGGGCGTCTATCTGGGGATGGCGGTGCTGCTGCCGGACGGGCAGTCTGCCGGACACATGATCTGGGCATGGGCGATCATGCTGGCCGCACTCTACGCCCTGACCCGGCGCGGCGTGGCGATCCACTGGGTGGTGCTGGGGGGAGCCGCGGCGGGCCTGCTCCAGGCACTCGCCGCATCTTCCCTATAGAAGGCCGTTATGCCTTGCCCGTTCAGCGCCGGGTGGCGCGGGCGGGCGGCGTCTCGGCCTCATCCTCGACGAAATCCTCGTCCTCGTCGTCCTCGGCCCCTTCGGGGATGTCGGGAGAATCGACGTCGATGGGAACGCCGGGGGTGTGCTTGCTGGTGCGGATCGACAGGGCCGACTTCACATGGGCGACGTTGGGCGCCGACGTCAGCTTGGTCGTCAGGAAGCGCTGGTAGTCGTCCCAGTCCTCCGCCACGATCTTCAGGACGAAATCATATTCGCCGGCCAGCATGTTGCACTCACGCACGAGCGGCCAGCTGTTGACGAGCTCCTCGAATTTCTTTAGGTCCGCTTCGGCCTGGCTGCTGAGGCCGACCTGGGCGAACACCGTGACGCCAAACCCCAGTGCATCGGGGTTGACGTCGGCGTGGTAGCCACGGATGAATCCCGCCTCCTCCAGCGCGCGGACGCGGCGCAGGCAGGGCGGAGCGGAGATGCCGGCACGTCGGGCAAGCTCCACGTTGGTCATCCGGCCGTCGTTCTGCAGATCGCGCAGAATCCGACGGTCAATTCGGTCGAGTTTGACCCGCCGCATGGTTTTACTCGGTCGCTCCGGGGATGATTTGGAGAAAGGATATTACACGGGCATGGTGTCTACGCCAAGACCGAAACCCCCGCAAGGGCGAGCAACCCGGATAGCGGTCATTTCGCCGCAATCCCCTCCGCAGCCCCAACGATCCGAGTTCGAATGCAACCCTTGACCTGCTCGCCCCTTACCTGCTGGGTCGTGTCGGACGGCAAGGCCGGCATGGAAAACCAGTGCATCGGGCTGGCCGAGGCGCTGGGCCTGACGCCGGTGATCAAGCGTGTCCGCCTGCGCACCCCCTGGCGCCAGCTGACCCCCTACTGGCGCATCGGCAACCGCTTCGCCGCCGGCCCGAAGGGCGATCCGGTGGAGCCGCCCTGGCCCGACCTCCTGATCGGCACCGGCCGGCAGTCCATCGCCGTCTCGCTGGCGGTGCGCCGCCAGTCGCGCGGGCGGACCTTCACCGTCCAGATCCAGGATCCGGTGATGAACCCGCGGCATTTCGATCTGGTCGTCGTGCCGCGCCACGACAAGCTGCGCGCCGACAACGTGCTGGTGACGCGCGGCGCGCTGCACCGGGTGACGCCGGCCATCCTGGCCGATGCGGCCGAACGCTTCGCCCCGCGGCTGGCCCATCTGCCGCACCCGCGCATCGCCGTGCTGATCGGCGGCGACAACGGCGTCTACCGGCTGACGCCCACCATCATGGGCGACGTGGCCGAGCGGCTGGCCAACCTGACGCGCACCCATGGCGCCGGGCTGATGGTCACCCCGTCGCGCCGCACAGGCGCCGACAACGAGGCGATCCTGCGCGCCCGCCTGTCCGGCCTGCCGGCGGAGGTGTGGGACGGCACCGGCGAAAACCCCTACTTCGCCTATCTCGGCCTCGCCGACGCGGTGGTGGTGACCTGCGACAGCGTGTCGATGACGTCGGAGGCCTGCTCCACCGGCAAGCCGGTCTATGTGATCGAACTGGACGGCGGGTCGCCCAAGTTCCGCGCCTTCCATGACGGCCTGTACCGGGACGGCATCACCCGGCCCTTCGACGGCTCGCTCGACCACTGGAGCTATCAGCCGATGGACGAGACGCGGATCGTCGCCGAGGAGGTGATGCGCCGCCTTCCCGCGCACAGGAAGCGGCACGGTCTGGCGTAACGACAGGTCGGGGTGCGGCAGCGCGACCAATGCACGCACCCCGCGGGCACAATCGGTTTGGGTACGGCGCCGCTGCGCGGGCCATGGCATAAGCGCCGGCGAACCGACCGTCCCGAACCGGACGCCCCTGGACCCGGACCCTTCGCCATCATGACCACCGCCGACTCCGTTTCCGCCTCCTTCCTGCGCTGCCTGGAGCGCAGCCGGCTGTCCGAGACGCCGTACAATCACTGGCTCCTGTCCGAAGCTCTGCCGGAGGACGCCGCCGACGCCATCGCCGACCTGCCCTGGGGGCCGCCGCGGGTGTCCGACACCTACGGCAAGCGCGAGACCAACAACGCGTCGCGCACCTATTTCGGCGAGGAGAACCGGGCGAAATACGCGGTGTGCGAGACGGTCGCCCGGGCCTTCCAGGACCGCCCGGTGGTGGAGGCGATCCAGCGCACCTGCAACGTCGACCTGACCGGCACCAGCCTGCGCATCGAATATTGCCAGGACACCGACGGCTTCTGGCTGGAGCCGCACACCGACATCGGCGTCAAGAAATTCACGATGCTGATCTACCTCTCGAAGGGTCCGAACTGCTCGCACTGGGGCACCGACGTGCTGGACGAGACGCGGACGGTGGTCGCCCGCGCGCCCTACGCCTTCAATGAAGGTCTGATCTTCATCCCCGCCGGCAATACTTGGCATGGGTTCGAAAAGCGTCCGATCGACGGCGTGCGCAAATCGATCATCGTCAACTATGTCGGCCGGGAATGGCGGGCGCGGCAGGAACTCTGCTTCCCTGACAAACCTATTGCATAAAACTTCCGTCGTGTTTAAGTGACGCCGGTTTTGGGGGGCAAAGCCACTGTCGGCACGCTCGTTGGGAGTTCAGTACCCATGTCCATGCTCGATCTGGACAAGTTCCGCGCCACCCCTCTGCAGCACGCCCCCTACGACTTCCTGTGCGTTCCCGGCTTCGTGAAGCACGAGTTTCTCGCGGATCTGCACCGCGACTATCCCAAGGTCGACAAACCCGGCTCCATCCCGCTGGGCGTCTTCCCCCAGGGGCCGAGCTTCGACCGGCTGATCGCCGAACTGAAGGGGCCGGAGGTCTGCAAGGCCTTCTCCGACAAGTTCGGGCTCGACCTGTCGGACTACCCGACCATGTTCACGGCGCGCGGCATGTGCCGGCCGACCGACGGCAAGATCCACCCGGATTCGGCCAGCAAGGTCATCACGGTCCTGATCTACATGAACCCGCCCTGGGAGGCCACCGGCGGCCGCCTGCGCATCCTGCGCTCCGAGAACCTGGAAGATTACGCCGCCGAGGTCCCGCCGGAGGAAGGCACCCTGATGTGCTTCCGCCGCAGCGACACCTCCTGGCATGGCCATTATCCCTTCGAAGGCCAGCGCCGCGCGATCCAGATGAACTGGGTCAAGGGTAGTGTCTACATCTGGCACGAACAGTGGCGCCACCGCATCGGCGCCTGGGCCAAGGGCGTCTTCGGGGGACAGGCCAAGGGGTTTTGAGGGGAAACGTGATGGGGGAAGGCGCCTGCTTCCCCGTCACCCCACCACCATCGCCGCCAGCGTCTCCAGCCTGTCGGCCTCGTGCGCCGGCTTGTCCCAGCGGATGCGGTGGACGCGCGGGAAGCGCATCGCCAGCCCGCTCTTGTGCCGGGTCGACGGATGCACGCTGTCGAAGGCGACCTCCAGCACCAGCCCGGCCTCCACCTCGCGCACCGGTCCGTAGCGGCGGGTGGTGTGGTTGCGCACCCAGCGGTCCAGTTCGATCAGCTCGGCGTCGGTGAAGCCGGAATAGGCCTTGCCGACCGGCACCAGCTCCTCGCCGCGCCAGACGCCGAACGTGTAATCCGAATAATAGCTCGACCGTTTGCCGTGGCCGCGCTGGGCGTACATCATCACGGTGTCGAGCGTCAGCGCCCCGCGCTTCCACTTGAACCATGGCCCCTTCGGCCGTCCGGCCAGATAGGCGCTGTCGCGCCGCTTCAGCATCAGCCCCTCGATGCCGTTTTCCCGCGCGCCCTCCCGCATCGCCACCAGCTCGTCCCAGCCGCCGAAGGGCACCAGCGGCGAAAGGTCCATCCGCCGCGGCCGCACCGCCTCGAACCAGCGCTCCAGCCGGGCGCGGCGTTCGACGAAGGACAGGCCGCGCAGATCCTCCCCGCCGTCGAACAGGATGTCGTAGAGCCGCACCCAGGCCGGCCCGTCGCGCAGCATCTGCGCCGTCACCGTCTTGCGGTTGAGCCGCTGCTGCAGATCGTTGAAGGGCGCCACCACCCCGTCGCGCGCCACCAGCAGCTCGCCGTCCAGCACCGCATCGAAACTCATGTGGTCGACGATGTCGGGAAAGGCGCCGGACACGTCGTCGCCGGTGCGGCTGTAGAGCCGCCGCTCCCCGCCGCGCGCCACCAGCTGCACGCGGATGCCGTCCCATTTCCATTCCGCGGCATAGGCGGCGGGGTCCAGCGCGGCGCGGTCCTCCTCCTCCAGCGGGTGGGACAGCATCATCGGGCGGAATCCGGCGCCGGACCCGCTGGCCGGCCGCTCCGCCCTCCCTTCCAGCCAGGCGAACAGCTCCGCATAGGGTGCGGTCAACCCGTGCCAGACCTCCTCCACGTCATCGACGCCCACCTCCGGCCGGGCCGCCTTGCCCCATTCCGCCAGCGCCGTCTTGGCGAGCCGTGCCGACACGCCGATGCGCAACGCCCCGGTGATCAGCTTCAGCAGGGCGAAGCGCCCCGACGAGTCGAGCGTGTCGAGCCAGCCCTCCACCAACCCCATCACCTGCCCGCGCTTGGCGGTCTGCAAGCCCTCCACCACCTCGTTCAGGCTGGGCGGCAGGCTGTTGGCGCGCCCCATTGAATATTCCGGCCGCTCCGGCCAGATCAGCGCCACCGTCTCCGCCAGATCGCCGACATAGTCGTAGGACAGCGCCAGCAGCTCCGGATCGACCCTGGTCGCCGCCAGCTCTCGGATCGCCGCCGGCTTGGCCTCGCGGAAGCTCAAGGCCCCGGTCAGCGCCGCCAGCGCCCATCCGCGCTCGGGGTCGGGCGCGGTGGCGAAATGCTCGGCCATCAGGCGGATCTTGCCGTTGCGCGACGGCATGAAGACCAGCGCGTCGACCAGCGCGGCAAAGCGGTTCACGACGCCTCTCCTTCCCCGGTCTTCACAGGGTCGCCCTCCAAATCCTCGTCCTCGAAGCCGATCAGGGCCAGCGCGCGGGCACGGATGCCGCGGCTGGTGGCGTAATGGACCAGCGCCTCCTCGCGGCCATGCGTCACCCAGACCTCCGGCGCGCCGACATCCTCCAGCGTCTGGCACAGCTCGTCCCAGTCGGCATGGTCGGAGATGACCAGGGGCAGTTCCACCCCACGCTGGCGGGCGCGCTGGCGCACCCGCATCCAGCCCGACGCCACCGCCACCACCGGATCGGCCAGCCGCCGCGCCCAACGGTCGGCCACCGCCGCCGGCGGGGCCAGCACCAGGGCGCCCTTCAGCTCCTCCTTCGCCGCCACCGTGGCCGGCCGCAGCTCCCCCAACTCCACCCCCCAATCGCGATAGAGCCGGCACAGCGGCTCCAGCGCGCCATGCAGCCAGATCGGCCGATCGTATCCCGCCGCCCGCAGCAGCGTGATCAGCCGCTGGCATTTGCCCAGCGCATAGACGCCGACGACATGGCTGCGCTCCGGGAACAGCGCCATCGAATGCAGCAGCTTTCCCACCTCCCCCAGGTCGGGCGGGTGGCGGAACACCGGCAGACCGAAGGTCGCCTCGGTGACGAAGACGTCGCAGGGCACCGGCTCGAAGGGCGCACAGGTGCGGTCGAGGCGGCGCTTGTAGTCGCCCGACACCACGACGCGCGATCCGGCATGCTCCAGCACCACCTGGGCACTGCCCAGCACATGGCCAGCCGGCACCAGCCGCACCCCGACATCGCCGATGCGCATGGTCTCGCCATAGTCCAGCGGCTGCAGGCTTCCTCCCACCCCCTCCCCCATCCGCTGGCGCATGATGGCGAGCGTGCCCGGAGTCGCCAGCACATGCCGGTTGCCCGGCCTCGCATGGTCGGAATGGCCGTGGGTGACGACCGCGCGCTCCACCGGGCGCACCGGGTCGATGTGGAAGCCCCCCGGCTCGACATAGAGGCCCTCGGGAAGGACCTTGATCCATCTGTCGGGGTGCGGACGATCTGGATTGGAATGGAGTGCAGCGGACATGCGTCCTAATATAGGGTGCCCAACAGCGGAGACACAGCACATGCATCCGATCCTGCTGCCCACCCCCGAGGTCGCCGACGCGCTTGCCATGGGGCGCCCGGTGGTGGCGCTGGAATCGACGGTGATCTCCCATGGCATGCCCTATCCCCGCAACCTGGAGACCGCCCGCGCGCTGGAGGCGGAGGTGCGGGCCGCCGGGGCGATCCCCGCCACCGTCGCGGTGATGGACGGGCGCATCCGCATCGGGCTGGACGACGAGGCGCTCGAACGTCTGGCGACCGGCGGCCATGCCGTGCGCAAGCTGAGCCGCCGCGACCTGCCCGTCGCCATCGCGACTCGGGCGCTTGGGGCAACCACGGTGGCGGCGACGATGATCGGGGCGCGGCTGGCCGGCATCTCCGTCTTCGCCACCGGCGGCATCGGCGGCGTGCATCGCGGGGCGGAAACCAGCTTCGACATCTCCGCCGACCTGGACGAGCTGGCGCGCACTTCGGTCTGCGTGGTCTGCGCCGGAGCGAAGTCGATTCTCGACCTGCCCAAGACGCTGGAGGTGCTGGAGACCCGCGGAGTCCCGGTGCTGGGCTTCGGCACCGACGAGTTCCCGGCCTTCTACAGCCGCCGCAGCGGCCTGCCCGTCGATCATCGCTGTGACAACGTGACCGCGGTGGCAGACATTCTGCGCGCGAAATGGCAGCTTGGCCTGGAAGGCGGCGTGCTGCTGGCGAACCCGATCCCGCCCGCCGACGAGCTTGACGCCGATGCCATGGAAACCGCGGTCGCCCAGGCTCTGGCCGACGCGGAGGCCAATGGAATCAAGGGGAAGGACATCACCCCCCACCTGCTGGCGGCGCTGGAGCGCATCACCGGCGGGCGCAGCCTGACGGCCAACATCGCGCTGATCCGCAACAATGCGCGGATCGCCGCCGGGGTTGCCGCCGCCCTCGCCGCCGGCTAGGACCGAATGGATAGGCCATACCTCAGTGGAGGTAAGGCTTTGGCCCCGGTCCCGGCTTAAGACCCCGTTAACCGCCTGCGCGCAAATCTGTCGTCATCGAACGAGCGGAGGCTTCCATGCGCGCACCCAGCAGCACCTCGACCCTGGTTTCCCGGATGATCGCGATGGCCGGCCAAGGCGACGAGGCGTCGGGCATCGCGGAGATGAAGGAGCCGGCCCACGTGAAGCGCATCGTCTGGGCCTCCCAGGCGGCGAAGCTCCGGGGCTCCCTGTCGTCCCGCACCATCCACGAGATCGAAAGCGCCGTCACCGCGGATCTGGACAGCATGGAGCTGCCGGAAGTGTTCTTCACCTCGGTCGAGGTGGGCGGCCATGTGGTGACCTGCGATCTGGACGCCTCCGGCACAGCCTCCATCTTCGGGCTGATCGAGGCCCATGAATACGACGATCTGGTCGAGGAGGCCGGCGACGATGCCCTGTTCGGCGTCGATTGGGACGGCGTCTACGTCACTCCGGCCCGCACCCGGCACTGAACCCGGCCGACCCGGCCAGACAAGCCCCGCTTTCAGGAAAAACGCCCCGCAGACCTCCTGCGGGGCGTTTTCCGTTGGCGATCGTCGGCCGGCAGGACGACGCTCAGCCTCCCGTCAAACCGGCTCGCGGCTGCTCTGCTGCCGATTCGCCCCGGCGCTGGACATGCCGACCACCACGTCGTCGCGGGAGACGATGGGCAAAGCCGCCCGCCGCTCCTCCCAGGCCGCCAGGAAGCCGCCGATGCGGTCGGCGGGCAGCGGCCGGCTGACGAAATAGCCCTGGATCAGGTCGCAGCCCATCCGCGACAGCGCCTCCCACTGGGCCAGTTCCTCCACCCCCTCGGCCACCACGCAGCGGCTCAGGTCGTGGGCGATGCGCGAGATGGACGACACCATGCTGCGCGCGTCGGACCGGCGATGGACGTCGTTGATGAAGGCCTTGTCGAGCTTCAGCGTGTTGATCGGCAATGTCCGCAGATAGGTCAGCGACGAATAGCCGGTGCCGAAATCGTCCAGCGCGATGTGCACGCCTGCCTCCCGCAACGCGTTCAGCTTGTCGATGGCGGCATCCAGAGATCCGATCATCTGCGACTCGGTGATCTCCAGCTCCAGCCGGTTCGGCGGCAGACCGGTGCGGTCCAGCACCTCCAGCACCCGCGGCACGAAGTCGTTCTGGGCGAGTTGCACCGCCGACATGTTGACGCTCATCGTGATGCTGCCGATGCCGCGGCAGGCCAGCCCCATCGCCTCGATACAGGCGGTCTCCAGCACC
>JBKHVJ010000451.1:0-21503 GCA_046570145.1 Alphaproteobacteria bacterium
CCGCCCTGGCCAAGCCGTTCGTGGATGAACAGCAGCAATTCGTGCTGCTTGCGCGTGAGCATGGATGCCTCCCGGCCGTCGCCAGACTGAAGATGGAACAAAAACTAAACGTTGCTCCATGTTCTAGTTTGGTTCCCACCGCGCGTCAAGCCCCCCATCGGCTTCTTTTAGAACTTGAGTGGAACATTCGGAACGCCGTGAAACAGTTTTCCGGGTGATGTTCAACTGTTCAGTCCGTCGTCCAAGCGCTGTGTTCAAGTCTAGATGCTGAACGCTCCATCGGTCAAAGGGAGTACGGTCACCATCGCGCCGCCCGGCTCCGGGTCGGCATTGGGCGGGCGAGGAATCAGGCAGTCGGCCTGGGCGTAGAGCGTGGTGATGGTACTGTCCTGCCGGTCGAAGGGCGTGACGGTCAGGACCCCGTCGGCGCCGGCAGCCAGGGTGGCGCGCAGATACTCCTCGCGCCGGTCATTGGCCTTCAGCGCGACGGTCAGACGGGCGCGCAGCGGCGGGCGGTCGTCCAACGGGGGCAGGCCCTGCAGCAGGCGCAGGACCGGTCGCAGGAACAGGACGGCGGTGACGCCGGTGGACACCGGGTTGCCGGGCAGGCCCAGCAGAGGCACCCCGCCGGCGCGGCCGAACATCAGCGCCTTGCCCGGCCGCATCGCCACCGTCTGCACATCGAGAGCCACCCCTCGGTCGGCCAGCACGTCGCGTACGAGATCGTAGTCGCCATGGGCGGCACCGCCGGTGGTGACCAGCAGGTCGCAGCCGACGGCACCCTTCGCCATCGCGGCGACACTGTCGGCCGTGTCCCTGGCGACGCCCAGATTGTGGGCGAGCCCGCCCTGGGCGGTGACGAGCGCGCAGAGGCCGAGCGCGTTGGTGCTGACGATCTGGCTCGGCCCCAGCGGGTCGCCGGGCAGGGCAATCTCGTCCCCGGTGGCGAGGATGGCGATGCGCGGCCGGCGGTGGACCGACAGCCAGGGCAGGTTGCCGCCGGCAGCCAGGGCGATGTCGCGGGCGGTCAGGCGCCGGCCCTTCGGCAGAAGCTCCTGCCCTTGGGTGAAGTCGAAGCCGGCCTGACGGACGAAGCGCCCGGCGACCACGGCACGGCCGATGCGGACCGACGAATCGTCGGCACTGCAATCCTCCTGCATCACCACGGCGTCGGCGCCGTCGGGCAGGGGCGCACCGGTGAAGATGCGCACCGCTTCGCCGGGACCGACGCTGCCGCCGAAGGCATGGCCGGCGGAGGACTCGCCGATGCGGCGCAGGGGTACGGGGGAGTCGATGGTCGCGGCGGCGATGTCGGCGGAGCGCACCGCCCAGCCATCCATGGCGGCGGCATGGAAGGGCGGCTGGGTCAGCCGGGCGATCACAGGCTCGGCGAGAACGCGGCCGAGCGCGTCGGGCAGGGCCACAGTCTCCGCCGGCAGAGGGGCGAAGGCCGACAGGATGCGGGCGCGCGCCTCGGCGACGGAGATCATGGCGTCAGGCTCCGGCTGTGGGAGCGGTGGCGGCAGCGCCCCATTCGCCGCTCTTGCCGCCGGCCTTGTGCAACAGGCGGACGTCGGTGACGGTCATGCCGCGGTCCACCGCCTTGCACATGTCGTAGACTGTCAGCGCCGCGACGGTGACGGCGGTCAGCGCCTCCATCTCCACACCGGTCTGGCCCTTCAGCTTGCAGGTGGCGGTGACGTCCACCGCGTTGCGCGCCGGGTCGCAGGAGAGATCGACCTTGACCGAGGTCAGCATCAGCGGGTGGCACAGCGGGATCAGGTCGGGCGTGCGCTTCGCCCCCATGATGCCGGCCAGCCGGGCGACCGACAGCACGTCGCCCTTCTTCACCCCGCCCTGCATGATGAGCGCCAGCGTTTCAGGCTGCATCAGCACGGTGGCGGCGGCGGTGGCGGTGCGTTCGGTGTCCGCCTTGTCGGAGACATCGACCATCACCGCCTTGCCCTCGGCGTCGAAATGGGTGAAGCCGCTCATGCGACGGTCTCCCGCAAGGGTTTCTCCATGAAGACGCTGACGCCGTTCTCTTCGTAGCAGGCGTAAGGGCCGCGGTCGGTGAAGCCGGCCTTGCGGTAGAGCCCCAGCGCCTCGTGCTGGTGGATGCCGGATTCGAGCAGCAGGGCGGTCAGCCCCTCGGCCCGCGCCTGGTCCTCCAGCCGGGCGAGCAGCCGGTCGCCGATGCGGTGGCCGCGGGCGGCGGGATCGACGAACATGCGCTTGACCTCGCCGTAACCGGTCGGATCGACGCGGAGCGCGGCGCAACCGACGGGAACGCCGTCCCTGCGGGCGACGAAGAAGCGGACGTCCGGCGCCTCGAGTTCCGCGATGTCGAGGAGGTGGCAGGTGTCCGCCGGATAGAGGTCCAGCAGATAACGGTCCAGCGCGGCGACCAGCGCGACCACCGCATCCTGACGCGGGCTTTCCGCAGCTATGGTGATGTCCGACATCGCGTCAGACCGGAGCCAGCAGGGCGCGGGTGGCCGCAGCGACGTCGGCCTGCCGCATCAGCGATTCACCCACCAGGAAGCAGCGCGCCCCGACCTTCGCCATGCGGGCCAGATCGGCGGGGCTGTAGAGGCCGCTTTCCGCCACCAGCATGCGGTCGGCCGGCACGTTGGCCGCCAGTTCCTCCGTCGTCGCGATGTCGACGGCCAGCGTCTTGAGGTTGCGGTTGTTGATGCCCAGCAGCGGCGTCTTCAGCAGCAGCGCGCGGTCCAGTTCGGCGCGGTCATGCACCTCGACCAGAACATCCAGGCCCTGGGCGGTGGCGGCGTCCTCGATCTCCGCCGCCTGGGAGTCGGACAGCGAGGCCATGATGATGAGGATGCAGTCGGCGCCCAGCGCGCGGGCCTCCACGATCTGATAGGGATCGACCATGAAGTCCTTGCGCAGCACCGGCAGATCGACAGCGGCGCGGGCAGCGACCAGATACTCGTCCTTGCCCTGGAAATAGGGCTCGTCGGTCAGGACAGACAGACAGCTGGCACCGCCGTCGCGGTAGGCGCGGGCAAGGGCCGGCGGATCGAAATCGGCGCGGATCAGGCCCTTGGACGGGCTGGCCTTCTTGATCTCGGCGATCAGACCGTAGCGCCCGGCCTCCACCGAGGCGCTCAGCGCCCGGATGAAGCCGCGCGGCGGGTTGGTCTCGTTGGCGGCCCTGGCGGCGGCCTCCACCTCCGACAACGGGCGGGCGGCCTTGCGGGAGGCGACCAGCGCGCGCTTGTCGTCGTTGATGCGGGTCAGAACGTCGCTCATCAGGCCACCGCCTCGTTGGTGATGGCGACCAGCCGGCGCAGGCGGTCGCGGGCGCCGCCGCTGTCGATGGCGTCGGCGGCCATCGCCACACCTTCCTTCAGCGTTGCGGCCTTGCCGGCCACCAGCAGGGCGGCGGCGGCGTTCAGCAGCACGATGTCGCGGTAGGGGCTGCGCACCCCGTCGAACAGGGCGTGGATGGCCTCGGCATTGACCTGCGCGTCGCCGCCCTTCAGGTCCTCGATCCGGGCGCGCGGCAGGCCGGCATCCTCCGGCGTCACTTCGAACACCGTCACTTCGCCGTCCTTCAACTGGGCGACGGTGGTGGGGCCGGTGGTGGTGATCTCGTCCAGCCCGTCGGAGCCGTGGACGACCCAAGCCGTTTCTGAACCGAGCCGTTGCAGCACGTGGGCCAGCGGCTCCACCCACTGCTTGGAGAAGACGCCCAGCACCTGCCGCCGGGCGGTCGCCGGATTGGCGAGCGGACCCAGCAGGTTGAAGACGGTGCGGGTGCCGAGCTCGACGCGGGTCGGGCCGACGTTGCGCATGGCGAGGTGGTGGCGCGGCGCCATCAGGAAGGCGATGCCGGCATCCCACAGCGCCTTGCGCACCAGCGCGAAGTCGCAGTCGAGGTTGACGCCGAGCGAGCCCAGCACATCGGCGGCGCCGGATTTCGACGAGATGGCGCGGTTGCCGTGCTTGGCGACCGGCACGCCGCAGGACGACACCACCAGCGCCGCGGCGGTGGAGATGTTGTAGGTGCCGGCGCCGTCGCCGCCGGTGCCGCAGGTGTCGATGGTGCCGGGAGGCGCATCGACCGGAATCGCCTTGGCGCGCATGACGCGGGCGGCGCCGGCGATCTCGTCCACCGTCTCGCCGCGCACGCGCAGCGCCATCAGGAAGCCGCCCATCTGCGACGGGGTGGCGTTGCCGGACATGATGATGTCGAAGGCGAAGCCGGCCTCGGCCTCGGTCAGGGCGGCGCCGGTGGCGACCTTGCCGAGGATGGACTTCATGTCGCTGAGGTCGCCGCTCATGCCGCGTTCTCCAGGGTCGCGCTCTCCGGGCGGGGACGGGTAAGGTCCAGGAAGTTCTGCAGGATCTTGTGGCCGTGCTCGCTCTCGATGCTCTCGGGATGGAACTGCACACCGTGGATCGGCAGGTCGCGGTGGGCCAGCGCCATGATGAGGCCGTCGGCGGTTTCGCCGGTCACCTCCAGGCAGGCGGGCAGGCTTTCGCGCTCGACGATCAGCGAGTGGTAGCGGGTGGCGCGGAACGGGCTGGGCAGGCCGGCCAGAACGCCGCGGCCTTCGTGCCGCATGCTGTCGACCTTGCCATGCATGGGAACCGGCGCGCGGATCACCCGGCCGCCGAAGGCCTGACCGATGGACTGATGTCCGAGACAGACACCCATCAGCGGCAGGCGGGCCTTGGCGGCGGCGTCGATCAGCGGAAGGCAGATGCCGGCGCGGTCGGGATCGCAGGGGCCGGGGGACAGCACGATGCCGTCGGGACGGAGAGCCATCGCCTCGTCCACCGTCAGGGCGTCGTTGCGGCGGACCTGCACGTCGGCGCCAAGCTCGCCCAGATAATGGACGAGGTTGTAGGTAAAGCTGTCGTAGTTATCGATGAGCAGCAGCATGCGCCTTCCGCCTTCCACCTTCGCCCGGATCGTCGGGGCCGTTCCGCCCCTGTTCCAACGACGGACACCCTAGCCGCTGAGGGGGCGGATTTCCAGCCTCCGCGCAGAACTCTGCGGCATCAGCGGCAGTCCAGCTGCGGCAACGTCTTCGGATCGTCCAGCACGGCGCCGCGAATGTCGGTTTCCAGCGTCAGGGTGCAGCGGCGGATGTGGCGCGGCAGGTCGGCGGCGAGCGTCGCCTGGGTGTTGCGGTAGCGGCAGACCAGGAAGACGTTCTCGCGCCGCGAGCCGGAGAACTCCCAGACCTGGACGATGCTGCGCCCGCGCCGCACCTCGCGGTCGGGGGCGAGCGAGGCGGGGGCGGCGGAGGTCATCTGGCTGGCGCGGTCGCCCTCTACGATGGTGATGCCGGCGAAGCTGTGGCTGTCGCGGCCGGGGTAGGGCGACCAGCCGCCGGGGGCATCGGGCTGCGCCTGGACCGTCAGGCTGGCCGGGCAGTCCAGCCCTTGGGCGGCCGGCGCCGGTGTCGCGGCGGCGACGGGAAGCAGGGCGGCGATGACAAAGATGGGACGCATCTGGCGGACTCTTGCGGATGGGCTCGGCCGGACGGAACAGGGGCGCCGCAGCGGCGTCTTGCACCGATTGGGCGATTGCGGTCACGGCGGCAGGGTGCCACTGTGCGGCGCCCCGGTCGCAGGATGGACGTCGTCACCATGGCCCGCAAGGCGCCTTCGAAAGCCCGCAAGTCTCCGCTTCCCCCCGTCCTGTCCAACCCCTTCGTCCTGGCGCTGGCGGCCGTCGCCGCGGTGTTCGCCGTGGCGATGGGGGTGGCGACGCTGACCGGCGGCGGATCCGGTGGAAGGTCCGGCGGCGAGGCGGCCAAGCCGGCGCCGGTACAGCAGGCAACCCAGCAGGCGGTGGAGCCTCAGCCGGTGCCGACGGCAAAGGCGGAACCGCCTGCCGCGCCTCCGCGCGCTGCCGCGCAGCCCGAAACCGACGCTTCCGGCCAAGCGGCGGCGGAGAAGCCGGCGCTGGCCGACTCCCGTCCGGCGGCGACGACGGTGGCGATGCTGCCGCCGCCCGCTCCTCCCATCCAGCCGCCGCAGGTGCAGGCCCCTTCGGGCAACGCCGCGCTCTGGCGGAAGAACGCCCTTCCGGCGGAGGTGCCGCAGGGCAGGCCGATCATCGCCATCGTCATCGACGACATGGGGCTGGATCGTAAGCGCTCGACCCGGATGGCCGCGCTGCATGGACCGCTGACGCTGTCCTGGCTGCCCTATGCCCGCGACCTGCAGGCGCAGGCCAGGGCGGCGCGGGCCAATGGGCACGAGCTGATGCTGCACATGCCGATGGAACCGAGCGTGAAGGCCGATCCGGGCCCGAACGCCCTGCTGGTCTCGCTCGACCGGGGGGAGATCGTGAAGCGGGCCCGTGCGGCACTGGACAGCTTCGACGGCTATGTCGGGGTCAACAACCATATGGGAAGCCGATTCACTGCCGACCGCACGGCACTGGCGCCGGTGCTGGCCGAACTGCACCGCCGCGGCCTGCTGTGGCTGGACAGCCGGACGACGCCCAACAGCGCCGGCATCGGACTGGCGCGGGAGATGAAGATGCCCTGGGTCGGCCGCGACATCTTCCTCGACAACCAGGAGACGGTCGCCGCGGTCAAGGCGCAGCTGGCCAAGACGGAACAGGTGGCAAAGCGGCAGGGCTATGCCGTCGCCATCGGCCACCCGCATGATGCGACAATCGATGCCCTGGCGTCCTGGCTCCCGGAGGTGCAAAAGCGTGGCTTCGTTCTTGTCCCGGTCAGCGCGGTGGTGCGGACGCACCATGTCGGCGGCTGACCCGACCGTGAGGGGAGCCCCGTGACGATGGCCGATGCATACAAGGTGGATGGGATGACCTGCGGCGGCTGCGCCCGCTCCGTGT
Organism: Alphaproteobacteria bacterium; assembly: GCA_046570145.1. Lineage (GTDB taxonomy): Bacteria > Pseudomonadota > Alphaproteobacteria > Azospirillales > Azospirillaceae > Azospirillum. The sequence continues at coordinate 6,848 of JBKHVJ010000451.1, forward strand.
CCAATGCGATCACCAAGGCGGCGCCCGAAGCGGCGGTGACCGTGGACCTCGCGACCGGCACCGTGCTGGTGGACGGCGGCATCCCGGCGGAAGTGGTGCGGGAGGCGGTGGAAGCCGCCGGCTTCGATTTCGGCGGTGCGGTGGCCTGACACCGCCGCGGTTCGCCGCGTTCGGTGCGGCGCAACAAAACCGTTTTCAGAATGTGGATATTGCGGGATACTCGGGACGACGCGATTCGTGCCGGGAGGTCCCGATGCCGCTTTATTCCTACCGCTGCAAATCCTGCGACCACGGCTTCGAAAGCCTCGTGCGCTCTGGAGAAACGCCGGCCTGCCCGTCCTGTGGCAGCGCCGACCTGACCCGCCAGCTGTCGAACGTGGCGCCGGAGGTCAGGTCCGGCGCCATCGTCCAGTCGGCCCGCCGGATGGCGGCGAAGGAGGGGCACTTCAGCAACTATTCGCGGGCGGAACGGCCGAAGGGGTGAGGGTGCGGGGCCGACCGGACCGGCCGCGACACCCTACCTCCGCAGATCCCTGTCCAGGTTCGGCTCCACCCGGTCGCCGCCCAGGCGGGAGCGGTAGACCTGGACGGCCTCCAGCACGCGCTGGACATAGTTGCGGGTCTCGGAGATCGGGATCAGTTCGATCCAGTCGACCACGTCCACCGCTTCGGTCCGTGGGTCGCCGTAGGTCTGCAGCCACTGGCGCACCCGGTTCGGCCCGGCGTTGTAGCCGGCGATCGCCAGCACCCAGGAACCGTTGAAGCGGTCGATCAGCTCCGACAGATAGGCCGAGCCGAGCATGACGTTGTAGCCGGGGTCCGAGGTGAGCCGGGCGTTGGTGTGCTTCAAACCCAGTTTGCCTGCCACCAGCTGCGCCGTGGCCGGCATCAGCTGCATCAGGCCGCGGGCGCCGGCCGACGAGACGATGGTGGGGTTGAAGGTGCTCTCCTGACGGATGATGCCGTGGATCAGCGCCAGTTCCGGCGCCGCCGGCCGGGCGTCGATCATCGGGTAGCCGGCCTCGACCAGGAACACCTCGTTCTGAGCGGCGTCCTTGGCGGCGGCCACGGCGAGGTCGCGGCGGCCGACCTCGCTCGCCAGCCGGGCGGCGAGAACATAGTCGGCGGGGGTCTTGGCATCCAGGCTGATGCGGCGGACGAAGCTGCCCAGCCGCTCGTCGGTGCTGCCGCCGATCTCCGCCAGCAGGCGGGCGACGCGCACCACCTCGCGACGGTTGAAGGCGGCGCTGTCGGCGCTGGACACCGACGGCGGCGTCGGCAGGGTGACCGCCCCGTTGGAGACATGGCGGAAGGCCAGCTGGCCGTAGAAGGTGGTGGGGTAGGTCGCGGCCTTGGCGTACCAGTCCCGCGCCGGTTCCGTCTGCCCCAGCGCCTCCGCCGCGCGGCCGCACCAGTAGGCGCCGCGCGCCTTGCTGATCGGTGCCGAAACGGAGCGGTAGAGCTTGTGGAAATGGGCGAAGGCCTCCGACGGCTTGTCGAGGAAGCGCAGGGCCAGGAAGCCCGCCAGGAACTCCGCGTCGGCGAAGGCGCTGCCCTCGGTCATGCCGTGGGTGCTGACCAGACGGTAGGCGAGGTTGAAGTCGCCGCGCTCCATCGCCCGGCGGGCCAGCAGATGGCGCTCCGGCCACCAGGCCTGCGGACGGCCGAGGTCGGTGCCGGCCCGGGCCATGATCTCCAGCGCGCCGGCATCGTCGCCCTTGCGGCGCAGATAGCGGGCACGGTCGAACATCAGGCCGGGATCGTCGCGCAGGGAAGGGGCGACGCGCGACAGCGCCGCATCGGCGTTCGGGCTGTCGCCGTCCAGCGCGATGCGTGCCTCGATCAGCGTGTCATAGGCCTCGTCGAAGAAGGGCAGCATCCGGCGCACCGGCGCGTCCTGCCGGGTCCACAGCAGCCGGTCTATCCGCGCCTTGTGATCCTGCGGGCGCAGATAGGGGGTGTAGTGGGCGAGGAAGGTGGCCTCCTCGTCCGGGGTGAAGGTGGCGTCGGCCCACTGCTTGCGGATCAGCGTGGTCGCGCGCTCCACGCTGCCGGTGGCGATCAGCGCGTCGGCATGGCGGACGAAGCCGTCGTTGGTCTGCGGCGGGGACTGGCGGAACCACTCCACCACCTCGGCCGGCGGGATGTCGGGCATCGCCAGTTCGGCCTGGCGGCGCAGGGCCGCCATGTTTGGCCAATCCGGATTGTCGCGGATGAAGGCCGCGATGTCGGCGAAGCTGCCGCCGCCGGGGTTGGCGAGCGCCATCCAGCGCAAAACCTTCGCCGGTAACGGGTCCTGGGCGCGGGACGCGGTGGCCAGCGCTTCGGCCAGCCGGTCGCTATCGGCGAGCTTGAAAGCCTCGCGATAGACGGCGATGTCCTGCGGGCTCAGCGCCGCGGCGGGCAGGGCGCCGGGAACCGCGGCGAGAAGGGTGAGGAGACCCGCGAAAACAGCGGTCCGGGCGCTCTTGCCGAGGGCGGCGGGGAGGGATAATGTGCGCAACTCTTTTTTCCAGCTAAGCCGACTGAGGAGGCAGCCATGTTCCACGGTTCCATCGTCGCCCTTCTGACTCCGTTCAAGGGCGGGAAAGTGGACGAGAAGGCCTTCCAGTCCTTCGTGGAGTGGCAGGTCGCCCAAGGCACGCACGGTCTGGTGCCCTGCGGCACCACCGGCGAGTCGCCGACCCTGTCCCACGAGGAACACAACCGCGTCGTGGAGCTTTGCATCGAGGCGGCCGGCGGCAAGGTGCCGGTGATGGCCGGCACCGGCTCCAACTCGACCGACGAGGCGATCGCCCTGACCCGTCACGCCCGCCAGGCGGGCGCCCAGGCGGCGCTCGTGGTCACGCCCTACTACAACAAGCCGTCTCAAGAGGGTCTGTACCAGCATTTCAAGGCGATCCATGACGCGGCGGATTTGCCGATCTTCATTTACAACATTCCCGGCCGCAGTGTCGTGGATATGTCTGTGGCGACGATGGCCCGGCTTGCAAAGCTGCCCAACATCGTCGGCGTGAAGGACGCCACGGCCGACCTGTCCCGCCCGTCCCGCCTGCTGCAGGAGGTCGGCCCCGACTTCATCCAGCTGTCCGGCGAGGACGCCACCGCGCTGGCCTTCAACGCGCAGGGCGGCGTGGGCTGCATCTCCGTCACCGCCAACGTCGCGCCGGCGCTGTGCTCGGCCATGCAGACCGCCTGGGCGAAGGGCGACCTGAAGGAGGCCTTCCGCCTGCGCGACGTGCTGTCGCCGCTGCACGACTCGATGTTCGTCGAGACCAGCCCGGCCCCGGTGAAGTTCGCCGCCAGCCTGCTCGGCCTCGGCAGCGACGAGGTCCGCCTGCCGCTGGTTCCGGCGTCCGACGCCGCCCGTGCCGCCGTGCGTGGAGCCATGACCAAAGCCGGCCTGTTGTCCTAAGCGACAGAACGGGCCGTATAGGAGAGAGACTTGGCGACGCGCGAGGAAGCTAAAAAATACGCGGCGCAGAACCGCCGCGCGCGATTCGACTTCTTCATCGACGATGTCCTCGAAGCCGGGATCATGCTGACCGGGTCCGAGGTGAAGTCGCTGCGCGGCGGCCGCGCCAGTGTGAACGAGGCCTATGCCGGCCTGAAGGGCGGGGAGCTGTTCCTGTTCAACGCGTACATCCCCGAATATCTCCAGGCCGGCCGCATCGATCAGCACGAACCGAAACGGCCGCGCAAGCTGCTGGTCCGCCGACGCGAACTCGACAAGCTCGCGGCCGGCATCAAGCAGAAGGGCGTCACGCTCGTGCCGATGTCGGTCTATTTCAACGACCGCGGCTTCGCCAAGGTCGAGATCGGTCTCGCCACCGGCAAGAAGAAGCACGACAAGCGCGAGAGCGAGAAGGAACGCAGCTGGCAGCGCGACAAGGCGCGGCTGATGCGCGACAAGGGCTGACCCGGTGGCACGTCTAGACAACCGGGCCACGGACCGCGACCAGACCGTCGCCGCCGTGGCCGCCGAAGCCCTGTCCGAAATCCGGCCGCAGGGTCGGATCCTCGTCGCCTTCGACAGCGACGGCGCCATCGCCGAGGCGCTCCGCGACGACGGGGCGGAGGTGGTGGTTTGGAACCGGCTCGCCGTCGGCGGACAGGTCGCCACGCCCTGGCCGGCGGAAGGGCCGTTCGACGGCGCCGTGCTGCGCCTGCCGCGCGGTTGGGCCGGGTTCGAGATGGCGCTGCATGCGCTGGCCTCTCGCCTTGCCCCCGGCGCCCCGCTGTGGATCGCCGGCGGCAATGACGAAGGTGTGACCAGCGCACCCAAGCATCTCGACGGGCTGGCCGAAGAGCCGGAAACCCTCATCATCAAGCGCCGGGCCCGGCTGTTGCTGACCCGGCGCACCGATGCGCCGGCGAAGGGCGAGTTGGAGGATTGGCGGCAGGCCGTCACCCTGACACTGCCTGACCGGACGCTGCAACTGGTGTCCTATCCCGGTCTGTTCGCCCACGGACATCTGGATGCCGGCACCGAATGCCTGCTGAAGGTGCTGCCGGAGGTGGCGGCCGGAACCCGCGTGCTGGATTTCGGCTGTGGCGCCGGGGTGATCGCGCGGGCGGTGCGCGAACGTCAGCCCGACGCGCCGCTGACCCTGCTGGACATTGACGCGGTGGCTCTGCACGCCGCCCGCCAGAATGTGCCGGACGCCGAACTGGTGCTGAGCGATGGGCTGGCGGGGCTGGGCACCCGCGAGCGTTTCGGCCTGATCCTATCCAACCCGCCGCTCCACCGTGGCAAGGACGAGGATTTCGGCATGCTGGACGCGCTGGTGGCGGGGACGAAGCAGTATCTGAAGCTGCGCGGCACGCTGGTGGCGGTGACCCAAAGGACGGCCGGCGTCGGCAAGCTGTTCAAGGCGGCCTTCGGGCACAGCGACATGCTGATGGAAACCACGCAGTTCCAGGTTTGGGCGGGAACGCCGAAGTAAGGTGTCGGCTGACGAATGCCCCCACCTATCCTCCCCCGCTGGGTGGGGGAGGATAGGTGGGGGGCTAACGTCGCCAGAAGCGCGACTTAAACATTCACCCCCCGCATTCCCTCCGCCGTATAGCGATCCCCCGCCGCGACACCCGGCGGCAGTGCATCACTCAATGCCTTGACCTCCGCTTCGGTCAGCGTAACCGCGGCGGCGCCGACATTCTCCTCCAGATACTTGATTCGCTTGGTCCCCGGGATCGGCAGGATCTCCGGCCCTTGTGCCAGCAACCACGCCAGCGCCACCTGTCCCGGCGTGCAGCCTTTCTGTGCCGCCAGCGCCTTCACCTGCTCTACCAGGGCAAGATTTCGGTCGAAATTTTCCCCGGCAAAGCGCGGTGCGATTCGGCGGAAGTCGTTTTCGGCGAACTGGTCGGGGCTGCCGATGGCGCCGGTCAGCATGCCGCGGCCAAGCGGGGCGTAAGCGACCAGTGAAATGCCCAACTCGCGGCAGGCCGGCAGCACCGCATTCTCCATGTCGCGGGTCCACAGCGAGTATTCGCTCTGCACCGCGGCGATGGGGTGGACGGCATGGCCGCGGCGCAGGGTGGCGGCCGACACCTCCGACAGGCCGAGCGCCCGCACCTTGCCGGCCTTCACCAGATCGGCCATGGCGCCGACCGTCTCCTCCACCGGGATGTCCGGGTTCAGGCGGTGGGCATAGTAGAGATCGATGGTCTCCACCCCCAGCCGCTTCAGCGAGGCGTCGCAGGCCTGCGCGACATAGGCCGGGCTGGTGTCGATGCGGCGGGCGTATTCGCCGGGCTGGCGGACGATGCCGAACTTCGTGGCGATCACCAACCGGTCGCGCTTGCCGGGCAGGAAGCGGGAGAGCAGCGATTCGTTGTGGCCGCTGCCGTACATGTCGGCGGTGTCGTAATGGGTGACGCCCAGTTCGAACGCCCGCTCCAGCGTGGCGAGCGACTGGGCGTCGTCGGTCGGTCCGTAGAACTCCGACATGCCCATGCAGCCGAGACCGATCTCGGAAACGGAAAGAATGCTGCCGATGCTGCGCTGTTTCATCGCTTTACCCCTCCCGTGCCGCGGCCGGGCGGATTACCCTGGGAGCCTGCGGCAGCAAATACACTACACGGTGCAGTGTAGTTGGCGGCTGGGGAATGTCAATGTCTCGGGAGGGGAATGCTGTGCGCGGTTCGGCGAAGCGGGATGCGGTGGTGGAGGCGGCGACCCGCGCCTTCCTGACCCACGGATACGAGGCGTCGTCGATGGACGCCATCGCCGCCGATGCCAACGTGTCCAAGCGCACCGTCTATAACCATTTTCCCGGCAAGCGGGAGCTGTTCCAGGCCGTCGTCTCCGGCCTGTACGAGGGGTTCCACAGCGACGGCGACCAGACCCTTCGCCATGACCAGCCGCCGGAGCAGGCGCTTCCCGCCTTCCTGCGGTCGCTTCTGGTCCATATGCGCCGGCCGGTGGTGCGCGGGCTGCTGCGCCTCGTCATCGCCGAGCATCAACGCTTTCCCGAGCTGTCGCAGATCTATCTGGAAGGCGGAAAGGGGCAGGCCTATGCGCTGCTCGACGACTACATCGCCGCCCAGCATGCGCGCGGCCGGCTGAATGCGCCCGATCCGCATGTGGCGGCAACCCAGCTGCTGGGCGGCCTCAAGGAGGTGCTGTTCTGGCCGACCATGCTGGGCCTGCCGGTCACCGCCGATCCGGAGCGGGTCATCGCCGATTCGGTGGCGACGCTGGTGCGGGCCTATGGCACCGGCGGGCAGATGGTCCAGGAGCCGGTCAGCGGTCGCGAAGGTCGGACGGGTTGACGCCGACGGCCGAGCGGATACGCCGGGCGAAGTGGGACCGGTTGGCGTAGCCGCAGGCCTCCGCCGCCTCCTGCACGCTCAACCCTTCGCGTTCCAGGAGGTCGCGGGCATGGGCGACGCGTTCCTCGACCAGGATGCTGCGGACCGAGCAGCCCTCCTCGGACAGACGGCGGCGCAGCGTGCCGGTGCTGAGGTTGAGCGCGGCGGCGACGGCGTCGGCCGTCCAGGCGGTGTCGGGCCGGGTGCGCAGCAGTTGACGGACCGCATCGGCGGTGCCGGTCGGCGCGACGGGACCCAACCACCAGACCCCGTCGTCGAGCAAGGCCAGAAGCACCTCCATGCAGCGATGTTCAGCCAGCTTGGATGGAAGCGGCGGATCGGCGGTCAGTCCGCTGGCCGCGTGGTGGATGGCGTCGGTCAGGACCGGCGTGAGGCTGACATGCCAGTCGCCCGGCTGGGCGCGCGGGGTCAGCCCCTCGGTGCCATGGGCGCGCAGCAGGCGCCGCACCATCTCCGCCGGGAACTCCAACACCAGGGCGCGGTAGCGGCCGGCGCCGCCGGGATCGTTCACCACCGACCCCCTCCAGCCCGGCGGCAACAGCATGGCCGTGCCGGCCGGGAAGCGGCGGGTGGTACCGGAGGCGTCGGTCAGCTCCTTGACGCCCTCCAGCACGGCGATCAGGGCGGTGCGTTCGATCCGCACCTCCGCCAGCCGCTCGCAGTCATGGGCGATGAAGGCCCACAGCTCCGGCCGGTGCGGACGGTCGCCCACTCCGGGACGCTGGTCGCGGGCGGCGAAGCGGGACAGGCGGGCGAGGAGGTCTGGACCCATGATGGGCACCATCCTATGTCGGTGGCCGGCAGTCGATCAACGGCCGTAGCGGGCGGTCAGCGTCGCCTTCGCCAGCGTGGCGGCGTTCAGGTTGAAGCCGACCATCGCGCCAGAGGCATCGGCCGGCAGGGGCAGACTGTCGACCTTCAGCGCGTGGACGGTGACGACATAGCGGTGCGGCGTGTCGCCCTGCGGCGGGCAGGGGCCGCCGTAACCGGCGGCGCCGTAGTCGGTCCGGCTCTGCACCGCGCCGGCAGGCAGCAGCGGCTTGGCCGGATCGCCGGCACCGGCGGGCAGGCCGCGGGTGTCGGCCGGCAGGTTGAACAGCACCCAGTGCCACCAGCCGCTGCCGGTCGGCGCGTCCGGATCGTAGATGGTGACGGCGAGGCTGCGGGTGCCGGCCGGCGGTTCGCTCCAGCTCAGGGACGGCGACCGGTTGCCGCCGCTGCAGCCGAAGCCGGCGAAGACGTTGCGTTCCGGGATCGGCGATGCGTCGGTGAAGTCGGGGCTGTGCAACTCGAAGGCGACGGCGGGGGCCGCGGCCAGCAGCAGGGCGGCCAGCATGGCGGGGCGGAAGAACATGGTCGGGGTCATCGGGGGCCTCTCCGCTGTATGGAACGCCCCTGACGATAAAGGGCCGCTGATCGCTCCGCGGCCCCGGACGGTTCAAAGATGGCTCCGAATTGCTCAGCCTTGCCTGAGCAGCTTCGCGGCGTCCACCGCGCCATAGGTCAGGATGGCATCGCAGCCGGCGCGCTTGAAGCCCATCAGGGTCTCCAGAAGGGCCTTGTCGTAGTTCAGCCAGCCGTTGGCCGAGGCGGCGCGCAGCATCGCGTACTCGCCCGACACGTGATAGGCGAATGTCGGAACCGCGAACTGGTCCTTCACCCGGCGGATGATGTCGAGATAGGGCAGGCCCGGCTTCACCATCACCATGTCCGCCCCTTCCTGCAGGTCGCAGGCGACCTCGCGCAAGGCCTCGTCGGTGTTGGCGGGGTTCATCTGGTAGGTGGTCTTGTCGCCCTTCAGGAAGCCGCCGGAGTTCACCGCGTCGCGGAACGGGCCGTAGAAGGCGGAAGCATATTTCGCGGCATAGGAGCAGACGCGGGTCAGCTGGTAGCCGTCCTTGTCGAGCGCATCGCGGATGGCGCCGATGCGGCCGTCCATCATGTCGGACGGGGCGACGATGTCGACGCCGGCATCCGCCTGCGACAGGGCCTGGCGGATCAGGACCTCGACGGTCTCGTCGTTCTGGATGTAGCCGTCACGCAGGAGACCGTCATGGCCGTGGCTGGTGTAGGGATCGAGCGCCACGTCGCCCAGGATGCCCACCTCCGGCGCCGCCGCCTTGACCGCGCGGATGGCGCGGTTCATCAGGTTTTCCGGATTGTAGGCCTCCGCCGCGTCCTCGGACTTGGCTTCGGCGCCGACGACCGGGAACAGGGCGATGCAGGGAATGCCGAGCGATCCGGCGGATGCCACAGCCTCGCACAACAGGTCGATGGTCAGACGCTCCACGCCGGGCATGGAGGCAACAGGCTCCCGACGGTTCTCGCCCTCGATGACGAAGATCGGCCAGATCAGGTCGTCGACGGTCAGCGTGTTCTCGGCGACCAGACGGCGGGTCCAGGCGTCGGCGCGGTTGCGGCGCAGACGGGTGCGCGGGAAGGCGGCGGGGAGGGAGATCGGCATCGGGAAAACCATGCACTTAGAACGAGTGCGGCGATCCTACGCCTTCCCGCATAGTGAACTCAAGCCATGGGGGCGGCCGCAGTCCTTTGGGATGGGCCGGCTGCCTTGCGCGGGCCTCATGCCCTGTCCCGCTTGTGCCCCCTTGAAGGGCGGTCGGCCGCTTCCCAGGCTGCCTCGGCCGGGGAGTCGGTCACGGGACGGAAACCGGTGTCCTGCGCCTGCAGGGTCCAGCGGCTCCCCTGCTTGCGATAGGCGGACACCAGCCCGCCGGTGAAGGCGGCACCCTCCCACGACCGCACTTCGAAGGTCACCGTCGGCTGGTCGACGGTGATCAGGTTGTAGGCGTTTGTCTCGTTCCGCAGGCGGGTGGAGGTCGCGGTGGATGCCTGGGCCACCAGGATCGAGCGGGCGATCTGGGTGTGGAAGCTCATGATGTCGCCGGAATAGGCCTTGTGCAGATGGCCGGCCAGCAGCAGGTCGACACCGCAGCTTTCCAGTGCCGGCAGGGCCAGCTTGTGCCGTCCGACCAGTTGGGTCTTCGGCAGGTCCGGCGGCGGCAGGAAGGGATGATGGGTGAACAGCACCTTGAACACGGTGTCGGGCATGCCGCAGAACACCTCGCGTACCCGGGCGATCTGCCTCCTGTTCATCCGCCCTTCGGAAAAATCCATGATGACGGGTCGGGCGGTGTTGATGCCAAGCACCGCGATCTCGTTGTCGATATGCAGCGGGCTGAAATCGCTGGTGATGTAGCGCCGGTAATGGCCGAACGGATCGGTGAAGCGCTTGAACACGTTATAAACCGGGATGTCATGATTTCCCGGTACGGCCATGTAGGGAAAGGGTAATTTGTGCAGGAAGGCTTGCGCCTCCTCGAAGTGGCGTGCTTTCGCCCGCTGCACGAAGTCACCGGAGATGACGATCAGATCGGGTGCCTGGGCCGTCAGGTCGGCCAGCAGTCCGTCGACCACCCGGGGGTCGATGCGCCCGAAATGCAGGTCGGAAATGTGAGCGAGCCGTTTCACGCCAGCTTCATCCTTTCTCTCAGCCGGGTGCCAGAACCTTCAGGGCTCCAGGGCGAATCCGGTAGTGAAGCGGCGCGTGCAGCTTCCGGATCTCGCCGTCGTTGACCATCTTCAGGCGATGGCGGCGGCTGTGGACCGTCAGGCTGGTCACCGCATAGGTGTCGAGCGCCTCGTCCTGCTTCCAGGAGCCGGCGACCAGCCGTCCCATCAACCGAAGCATCGCGAAGGCGTTCCGTTCGCGGGCGACGTAGACCCCAAGTTTTCCGGCATCCAACGACTGGCGCGTCAGGACGAGACCGAAGCCGTCGTCGTAGACATTGTTGGAGACGACCAGGATCGGGGTGCGCATCCGCTTCGGCCCTTCGCCCCAGTCCAGACGCACATCCAGCAGCGGCAGCTTGTACAGCGTCTTTGCCAGGGCCAGCGCGGCACCCGGCCATTTCAGCAGGCGGTGTTGCTTGCGCTGGCGCTCACGCTCCTGCACCACCTGGGGGTAGAAGCCGAGGATGGAGCTGTTGGTGTAGGGCTCGCCATTCACCTCGGCGACGTCGATGACGCGGATCCGGCCTGCGGCGAGCGCCTCTGCCGCGGCCTCAAGTTCAAGCGGGATATGAAGATCGCGTGCCAACAGATTGAGAGTGCCCAGGGGAATTACCCCCAGGGTCTTGCCGGTGGGCAGTGCCAGCTTCACCGCGCTGTGCAGCGTGCCGTCGCCGCCGCCAACCACCACCGTCTCGGCGTCCGACTCCAGCACCCGCCGGATCGTCTCCGTGCATTCGGCACCGTCGACGGTGTGCAGGTCCACCTCTGCACCACGCCGCTCGAAGGCGGCACGGATCGCCTGCTTGGCCCCGTCCAGGGGGCGGTCGACCAGGGAGCCGGCCTGCTGGTTCAGGATGATACCGACCTTCATGGCTGACCGGCCGGATTGTGAAGCGGCATTGCGTCGAACCTTCTGTGGATCTGCCCGTCGATCTGCGTCTCGGGGCTGTGCTGATCAAATGAGAGCGTCAGCGCAACGGTCCAAGAGGGGGCGAAGTTCCTTATTCGGTCGTCCGCCGGTGTTCACGAACATCCGGCACCGTATGGCCGGTTTGACAGAGGCGCAGGCTCCCGTATCATCTGCGGCGGCCGCCAGCTTCTCCCGATGCACCAGGGGTGGACGGAGCTGGTGGCCCGCCACCGCCCGATTTCCAACGATAATCGAGAAAATACAAGACGATGAGCGACGCTGCTGAGATTCTGTTCGAACGTCGGGGCGCCATCGGCCTCGTCACGCTCAACCGGCCGAAGGCCCTGAACGCCCTGACGCTGGGCATGATCAGGCTGTTCGATCCGCAGCTGCGGGCCTGGAACGCCGACCCGGAGGTCAAAGCCGTCGTGATCCGCGGTGCGGGCGAGAAGGCCTTCTGCGCCGGCGGCGACGTCGTCAGCCTGTATGAGGCCGGCAAGGCCGCGAAGGAGGGGCGTGGCGACACGGCACCGGTCCGCGCCTTCTTCAGCGAAGAATATGTGCTGAACCGGCTGATCAAGCGGCTGTCCAAGCCCTATGTCGCGCTGATCGACGGCATTTCCATGGGCGGCGGCGTCGGCCTGTCGGTCCATGGCAGCCACCGCATCGTCACCGAACGCACCCTGTTCGCCATGCCGGAGACGGGCATCGGCCTCTATCCCGACGTCGGCGGCACCTATTTCCTGCCGCGTCTGCCGGGACGGGTCGGCATCTGGCTGGGCTTGACCGGCGACCGGTTGAAGGCCGCCGACATGCTGGCCATCGGCGCCGCCGACGCCTTCGTGCCGAGCGCGAAGATCGACACGCTGATCGAGGATCTGGCGGCCGGCATCCCGGCGGACGAGGCGGTGGCTGCCCATCGCGGCGAGGCCGGCGAGGCGGCGGTGACCGCGATTCGCGCCGTCGTCGACCGTTGCTACGGCTTCGACAGCGTCGAGGCGATCATCAAGGCGCTGGAGGCCGAGGGGACGGAGTGGGCGGCCGGGCAGGTCGCCACGCTGCGCCGCGTGTCGCCGACCAGCCTGAAGGTGACGCTGGCGGCCCTGCGCCGCGGTGCCAAGCTGGATTTCGAAGCCTGCATGGTGCAGGAACTCCGCCTCAGCCTCGCCTGCCTTGCAGGTGACGATTTCTACGAAGGCATCCGTGCCGTCCTGGTCGACAAGGACAAGAACCCGAAATGGAAGCCGGCCGACCTGGCCGATGTCGGACCGTCCGACGTGGAGCGTCATTTCGCCGAACCCGCGGGCGGCGATCTGGTGTTCCGCGACTGACGGAATAAACGTAGGAAGCGGCCCCGGCGCGGTCTTCGGGGCCACTCCGTTCCGGCTATACCGGGTGCTCCACCCGGCCGAAAACATTCGGATGAGGGCACACTGCGAAAGGGGCCTGTACAGACGGGTTGTGCCAGACTTTTTCTGGAATTATTAGGATGATTGCCGACGAATGATCGGTTAATCTCGCTTTAAGGTCCCGGTATCGTCCTTGCGCGGGGAACGGCCGGTTAGAGCCAAAGGAGACCGCGGTGCGCAAACCCTATTACGAGAGCATTCTGTTGATCGAGCGGCTTCACCGCCACTTTCTCGAAGTGCTCAAGACCGAACTCGACCGGCTTGGGATCCAGGACATCAACAACGTCCAGAGCCTGATCCTCTACAATATCGGTGAAGACGAGATGACGGTCGGCGAACTGACCGCGCGCGGCTATTACCTGGGCTCCAACGTCTCCTACAACGTCAAGAAGATGGTCGAGAACGGCTATCTCGGACAGGAACGCTCTCCGCACGACCGCCGGTCCGTCCGCGTCCGCCTGTCGGAGAAGGGCCTGGATCTGCGGGAGAAGATCAGCGTCATGTTCGAACGTCATCTGGCCGCCCTGGAAAAGGCCGGCTTCAGCGACGAGGAACTGACCAAGGCGAACGAGACCCTGCGCAAGCTGGAACGCTTCTGGTCGGCCTCGCTCGACTACAGCGGCTTTCCGATGACGTCCGCGGCCTGAAAAGACCGGATTATGCGACGGCCCCCGCGGTTCCGGCTCCCGCGGGTGGCATCCAGGCACGCTTCCCATTCCTGTGCGCTCCTGTCTGGTTCGGAGCGCTCCCGGTAGAAAACCGGCAGGACGATATCAGGGAAGCAAATCCGAACGAGCCGGTACCTTCATAGTCTTTCCGCAGTGTTCCTTTTTTGTCGCTGAACCCTTCCGCGTCTTTGCGCGTTGACGGGACTCGGTTACTGCACGCTTGGAGGATGTCCAGACGGCGGGCCGTGTCGGGGCAGCACTGGAACAGGCGGCGCATGTCTTACATCGTCCTCATGGTAGGGCTCGGATTCCTGATCCTGCTGGTGGCATGGCTGCCGATGGTGCTGAAGGAACTGCCGCTGTCGCTGCCGATCATCTGCGTCTGCATGGGATTCGCGGTGTTCAGCCTGCTGCGGCTGGACAATCCGGAGCCGATGGCCTTCCCGGAAGCGGCGGAGAGGCTGACGGAGCTGATCGTCATCATCTCGCTGATGGGCGCGGGGCTGAAGCTGGATCGCCGCATCGGTTGGCGGCGTTGGATCATCACATGGCGGCTGCTGGGCATAACCATGCCGCTGTCGATCCTGATGATCGCGATGATCGGCTGGTACTGGCTGGATTTCCCGCTGGCGGCATCGATCCTGTTGGGGGCGGCGCTGGCGCCCACCGATCCGGTTCTGGCCTCGGACATCCAGGTCGGCCCGCCTCAATCGGGGGAGGAGGACGAGATCCGCTTCAGCCTGACGTCGGAGGCCGGGTTGAACGACGGCCTTGCCTTCCCCTTCGTCCATCTCGCCATCGGTGTCGCCCTGCTGAACGGCAATCCGCCTTGGGAGATGCTGAAGCACTGGGCGTTGCTGGACGTCGCTTGGCGGCTGGCTGCGGGGGTTGGCGTCGGCTGGCTGGTTGGGCGGCTCCTCGGTTATGTCACCTTCAGGGTGCCGAATCGGGCCAACCTGTCGCGGACGGGCGACGGCTTCGTGTCGCTCGGCATCACGCTGATCGCCTATGGTCTGACAGAACTGGCAAGCGGTTATGGTTTCGTCGCCGTATTCGTCGCCGCCGTGGCTCTGCGCGATGCCGAGCGGGACAGCGAGTACCACGAGCGGCTGCATGACTTCGTCGAACAGACCGAGCGGCTGATGATGATGCTGATGCTGGTTCTGTTCGGCGGCACCCTTGCCCACGGGCTGATCGACGCGCTGTCCTGGAGCGCGGTCGGCGCCGCCGTGGTGATCCTGTTGCTGGTGCGGCCGGTGGCGGGAGTGGCCGGGCTGGCCGGCGTGCCGATGCCGGTCGGA
>JBKHVJ010000452.1:0-5363 GCA_046570145.1 Alphaproteobacteria bacterium
CCATCAACAAGGACGAGGAGGCGCCGATCTTCCAGGTCGCCGACTACGGACTCGTCGCCGACCTGTTCAAGGCCCTGCCGGAGCTGCGGCAGGCGCTGTGACCTGCACCCTCTCCCGCCTCCGCAGCGGGAGAGGGCAATCCCGCTTGCCGCGGCGGGCCGGCTGTTCTATCGCTGGCGGCACAGCAACCCGACAGCGGCAGGACGCCATGAGCATCGACGGCATCACCGGACTGGACCATCTGGTCATCGCGACCCGCGACCTCGACACGGCGCGCGATGCCTACAGCCGGCTCGGCTTCACGGTGACGCCACGCGGGCACCATACGCAGCTGAAGTCCGCCAACCATACCATCCTGTTCCCGACAGGCACCTATCTGGAACTGCTGGGCATCGAGGAACAGCGTCCCGCCAATGCCCATTACGCCGCTTTCCTGCGCCAGCGCGAGGGCATCGCCGCCATCGCGCTGAAGACGCCGGATGCCCGCGCCGCCGCCGGGCCGTTGACCGCCGCCGGCTTCCCCGTGTCGGAATCGGTCGATTTCAGCCGGCCCGTCGAACTGCCGGGGGGCACGCGCGACGCCAGCTTCACCATCACCCAGATCGATCCCGCAGCCACGCCGGCCGGCCGTGTCTTCCTGTGCCAGCATCACACGCCGGGTCTCGTCTGGCGCCCCGACCAGTTGGAGCATGCCAACAGTGCCATTGGCCTGGAAGCACTGGTGATCGCCGCCGCCGATCCCGATGCTGTGGCTGCGGCCTATGCCAAGCTGCTGGGCGGCACAGTCACCGACCGCGGGGCCGCACGCGTGGTGGAGCCCAGCCGACCCGGCGACGGGCAGGTCCCGGTGATGGTCGCCACGCCGGACCGGTTGAATTGGGCCTGGACCGCCGATCCGGCCTTCGCCACCCCCCTTCCCTTCTTCGCCGGCTTCGTCATGCGCGTTGCCGACCCGGTCAAAGCTCAGCAGGCGCTGCAGAAGAGCAAGGTGCCGACCGTGGTCGGCGGCGGCGTGATGCGGGTGAACTCCCCCGGCGCCTGCGGCGCGATGATCGCATTCGCACAGGATTTCGACCTCAATGCCCTGATTCCTTGAGTCTCGGAACCGGCGACCGCCACATCCGGTCCATATCGATACCAATATGGACTAGCGACAATTCGCGTCGAATTGGGCATAGGACGGGCAAAATTGCTTGTGTAGTGTTCGGCGACAGTGGCGCCCGGGACGGGTGCCGGCTGTGGAGACACACATGATGGCAGTGGGCGGGACCAGGGATGCGGCGGGTGCTCCGGGGGCGGAGAAACACCCGATGCCGGATCCATTGTTCGACGCCCTGCCCGTTCCGGCTCTGGTGCGTGACGCCGAGGGCCGGCTGCGCGGCAACCGCAGTTTCCGTGCCCATTATGGCAATGCGGACGCTATGCCGCCCGATTTGGCAGTGGCGCCCCCCGGTACGGTGCGGGAGGTTTCCACCGGCTCCGGTGCGGGCGAACCGCGCGACCTGCTGGTCCGCGTCGGCGGCCCGCCCTGGGTCGCGACGGTGGAGGATGTGACCGACCAGCGCCGCACCGCCCGCAGCCTTGATCTGGCGACCGAGAAGCTGGAAGAGGCGTATCACACCGCCAAGCTCGGTTACTGGGAATACGGCATCCGGTCGGGCGAGTTGGTGCTGACCGACGCCGCCCTTGCCGTGCTGGGTCATTGCCGAGACCGCTTCGCCCAAGGCTTCGATGCCCTGCTGGCCATCCTGCATCCGGACGACCGGCCACGCTTCGGCAACATGCTGGAAAGCGTCGTCGACAACCCCAGGCGGGTCTATGTCGAATATCGTGTCCATGACGGGGACGGGCGGCTCCGCTACGTCTCCTCCTCCTGCGCACCGCGGCTGGATGCGGATGGGCGGCTGACCCACGTCTTCGGCGTGATGATGGACAGCACCGAGCGGGCCGAGGCGGCGGCACAGCTGGAGGCCGCCAAACAGCGGCTGGAGGAGGCCTACCGCACCGGCCATCTCGGCTATTGGGAATACGGCATCCACAGCGGCACGCTGGTCTGGAACCGCGAGGCTTTCGACATCTATGGCCGGGACCCGGAAAGGTTCGAGCCGACATTCGACGGGCTGCTGGATATCCTCCACCCCGACGACCGCCTGTCCTTCGGCAACATGCTGGAAAGCGTGATCGGCAACTCCAAGCGGGTCTACGCCGAATACCGCGTGGTCGACCCGGCGGGGGAAGTCCGCTACGTGTCCTCCTCCTGCGCGCCCCGATTCGACCTGGATGGGCGGCTGACCCACCTGTTCGGCGTGATGCTCGACACCACGGAACGCGCACGCGCCGCGGACGCCCTGCGTGCCGCCAAGGACCGGGTGGAACAGGCTTATCGCGATTTGCAGGACGCCCAGGACAGCCTGGTCCAGACCGAAAAGATGGCCTCTCTCGGACAATTGGTCGCCGGGGTGGCGCATGAGGTCAATGGGCCGGTCGGCGTGGCGCTGACCACCGCCTCGCACCTGCTGAGCCGGGCGGAGGACGTGAAACGCCAGTTCGCCGCCAACGCCCTGACCCGCTCGGCTCTTGCCGGATTCCTGGAAGTGGCGCAGGAGGCGGGGCAGCTTCTGGTCGGCAACACCGAGCGGATCGCATCGCTGGTCCACATGTTCAAGCAGGTGGCCGCGGACCAGACCGGCGACGAGCGCCGCACCTTCTACCTGCGCGAATACACCGAGGATGTTCTGCTGAGCCTGCACACGCAGATCGGCTCGTCCGGCCACCGGGTGGAACTGATCTGTCCCGAAGCGCTGCAGTTGGAGAGTTTCCCCGGCGCTTTCGCCCGCGTGCTGACCCATCTGGTGCGCAATGCACTGATGCACGCCTTCCGTCCGGAACAGAGCGGCCGGATCGTCATCGACATCCACGCCATTGGCGACGACTGGATCGAGGTGGTGCACAGCGACGACGGACAGGGCATCCTGGAAGCCGACCTGCCGCGGATCTTCGATCCCTTCTTCACCACCGCGCGCCATGCCGGCTGCGTCGGGCTGGGGCTGCACATCGCCTACAACCTGGCGACCCGGACACTCGGCGGTCAGCTGGGCGCCGGCAACGCTGCCGGCGGTGGCGCCGCCTTCATCCTGCGGGTGCCGCGGCGGGCGCCGGACCTCGCCTGACGCGTCGGGCTCGGCCTCAAGCCACCGTCTGGCGTTCGCGCAGCAGCGGCTCCAGCGCCTCGGCGACGGCGCGCCGCAGGTCGGCGGCGATCACCGGCTTGTGCATGACACGGAAGTTGCCGGCCTCCGCCTCCTGGGCACGGGCGGGGGCGGTATCGCCGGTGACCAGGATGCCCGGCAGGATGCGGCCAAGTGCCAGCCGCACCTCGCGGATCGCTTCGGTCCCGGTGCGGCCGTCGCGCAGGCGGTAATCGGCGACGATCAGGTCGGGGGGCGGTCCGCGATGGGCGAGATCCAGCGCCTCGGCACAGGATTCGGCCGCCAGCACCGTGTAGCCCCATTCGGCCAGCATGGCGCGCAGTCCCTCGCGCACGATCCCGTCATCCTCGATCACCAGCACCGTGGTCGCGAAGGCCGGACGCGGCGCCGAAGCCAGGTTGAACGGCTTGGCGGGGGGCGGCGCGGCCAGCGGGACTTCCACCGAGAAGACGGAGCCCTGCCCTGGCCTGGAGCGGACCGTCACCTTATGGCCGAGCATGACCGACAGCCGCCGCACCACCGCCAGCCCGAGGCCGAGTCCCTGATCGCGGTTGCGGCTGGCATTGCCGACCTGCACGAATTCCTGGAAGATGTCGTCCTGCTGGTCGGCCGGAATGCCGATGCCGGTGTCCCACACCTCGATCCGCAGGTTCCCGCCGCGGCGGCGGCAGCCGATCAGGATGCGTCCCCGGTCGGTGTAGCGCAGCGCGTTCTCCACAAGATTCTGCAGGATGCGACCCAGCAGCATCGGGTCGCTGCGCACATGGGCGCGGCTGGGCACGATGTGCAGGATCAGTCCCTTCTGGACGGCGACGGACCGGCTGTTGGCGGCGACGCGGTCCATCACCTCGGACAGGGCGAACACCTCCACCTCCGGCACCACGGCGCCGGCTTCCAGCCGGGAAACATCGAGCAGTCCGTCCAGCAGCATCTTCAGCGCACCGAGCGCCCGTTCCATGGTGCCCAGAACGTTGCGGGTCATCCCGTCCGTGACACGGCCGGCCAGCACCTCCATCAGCAGCATCAGCGACTGAACGGGCTGGCGCAGGTCGTGGCTGGCGGCGGCCAGGAATTTCGATTTGGCGACATTGGCGCGGTCCGCCTCCCGACGGGCATCGGTCAACGCCGCCTGGGCGCGCTTGTGCTCGGAGATGTCGCGGACGGTCGCGATCAGGCTGACCAGCCGGTTGTCATGGTCGCGCACCGGCGAGGCGCTCAGTTCCAGGCAGCGGAGATCCTCGGGGCCATCGCCTGCCCGCGCCAGTTCCACCCGCGCGTCACGGCCGACGACGATGGCGTCGCGCAGCGGCTGCAATGCCGCCCGGTCGTTCGTGGCCCGCTCCAGCGCCGTCAGGGCGCCGCTGCCCATCAGGCCCGACATCGGCGTGCCCAGCAGTTTTTCCAGCGCCGGGTTGACATAGACGATGGGCATGCCGGGCTGGGTGGCGTCGGCGATCATGATGCCGTCATTGCTCCAGGCCAGCGCACGGTTCCGGACGCGCAGGGCCCGGTCGGTGTGGCGGCGCCATTGCAGTTCGACGATGAAGGCGATGACGAACAGCAGGATCACCACCGTGGTGGCGACCGCCCAGCCGATATAAAGGCGGGCATTGTCACGCCAGGGTCCGAAAACCGCTTCCACCGATTCGCCGACGATCGCGATCACCGGATAGTCCGGGGCCGACCGGAAGGCCAGGATGCGCTCCACCCCGTCGACCGGGCTGACGATGCGAAGGTGGCCGATAGGATTCTGCTTCACCGCCGGCCAGAGTTCGGAGCTGGCGGTGCCGCGGCCGGACATGGAATTGGAGCCGACATTGCGGGCGATGATGACGCCGTCCGTACGCAGCAGCGTCGCCGCCGCATCCAGTGGAAGCCCCAGCACCCGGTAATAGCGTACGAAGGATTCGACCGGAATGTCGGCCACAGCGATGCCGGCGAAGGTGCCGTCGCCATTCTCCAGCCGGCGCGACACCGGAATCAGGACATCCTGCGTCTCCGACGACGCATAGGGCATGCCGATCACCAACCCGCGAGGAGCGCTGTCGCGGGCGATCTGGAACTCGTCACGGTCGGTGACGCTGCCCTGGAAGGTCGCCCGTCCGCCGCCCATGGTCAGCAACCCGGCCGAATTATAGACGCGCACTCCGACCA
>JBKHVJ010000453.1:0-8680 GCA_046570145.1 Alphaproteobacteria bacterium
GATTAACCTATGTTGTAGCCCCTTTTAACGAAAGCCTTAAACGTTCGATACGACGCGGAACCGGACGAACTTCGCATCCGTTCATTAAGGCGCCAATATTATGACAAAGAAGGCAAAGAGACGATCATGACTCGCGCCCCGGCGAGCCGCGCCCTCGATCCCACTCCATTGTGGCTCAAATTGAGCAGCTACCTCGTTCTGTCGGATGAGGAGAAATTGTACCTTGCCGATCTGGAAAGGACGATCGTGCGCGAGCCGCCCCGGACTGATCTTCTCCAGCAGGGCGAAAGATACCGGGATGTCCGCATCATGCGCGACGGCTGGGCAATTCGTCACAAGGCCTTGCCGGACGGTCGGCGCCAAGTGGTCAACTTCGTCCTGCCCGGCGATCTCATCGGCATGTATTGTACGCTGTTCGAATCCGCGGACCACAGTGTCACCACCCTGACCGCGGTGGAGGTGGCGAGTTTCCCGCCCGAACGGATCGGCGAGCTTTTCCGCTCCTTCCCCCGCCTTGCCGCCGCACTGGCCTGGTCGGGCGCGCGGGAGGAGGCCATCGTGGCCGAACGCTTGCTCAGCCTGGGCCGGCGCACCGCGCTGGAGCGCACCGCCCACCTGATCGTGGAGCTTCTGCGCCGGCTCAGCATCGTCAACATGGCGACCGACGGGCATTTCGTGCTGCCGGTGACCCAGGAGATCCTGGCCGACGCGCTGGGGCTCAGCATCGTCCACATCAACCGCACCCTCCGCCGCCTGCGCGACAGCGGCCTGATCGAGTTGAACGGCCAGCGCATCACCGTCAACGACGTGCGCCAGCTCGCCTCCGTCGGCCAGTTCGACGAACTGTACCTCCACCTGATCCGCGCGCCCCGCCGCCTGGAACGTGCCTTCTCCGGTGCCCGCAACCACAACGGCACCCGCCCGGACGGCGAAGACCGCCCGAAGGCTTGACGTCTTTCCCGGTTGGCAACCGTCCAGCGCCAGTCCCTCTCTGCCTGGTGGAGAGGGGATATTCCCATTGCCCCGGTCAGTTACACCTGAGGCAGCGCATATCCCCCTTCAGCCCGCCATTCCCGCATCGCACAAAATCCGCAAATCCTTAGCGTCCGTGTATCGGTGGATGTCTCCGCACACCCATTTTCTGCGGACATCCATCCGACCGGAACCTCAAAGATCAGACTTAATAGGCTGATATAAAACAAACTTTTCCGAATCGCCCACCCCACCATCAAAGCGACACATAATTCCTCTTTACAGTCGTTGATCTGTATCATATTTTCCTTTCAGAAATTGTTCGCTGGACGCGCAATCCATCTCGGGGATGCCGATGTACACGCAGGGTTTGGATGCCAAGACCGAGCAGGGCGCTCAACCATCTCCCCGGCTGGTGACGGAGCAGGAAGCCGCTCTCCAGGGCCGCTTCCAGGAGCGCGTCGACGCCGAGGAGAAGATCGAGCCGCGCGACTGGATGCCGGAGGGCTACCGCCGCACGCTGGTCCGCCAGATCTCGCAGCACGCCCATTCGGAAATCGTCGGCATGCTGCCGGAAGGAAACTGGGTCACCCGCGCGCCGACCCTGCGCCGCAAGGTGGCCCTGCTGGCCAAGGTGCAGGACGAAGGCGGGCACGGCCTTTATCTCTACAGCGCCGCCGAGACGCTGGGCGTGTCGCGCGACGAGCTGGTCGGCCAACTGCTGTCGGGCAAGGCCAAATACTCCAGCATCTTCAACTATCCGACTCCGACCTGGGCCGACATCGGCGCCATCGGCTGGCTGGTCGACGGCGCGGCGATCATGAACCAAGTGCCGCTCTGCCGCTGCTCCTACGGGCCCTACGCCCGCGCCATGGTCCGCATCTGCCGGGAGGAGAGCTTCCACCAGCGCCAGGGCTACGAGCTGATGCTGGCGCTGGCCCAGGGTACGCCGGAGCAGAAGCGGATGGCGCAGGACGCGCTGAACCGCTGGTGGTGGCCGTCGCTGATGATGTTCGGCCCGTCGGACGACCAGTCCGCCCACTCCGCCCAGAACATGGCCTGGAAGATCAAGCGCTTCTCCAACGACGAGCTGCGCCAGCGCTTCGTCGATGCAACGGTGCCGCAGGCGGAGTTCCTGGGCCTGACCATCCCGGACCCGGACCTGCGTTTCAACGCCGAGACCGGCCATTACGAATTCGGCGCCATCGACTGGACCGAGTTCAACGAGATCCTGAAGGGCAACGGCCCCTGCAACCGCGAGCGCATCGAGGCCCGCCGCAAGGCATGGGACGACGGCGCCTGGGTGCGCGAGGCCGCCACCGCCCATGCCGCCAAACGCAAGCAGCGCGCCCTGAAGAAGGCCGGCTGAACCAAGGAATCCGAGGGGACGAGACCATGGACCGTAAAGACTGGCCGCTGTTCGAGATCTTCATCCGGCCGAAGAACGGGTTGTCGCACAAGCATGTCGGCAGCCTGCACGCCGCCGACGCCCGCATGGCGCTGGACAATGCCCGCGACGTCTACACCCGCCGCGGCGAGGGCGTCAGCATCTGGGCGGTCCCCGCCGCCAGCATCGCTGCCTCCGACCCGTCGGAGAAGGCCAGCCTGTTCGATCCGGCCGACGACAAGGTCTACCGCCACCCGACCTTCTACGACATCCCAGCCGACGTGAAGAACATCTGATGAGCACGGATCTCAAAGAGGCCCTGTTCGCATATACGCTGCGGCTGGGCGACACATCGCTGGTGCTGGGGCACCGGCTGTCGGAATGGTGCGGCCATGCGCCGGAGCTGGAGGAGGACATCGCGCTGACCAACGTCGCGCTCGACCTCGTCGGCCATGCCCGCATGCTGCTGACCTATGCCGGCGAACTCGAAGGCAAGGGCCGTGACGAGGACCGTCTGGCATACCGCCGCGACGTCTTCGACTACCGGAACCATTTGCTGGTCGAGCAGCCCAACCGCGACTTCGGCCACACCATCGTCCGCCAGTTCCTGCACGACGCCTGGGCGGTGGAGCTGTATGAGCGGCTCTGCGCCTCCAAGGACGGGACGCTCGCCGGCATCGCCGCCAAGGCGGTGAAGGAGGTACGCTATCACGTCCGCCACAGCGGCGACTGGCTGGTGCGGCTGGGCGACGGCACCGACGTCAGCCATGCCAGGGTCGCCGATGCGCTGGACCGGCTCTGGCCCTACACCGGCGAGATGTTCGAGCGCGACGAGGCCGAACAGGCGCTGGTCGTCGCCGGCATCGTCCCCGACCCGGCCGAGTTGAAGGCCGCCTGGATCGCCCGCGTCGAGGCGGTGCTGAATGACGCCACGCTCGACCGCCCGGCCGACGGCTGGATGCAGAAGGGCGGCCGCCGCGGCGAGCACAGCGAGCATCTCGGCTATCTGCTGGCCGAGATGCAGTTCCTGCCGCGCGCCTATCCCGACGCGACGTGGTGAGGCCGAGATGCCGGATGCAGCAGGCTGCTGGGGACCGGAACCGGGCGCCGATGCGGTGGTGAAGGCCGCCTGGGACGCGTTGGCCGCGGTGATGGATCCCGAGATCCCGGTGCTGAGCATCGTCGATCTCGGCATCGTCCGTGCGGTGTCGGCCGATGCGGACGGGCGGCTGTCGGTGGCTCTCACGCCGACCTATTCCGGCTGCCCGGCGACGAACGTGATCGTGCTGGAAACAGAAACGGCACTGGCCCGCGCGCGCCTCGACGCCCGCGTCTCGGTGGTGATCGCCCCGCCCTGGACGACCGACTGGATCAGCGACACCGGCCGGAACAAGCTGGCCGAGGTCGGCATCGTCCCGCCGCCGCACTCCGGCAAGCGTGCGCTGACGGCGCCGGACGAGGTGATCGCCTGCCCGCGCTGCGGGTCCGAGGACACCCGCCAGATCAGCCGCTTCGGCTCCACCGCCTGCAAGGCGCTGCACGCCTGCAACGCCTGCCTCGAACCGTTCGACGTGTTCAAATGCCATTGAGTGGCTTCAGCGGAGGCCCCCTCCGGCCCGCCCTTCTGGCCCGCAAGGATCCCGAGCCCATGACCACCCCCAGCTTCCACCCGCTGACCATCCGCGAGTGCCGCCGGGAGACCGCGGACACCGTGTCGATCGCCTTCGACGTGCCGGCCGATCTCGCCGACCGCTTCCGCTTCGTCCAGGGCCAGTACCTCACCCTCAAGACCCGCATCGGCGACGAGGAGGTGCGGCGCTCCTACTCCATCTGCTCGGGCGTCGACGAAGGCGAGCTGCGCGTGGCGGTGAAGAAGGTGGACGGCGGGCTGTTCTCCACCCACGCCAACCAGTCGCTGGCGCCCGGCGCGGTGCTGGAGGTGATGACGCCGATGGGGCGCTTCCACACCCCCATCGACCCGAACGCGGCTCGCACCTACGTCGCCTTCGCCGCCGGCAGCGGCATCACCCCGGTGATGTCGATCCTGAAGACCGTGCTGGCGCAGGAGCCGAAGAGCCGATTCCTGCTGGTCTACGGCAACCGCACCGTCACCTCCATCATCTTCCGGGAAGAGTTGGAGGACCTGAAGAACCGCTACATGGGCCGGCTGGTCATCCACCATGTGCTGAGCCGCGAACCGGAAGAGGCCGGGCTGCTGGGCGGCCGCATCGGCGCCGGTCTGGTGCGCGAACTGTGCGTCGGCCCGCTGAAGGCCGAGGACATCGACGCCGCCTTCCTCTGCGGCCCCCAGCCGATGGTGGAGGAGGTGCGCGACGCGCTGGCCGCCTGCGGCACGCCGGCCGCCAACATCCATGTCGAGCTGTTCGGCACCACGACCGCCGCCCGACCCGCCGCGAAAAAGGTCGCGACCGACACGCCCACCGATGCCGCGACCATCGCCATCCTGCAGGACGGCAAGCGCAAGGAATTCACGTTGCCTTTCGACGGCGAGAGCATCCTCGACGCCGCCCACCGGCATGGCGCCGACCTGCCCTATTCCTGCAAGTCCGGCGTCTGCTGCACCTGCCGCGCCAAGGTGCGCGAAGGCAAGGTCGAGATGGCCGAGAACTACTCGCTGGAGCCGTGGGAGGTCGAGGCCGGCTATGTCCTGACCTGCCAATCGCGCCCGCTGACCGAACGGGTCGTCATCGACTTCGACGCCGCCTGATCAACGAGAACAAGGAAACGCCCCGCCATGACCACCACCCCGCAGAGCCTGTTCGAGACGCACGAGGCGACGCTGCAGAAGGCCGTCGAGGCCTGCCGCAGCCGCGCCTACTGGTCGGCCTTCCCCGAAATGCCGAGCCCGCGCGCCTATGGCGAGACGGCGGCGGCGGATGGCGAGGCGGCCTTCGCGGCCTACCGCGACAAGCCTTTCGAACTGGACCAACCGGGCGTCACCGGTACGGTGGGTGGCGAGCGTTCGCCCTTCGGCTTCGACCTCGGCATCGCCTATCCGGTGTCGGACGTCGATGCGCTGGTGAAGGCGGCCAAGGCGGCGATGCCGGGCTGGCGCAAGGCCGGGCCGAACGGCCGCGCCGGCGTCTGCCTGGAAATCCTCAAGCGGCTGAACGCCCGCAGCTTCGAGATCGCCAACGCGGTGATGCACACCACCGGGCAGGCCTTCATGATGGCCTTCCAGGCCGGCGCCCCGCACGCCCAGGACCGCGGGCTGGAGGCGGTCGCCTATGGCTGGAAGGCGATGACCGACCAGACCCCGGCGGCGCGCTGGGAAAAGCCGCAGGGCAAGAACCCGCCGCTGGTGATGGACAAGCGCTTCGAGGTGGTCGGCCGCGGCGTCGGGCTGGTCATCGGCTGCGCCACCTTCCCGACCTGGAACGGCTATCCCGGCCTGTTCGCCAGCCTCGTCACCGGCAATGCCGTGATCGTGAAGCCCGGCCCGACCGCCATCCTGCCGCTCGCCATCACCGTGAAAATCGCGCGCGAGGTTCTGGCGGAGTGCGGGCTCGACCCCAACCTCGTCACGCTCGCCATCGGCGACACCATCGCCAAGGATCTGGCGCTGCGTCCGGAGGTGGCGGTGATCGACTACACCGGCTCCACCGGCTTCGGCGACTGGCTGGAGCAGAACGCCCGCCAGGCCCAGGTCTACACCGAGAAGGCCGGCGTCAACACGGTGGTCATCGACGGCACCGACGACCCCAAGGGCATGGTGCGCAACCTCGCCTTCACGCTCAGCCTCTATTCGGGGCAGATGTGCACGACGACCCAGGTCATCTTCGTGCCCAAGGACGGCATCCAGGCGGGGCCGGACCGCATGAGCTTCGATCAGGTCGTCTCCGCGCTCGCCGGCGGTGTCGACAAGTTCCTGTCCGACCCGGAACGCGCGGTGGAGGTGCTGGGCGCCATCCAGTCCGACGCCACGCTCGCCCGCATCGACGAGGCGGCCAAGCTCGGCACCGTCGTACTGCCCTCGCGCGCCATCGCCCATCCGAAGTTCCCCGACGCCCGCATCCGCACGCCGCTGATCCTCACCATGGACGCGGCCGACGAGGACAAGTACGGCCATGAGCTGTTCGGCCCGATCTCCATCGTCGTGAAGACCGACAGCACCGCCGACAGCCTGGAGCGCGCCGCCCGCCTGACCCGGACCAAGGGCGCCCTGACCACCGGCCTCTACAGCACCGACCCGCAGTTGATCGAGCAGGCGACCGACCTGTTCGTCGAGGCCGGCGTCGCCCTGTCGGTCAACCTGACCGGCGGCGTCTTCGTCAACCAGTCGGCGGCCTTCAGCGACTTCCACGGCACCGGCGCCAACCCGGCGGCGAATGCCGCGCTGTGCGACCTCGCCTTCGTCGCCAACCGCTTCCGCGTGGTGCAGAGCCGCGTTCCGGTGCTGGAGACCGCGCAATGAGCGACCGGCAGACCACTGACAAGACCATCCTCCTCGACATTGCCGACGGCGTCGCCACCGTCACGCTGAACCGGCCCGACCGGCTGAACAGCTTCACCGCGGCGATGCATGAGGAGCTGCGCGAAGCCATCGGCGAGGTGCGCGAGGACAAGGCCGTCCGCTGCCTGCTGCTGACCGGCGCCGGGCGCGGCTTTTGCGCCGGGCAGGATCTGTCCGACCGGGCCGTCGCTCCGGGCGCCCAGGGTCCGGATCTCGGCGTGTCGATCGAAAGCAACTACAACCCGCTGATCCGCGGCCTGCGCAGCCTGCCGATGCCGGTGATCTGCGCAGTGAACGGCGTCGCCGCCGGAGCGGGCGCCAACATCGCGCTCGCCTGCGACATCGTGCTGGCTGCTCGCTCGGCCAGCTTCATCCAGGCCTTTTGCAAGATCGGGCTGATCCCCGACAGCGGCGGCACCTGGACCCTGCCGCGTCTGGTCGGCCATGCCCGCGCCATGGGCCTCGCCATGCTGGGCGACAAGGTCCCGGCCGAGCAGGCGGAAGCCTGGGGCATGATCTGGAAGGCGGTGGACGACGACAAGCTGATGGCGGAGGCCGGTGCCCTCGCCCGCCAGCTCGCCACCCAGCCGACGCGCGGTCTCGCCCTCATCAAGCAGGCGCTCAACGCCTCCTCCGCCAACGATCTCGACAGCCAGTTGGACCTGGAACGCGATCTTCAGCGCGAGGCCGGACGGACGCACGACTATCGCGAGGGCGTCGCCGCCTTCGTCGAGAAGCGTGCGCCCAAGTTCGAGGGGCGGTGATGGCGGCGCTCGATCCCTCCGTCACCGTCGCGGTGGTCGGGGCCGGCGCCATGGGCCAGGGCATTGCCCAGGTCGCGGCGCAGGCCGGCCATCCGGTCCTGCTGGTCGATACCCGCCCCGGCGCCGCGCAAGCCGCCGTCGCGTCCATCGCCAAAGCGCTCACCGCGCTGGTCGAGAAGGGCAAGCGCACGGCGGCGGAACGCGACGCCACGGTGGACCGGCTGCGCGCCGTGAACGGCCTGTCCGACCTCGCCCCCGCCGGTCTGGTGGTGGAGGCCATCGTCGAGGACCTCGACGTCAAGCGCCGCCTGTTCGCGGAGGTGGAGGGCATCGTCGGCGCGGATGCGATCCTCGCCACCAACACCTCGTCGCTGTCGGTCACCGCCATCGGCGCCGGGGTGCGGCGGCCGGAACGGCTGGCCGGGCTGCATTTCTTCAATCCCGCACCGCTGATGGCGCTGGTGGAGATCGTCAGCGGGCTCGCCACGGATCCGGCGGTGCTCGACACGCTGTTCGACACGGCACGGGCCTGGGGCAAGAGTCCGGTGCGCTGCCGCTCCACCCCCGGCTTCATCGTCAACCGCGTCGCCCGTCCCTTCTACGCCGAAGGGCTGCGGCTGGTGCAGGAACAGGCGGCCGATCCCGCCACCATCGACGCCGTCGTCCGCGAGGCCGGCGGCTTCCGCATGGGTCCGTTCGAGCTGATGGACCTGATCGGCCATGACGTGAACTTCGCCGTCACCCGCTCGGTCCATGCCGCCTATTTCGGCGATCCGCGCTTCCAACCCTCGCTGATCCAGCAGGAGTTGGTGGAGGCCGGGCGTCTCGGCCGCAAGACCGGCCGCGGCTTCTACGACCACACCCCCGCCGCCGCCAAGCCGGCGCCGCGCAGCGCCGAACCGGCGCCCAGGCCGCAACGGGTGACGGTGCAGGGCGACCTCGGCCCCGCCGCTTCGCTGGCCGGGCTGCTGCGCGAGGCCGGCATCGCCGTGGAGGAGAAGGCCGGCCCCGGCACGCTGCAGGTGGACGGCGTCACCCTGGCGCTGACCGACGGCCGCACCGCCACCGCCCGCGCGGCGGTGG
>JBKHVJ010000454.1:0-16759 GCA_046570145.1 Alphaproteobacteria bacterium
CATGAGGTGCTGATCACCATCGAGGAGGGATCGGTCGGTGGCTTCGGCAGCTTCGTGCTGCAGTTCCTGGCGACGGCGGGCCTGCTGGACGGTGGGCTGAAGATCCGACCGATGGTGCTGCCGGACCGTTTCCTTCCACAGGACTCGCCGGCGAGACAGTACACGGAAGCCGGCTTGACGACCGGATCCATCGTCGCCACGGCGCTTGCCGCGTTGGCCATCACGGCGGACGCTTCGCCTTCCTGCCTTGTCGTCGGGGGCTGACCGGAGGCAGATCGGCAGGCCGTTCAGAAAGGTGTCATTGCTGTGAGGAGCGTCATGACCGAGTGGCCGATACGCGTGATTCTCGCCCAGCCAAGGGGCTTCTGCGCCGGAGTGGAGCGGGCCATCGACATCGTCGAACGCGCGCTCGCGCTCTATGGCCCACCGGTCTATGTGCGACATGAGATCGTGCATAATAAGCATGTGGTGGAGAGCCTGCGCGCACGGGGCGCCCGCTTTGTCGATGAGGTGGATGAAATTCCCAGCGGCGCCTTGACCATCTTCAGCGCACATGGCGTTTCCATGGCAGTGGAGGGCATGGCGCGGGAGCGGGATCTGCACGTGATCGACGCCACCTGTCCGCTGGTGACCAAGGTGCACCGGGAGGGTCGGCATTATGCCGCGAACGGATTCGATGTCGTCCTTATTGGCCACAAGGGGCACGCGGAGGTGGATGGGACGATCGGACAGATCGGTGGAACCGTTCACCTTGTCTCCTCGATTGCCGACGTCATGGAACTCCGCCCACGCGACCCCGACCGTATCGCCTATGTGACGCAGACCACCCTCAGTGTCGACGACACCCGCGAGATCATAAAGGCGCTGGTCGCACGCTTCCCACGCATCGTCGGCCCACAGGTCAACGACATCTGCTACGCGACGCAGAATCGTCAGGTGGCGGTGCGCGAGTTGGCGCAGCGCGTAGACGTGGTTCTGGTTGTCGGAGCCGCCAACAGCTCCAACTCCAACCGGCTGCGGGAGATCGGAGCAGAGATGGGCAAGCCCTGCTACCTGATCGCCGACGCCGGCGCCATCGACACCGCATGGTTCGAAGGTGCTTCGTCCATCGGCATCACCGCCGGTGCCTCCGCTCCCGAAGTGCTGGTGTCGGGGGTGGTCGACTACCTCGCGAGCCTGCGGCCGATCCGGCTGGAGACGATGAGCGGCGTCGTCGAAAACGTCCGTTTCCGCCTTCCGTCCGAGTTGGATCCCGACCGCGTCGCATGAGCCACGGCCCATCAGCGGGAGTACCTGATGCCGGTTCCTCTCCACCAACAGCTTTCCGTCGCCCGTTATATCCTCTGGCAACGCATGGCCGGCCGGACGCGCTATCCGCTGGTGTTGATGCTGGAGCCCCTGTTCCAATGCAATCTCGCCTGTGCCGGCTGTGGCAAGATCGATTATCCGGACTCCGTCCTGAAACGCCGGCTGAGCGTCCAGCAGTGTCTGGACGCGGTGGACGAATGTGGCGCGCCGGTCGTTTCCATCCCCGGCGGAGAGCCGCTGCTGCACAAGGATATCGGCGCCATCGTCGCCGGCATCGTAGCGCGGCGCAAATATGTATATCTGTGCACCAACGCACTGTTGCTGGAGAAGAAACTCGACCTCTTCGAGCCCAGCCGTTACCTGACCTTCTCCGTTCATCTCGACGGCTTCCGCCCGCAGCACGACAGGGCGGTCTGCCAGCCCGGCGTGTTCGATCGCGCCCTGGCCGCCATCGTCGCCGCCAAGGCGCGTGGATTCCGTGTCGGCGTCAACACCACATTGTTCGACGACAGCGATCCGGAACAGACCGCCGCCTTCCTCGACTGGCTCAAGACGCTGGGGGTCGAGGGCGTGACCGTCGCGCCCGGCTATGCCTATGAGCATGCACCCGACCAGAATCATTTCCTGAACCGCAGCCGGACGCACGAGCTGTTCCGCGCCGTGCTCCACCTGGGCCGCGGCAAGCGCTGGCCGCTCAATCATTCAGTGCTGTATCTGGACTTTCTGGCCGGCAACCAGCCCTACCGCTGCTCGCCCTGGGGCACGCCGACGCGGAACATCTTCGGCTGGCAGCGTCCCTGCTACCTGTTGGGCGAGGGCTACGCCGCCTCGTTCCGTGAGTTGATGGAGGAGACCGATTGGGACCGCTACGGCACCGGCAATCATGAAAAATGCGCCAACTGCATGGCCCATTGCGGCTATGAACCGACCGCGGTCGCCGACGCGCTGGCTCATCCGCTGAAGCTGGCCCGCATCGCACTCAGCGGCCCCGGCGCCTCCCCATGACCGTCAATAGCGCGGAGTCGATTCCGTCTCCGCCCCACCCTCGTCCACCGTGAACGCGGCATCGACATATCCGGCAGGCAAACGACGATCAAAGTTATCGCCACGCGCAATGGGTACCACCCCTCTGCCGCACTGCCGATGGATACCGAATGATACACTTCCCCACCGGCTTTCAAAGCATCGCCGAGAGATCGGTCGGCTCAACTTGTCGTCTGACCAAGCCCCACTCCGTGTCGTCCAACGACAGGTAGCGTCCACGTGCCCCAATCCACTCTGCAGCGGCTGACGGAGCTTGCTCGAGTCTTTATAGAGTCCTGGAGCATCACGGCATGCCGCTGGCCAATCGCCACCGTCGTCGTGTATCTGCTGCTGGCCGGCCTGGCCGGCTGGTATTCGGTGGAGGGGCTGCGCATCAACACCAGCACCACCGACATGATCTCGCCCGAGGCTCCCTTCCGGCGCGATGCGGAAGCCTATCGGCGGGCGTTCCCCTTCGCCGACGACCAGATCGTCGTGGTGGTCGATGCCTCTTCGCCGGACCGATCAGATGCCGCGGCGACGCGCCTGGCCGAGCTCATGCGCGAACACCCGGAGTCCTTGGCCGACGTGGAGGTCCCCTCGGCCGATCCGTATTTCCGGCGCCACGGACTGCTGTTCCTGGACCCGCCGGCCCTCCAGGATCTGGCGACGCGCCTCGCCGCGGCACAGGCGGCGCTGGGCACGTTGAACGAGGCCCCCAACCTGCGCGGGCTGGCGAGCATGTTCGGCCTTGTTCTGGAGCATGCGGGCGAGGATGCGCCGGCCACCCTGTCGGACCTGCTGGTCAGGCTTGCCGATGCGACGGACGGCGTGGCCTCCGGCCGGCCGGAGCCGGTGTCATGGACCGGGCTGGTCAAACTGAACGATGACGAGCGGTTCGGCAACCGGCGCTTCGTCACCGCACAGGCGGTGTTGGCCGATACGGCATTCGGGCGTGGCCGCCCGGCGGTGGATGCCGTGCGCGGTGCCATCGACGCCTTGAAGGGCGAACCGGAGTGGAGCGGGGTGGACGCCCGCGTGACCGGTGCCATCGTGCTCCGCCAGACGGAGTTGGACACGGTGGCGGACACGGCGGGCATCGCCACCATCCTCTCCTTTATCCTGGTCACGGCGGTTCTGACCGCCGGGATGCGCTCATGGCGGATGATCGCCGCCATGATGATCACGCTGATGATCGGCCTGACGCTGAGCGCCGGGTTGGCGGCGGCGGTGGTGGGGCGGCTCAACCTGATCTCGGTGACCTGCGCGGTGATCTTCTTCGGGCTGGGCGACGATTTCGGCAGCCATCTCGGCTTGCGCTACCAGGAGGAGCGGCGCCGTGGCCAACCCCCGCCCGCCGCCGTTCTGGAGGCCGCGCGGAGCGTCGGCGCGCCGCTGTCGCTCAGCACGCTGTGCGCCATCATCGGCTTCCTGTCCTTCGTGCCGACCGATTATCTGGGGCTGGCCGAGTTCGGGGTGATCTCGGCGCTCGGCATGGTGGTGGCCCTGTTCATCAGCCTGACGCTGCTGCCGGCTCTGTTCATCCTCATGCCCCCCGGCCCCGGCGTGGTGCGGGTGGAGCGCGAGAACCGCGCCTACGCCACCTGGATGACTCGGCACAACAGCGCGCTGCTGGGGCTCACCGCGCTCACCGCGCTGGCTTCGCTAGCCGCCCTGCCGCTGGTCCGGCTCGACGTGAATCCGCTGAACCTGCAGGACCGGCGCACCGAAGCGGTGCGCACCTACCGGGCGCTGGCAGAGGTGC
Organism: Alphaproteobacteria bacterium; assembly: GCA_046570145.1. Classification (GTDB taxonomy): domain Bacteria; phylum Pseudomonadota; class Alphaproteobacteria; order Azospirillales; family Azospirillaceae; genus Azospirillum. The sequence goes on from JBKHVJ010000454.1 coordinate 4,097, forward strand.
CGAGAACCTCCCCCTACTCGGTCAACATCCTGCAGCCGGACTTGGCCGCGGCACAGGCGATTGCCGATCAACTGCGCGACAACGAGCAGGTCGGCGGGGTGCGCACCTTCGCCAGCTTCATCCCCAAGGACCAGGACGCCAAGCTTCCCATCATCGCGGACATGGCCCTGCTTCTGGGGCCGAGCCTCGGCGCGCCTGCGGAGGTCGCCGCGCTCTCCCCCGCCGACCGTGCCGAAGCCGTGGCGACGCTGCGCAACGATCTCACCCGGTTCGCGCAGGGCGGCACCGGCAATCCGGAAAGCCGCGTGGCGGCGCATCGCTTTGCCGAAGCGCTTGAGCGCGTCTCGTCCGGCGGGGAAAAGGATCTGGCGGCGCTCGATCGCGCGTTGACCGGCGGTATCCCGCCGCTGCTGGGCCGGCTGCGGGAAGGGTTGGAGGTGGAGCGACCGGTGACCGCCCAGGACGTGCCGGACTCCATCCGCCGCCGCTGGATCGCGCCGGATGGGCAGGCGCGGGTCGAGGTGCTGCCCACCCACGACATTTCCGACAGCCGCGATATGGCGCGCTTCGCCAACGCCGTACTGGCGGTGGCGCCGCATGCCACCGGAGCACCGGTGACGGTGACCCAGGCCGGGCGGATCGTCCTGCGCGCCTTCGCGGAAGCGACGGCGCTGACGCTCGTGCTGATGGCGCTTCTGCTGCTTGCGGTGCAGCGGAGCCTGTCGGGCATGGTGCTGATCCTGGTCCCGCTCGTCATCGCGGCGCTGTGGACCATGGCGGTGGCAGGTCTGCTGGACATCCCCTTCAACTTCGCCAACGTCATCGTCCTGCCGCTGCTGTTCGCTTTGGGGGTGTCGAGCAGCATCCACATGGTTTCACGCGGGCAGGAGCTGGAGCGGACCGGAACGAACGGCACGAATTATGGGGTCGAGTTGCTGGTCACCAGCACGCCCCTCGCCGTGCTGGTCAGCACGCTGACCACCAGCACGGCCTTTGCCACCCTTGCGATTTCCAGCCATCGGGGCCTGTCCAGCATGGGCATCCTGCTGGCCATCGCCATCCTGTTCACAATCATCTCGGCACTGCTGGTGCTGCCCAGTCTGATGATCGGATGGCACCGTTGGGTTCATCGCCACACACCAGCAGCCGATCCGACGTCGCAGCCCCGGCGATGAGCCCGCCGCGCCAAGCGGCCGCCACGGTGGCGCCCGGCAGGCGCCGTCCGTCATCCTCGACGACCACCTCCACCCTGGTCCGGCCCACCCGGCCTTGCCCTGCCCCGTCTTGCCCGAGCGCCACGATCCGTGTCGGTGCGGCCGCCATGTCCTTCTGCCCGATGCGGTGCCCAAAGCGGTGCAAGGCCAGCGCCGGCAAGGACGGATGCACCGCAGCCAGCACCCGGCCCCCCAACGCTCCGCCGACCGCGCGGCTCAGATTGTCGGGCCCGCCGGGAACGGCGATCCGTTCCGGCACGGCCGCACCGTCGCCCGCCATCAGCGCCGACAGCCGGTAGACGAGCACCGCATCCTCCCGCGTCGCAGCGACGAACAGGCGGTCGGCGGCCACATCGGGCAACAGGCCATTGGCAAAGCCGATCCCCGTCGCCAGCACCCGCACCCGCCCCTCCTCCACGACGCCGACAAAACCGCGGCGAAGGTTCAGGACGTCCTCCAGGCCCACCGTCATCCCGCCGCAGCCGCCATGGTCGCTGGTGAACAGGAAGCGGCCAGACTCCAGGAACGCCACGTCGTTGGCCCGGCACAGAAGCGGATTCTCCACCGTGCCCCGATGGCGCAGTTCCTCACCGATGAGGGAGAAGCGCTCGACCACCGTGTCGCCGGCCCAGCGCCGGTTGATCGCCAGCACGGAACGGCTTCCGTCCGCCTCCACCCGCAGGTCCATGCCATGCGGCCTGAATCCGCCATCCGGATGGAAGCCGGCGCTCAACTCAGCGGCTTCGGCCCGCTCCCCGGCGAGTGCCGCCAAAGTGAGCAGGAACAGCCCTCCGCCAGCCTTCTCCGGAGTTGCCCAACGGTCGTGAGCGGAAAGCACCGCCCGCCCGAGACCCTGGTCCACCACCAAGTCCTCAATGCCGAACACCGGCCGGCCATTCGCCGTCACCGCCACCGTCCGGCAATCGGCGAAAGCCATCCCCATCCATGCCAGCAGCACCATCAGCGCGATCGGCAGCGGACGGATCATGGTGTGACCGCCGGAGCACCCCAGCGGGCGATGAAGGGACTCCACCGGCGCTCCACCCGCTCCCGTCCGGCCTCGGACAGCCGATGCTCGTTCTTGGCATAGCCGCGCACCTCGCCCAGATAGGCTTTGAAACACGGCTCGGCTGCCGCAAAACCCGGAAGATCGAGCCTGCGGTAGATGCGCTCCGCTTCCGCCAACGGCTCGCGCTCGAACGTCTCGAACGCCACCTCGACGAAACGGTCGGGCGGCAGGTCGGCAGTGTCATCCAGCAACGCCTGCATGATCCGGGGGTAGTGGTCGAGAACCACCTGCTCCACATCGATGTGGCCGTAGGGCTGGAGCGCCAGCTTGTCCAGCAGCGTGCGGTAGAAATGCACCGTGGACACGAACACCGCCCGCGGGTCGCGGTGGATGTGGATGAAGTGCGCGTCGGGCCAGATTTCCCGCAGCATGGCGACGCGGGCACTGTAGACGGGATTCTTGATCAGAAGGCGCCGTCCGCCCTGGGCAAGTGACACCTTCTCCAGCAGATGAACGAAGCGGCGGCGCCAGCCCTCCGTCTCCGCCGCCGTGCAGCCTTCATGGTACAGGCCGCGCTGCAGGTTTCTGTCGAAGTGCCGTGGAAAGTAGAGCCCATGATAGAAGGACAACGGCGACATGTTCGCCAGCGCGATCTCGTCCTCCTGCGGCGAGTCGGGCCGAACAGCGACGTTGTCGATGTAGCGGCGCTCCGGCAGGGCCCGTTCCAGAATGGGCCGGAGCACGGAGCCAAGCCCCATCATGTCCCACGGCAACCCCACGGCCACCGGCGAGATGAACCCGAACTGCGGATCACGGCTCAGCAGATTATAGAGGTGGGTGGTCCCGCTACGCCAATGGCCCAGGATGAAAACCGGCGCAGGCATCGGACCGAGACGTCGCAGCCGCCACTCCACCCATGCCCACTCCGCCAGCGAGAACGGTGCCCGCAGCAGGGCGGACGCAAACAGCGCGGCAAGCGTCGGAACATGGCGCGCATCCACGCCGCCATTGTCCACGATCACCCTCAAGAGTGTCAGCGCATCGCAGCCGTAGAGCGGATGGTTGGCACTTGGAAGCCAGCGCCGCCTGCGGTCCGGTTCGCGGCTCATGGGAAGTCTCCCTTTGCTGCACGCTGACGAATGCTATGCGTGTTTCCTGCTGACGGCACCTCATCCAGAAGGTCGACTCCCCCTCGATTCCGACAGACCTTCGATGGCAAGCCCCTGTTCCTCTTCGCCCAGACCTTCTCCAGAATCCACAGCAACAGAACGGATGACTGCTTCCTTGCCATCAACTTGATGAGAATCGGGTGACATTGGTTCCAGAGCAGTTCGATGGAGAGGTAACTCCGCGTCACGGAGATTTCCAATCCGTTGTTGCCGCCACACAAAAGATATAGTGGATTTCGGCAGCCGCAGCCTGATTAGATCGCAAACCCGCATAAAGCCATGTTATTGTTTGCATGGTATTTATCGGTGTTTAGACAGGCGACTCTTCGAATCACCACGCTAGGTTGGACGTTGGACCGCACAATCCTCTTCGCGCATTGACGAGCGCGACATGCGGACCCCGGCATGTTACCGGCTTGCAGAAGCGCCCCGGCCAAGGAGGAGGGAACCGGACCAATGCGAATGCCCTCGGTAGGAGCGTCGATGCCGGCGCGCTGCTTTGCCGTACTGGTGGTTCTGGCGCTGTTGGTGGTGCCGTTTGTACCTCGCACGGCACCGGCCCAGGTCCCGTCCCCGGTCGCCACCCCGATAACCCGGCTGAACCAAGCGCTGCTTGACCTGATGAAGAGCGGCGGGCACGAGCCGGCGCGCACCCGGCTGCAACGCTTCCTTCCTGTCATGCAGGAGAACTTTGATCTGGACACTGCCTTGCGCGTGGTCGCGGCTCCCTATTTCGACAGAGCCAGCGAGGCGGAACGGCATCAGGCGCTCGATGCGTTCACCCGGCGAAGTGCGGCCCAGTATGTGGACCGCTTCAACAGCTACGAAGGACAGACCATCGAGATCGTCGGAGAGCGGCCGGGGACGCGCGGCACGATGCTGGTGGACACCGATCTGAAAAGGCCCGGCAAATCCACTGTGCGCCTCACTTATGTGCTGCGGCAGGAGGGAGGCGGCTGGAAGATCCTCGATGTGCTTGCAAAAGGCACCATCAGCCAGCTCGCGTCACAGCGTGCGGATTTCCAGTCGTCCTTGCGCAGCGGCGGCCTCCAAGGCTTGACGCGTGATTTGAATGCCAAGGTCGAGCAACTGCTCAACCGGAGTTGACCGGCATGGAGCCATCGCTCGTTACCGGTGGCAGCGGTTTCATCGGCAGCCATCTCGTCGCAGCTCTGGTGGAACGTGGCGAGCATGTGCGGATCCTGGACACGGCCCTTCCCCGCGACCTCCTGCCCAATGTCACCTTTCTGCACGGCTCGGTGCTTGACCAGGAAACGGTGGCCAGGGCCTGCGACGGGGTCAGACAGGTCTTCCATCTTGCTGCAACGGCGCAGCTCTGGCATCGCGATCCGTCCGTGTTCGATGCCGTCAATCATGGCGGCACGCGGACCGTGCTCGCAGCAGCCGCGAAGGCTGGCGTACGCCGGTTCGTCCATTGCTCGACGGAAAGCGTGCTGAACGGCAGGGAGCCGGTTGACGATGACTCCAACCCGCGGATCGAGACGATGGCCGGTCCTTACTGCCGCTCAAAATACCTGGCTGAAAGAGAAGCGTTGGCCGCGGCCAGGCGAATGCCTGTCGTGATCGTCAATCCGACTGCTCCGATCGGCCCCGGCGATCACACACCCACACCACCGACCGCCATGTTGCGTCTGTTCCTGAACGGAGGACCGCGTTTGATCCTGAACTGCAACCTCAATCTGGTGGATGTCCGCGATGTCGCCGGCGGCATGATCCTGGCGGCAGAACGCGGTGCGGTGGGCGAGCGCTATATCCTTGGCGGAAATAACCTGACGCTTTCCGACCTTGCGCACCGTATTGACCGGCTGGCCGGGCGCAGGTGCCGACGCCGTTGGCCGATACCTGGCCGCTTGGCTCTGGCCGCAGCGATGCTGGAGGAATGGATGAGTGACCACATCACTCACCGCCCGCCGCGCGCACCGGCCACCGGCGTCCGTCTGGCGATTGCCGCCGGATTCGTGGACAGCACGAAGGCGATGCGTGAGCTTGGCTATCATCCGCGTTCCTTGGACAACGCTTTGGCGGATGCGGTGGCGTGGTTGATGCGCACGGAGCCCCTGCCGGCTTCTCAGCCATCATCCTGACGCTGCCATCGGACTCTGGCTTCGGCGTCTCATTTGGAAATTATCTTTCAAGGCAGACACCCGTACCGCTGCATCACTGCCCGGCGATGTGAACTCCCGGCGAAGTTACGGTAGCTCCATCACATGATACTTCCGGCCCGTTGGTGATCTGCGGCTTCATCGCCTGCGGCCGGTGGACTACAGCTCCCGGTGAGACAAGTGTAAGGCATTGGCAAGATGGCCGAAATAGCGCGTGACACCGATAATCACGATTCATTGACTTACGCGGTCGATGTGGTGACACGGTCTGGCACGTCATTTTACCTCGGCATGAGGATCCTGCCGTTGGAACGGCGCCTTGCCATGTATGCCATCTATGCCTTCTGCCGCGAAGTCGACGACATTGCCGACGGGCCTGATTCGGATGCGGTAAAGCAATCAGAACTTCGCGAGTGGCGCGCCGAGGTGGGGCGGCTGTATGCCGGAAACCCGACGCGACCCGCAACGCGCGCACTGGCTGACCCGGTGCGCCGCTTCGGCCTTCCGCGCGAGGAATTCCTGGCGATCATCGACGGAATGGAGATGGATCTCTGCGGCGCGATGTACGCACCCGATGGGACGAGGCTGCGTCTTTACTGCCGACGGGTGGCGGGGGCTGTTGGCTTGCTGTCGCTGCATGCTTTCGGCGCCGACGAACCCGAAGCCCGGATCTTCGCGCTGGCACTCGGTGAGGCACTGCAGCTCACCAACATTCTGCGCGACGTGGCCGAAGATGCCGAACAGGGGCGACTTTACTTGCCGGGCGACCCGCTGCGCCGGTACGGAATAGACCCGATGGCGGGCATTTCGTCGGTGCTGGCCAGCCCCGCCCTCGACGACGCCTGCCGCGATCTTGCCGCTATCGCGCACCGTCGTTTCGCCGATGCGGACCGCGCCCTGCTTCGTTGTCGGCGGTCCCGGCTGCGCCCGGCGCTGCTGATGATGGGGATCTACGAAGAACTTCTCGACACGCTGGAACGGCGCGGCTGGCACGGTCACGAGCGGCCGTTGACGTTGAGCAAGCCCCGCAAATTGTGGGCCGCTCTGAGGCGCGGGCTTTTTCGGCCCAAGTGGCGACCGCCTGCGTGATCCCGTTCATATGGGGGACAGCAATGGATGGACCGATTTCGTTTTCAGATACTGACCATGACCTCGACAGACTGATCGATCATTCGACAACTGCACTGGAGGCCCTGCAACGGGAAGACGGCCACTGGGTGTTTGAACTGGAGGCCGATGTCACGATTCCAGCCGAGTACATACTGATGCGCCACTTTCTCGGCGACCCGGCGGACGCCGAGCTTGAGACCCGCATCGGCCGCTACATTCGCGACGTCCAGGGCCGCGATGGTGGCTGGCCGCTGTTCCATGACGGCGATGCTGACATCAGTGCCTCGGTGAAGGCCTACTTCGCCTTGAAGATGATCGGCGACGACCTGCAGGAACCGCACATGCGCCGTGCACGCGCCACCATTCTGGCCGCCGGAGGCGCCGCCCGAGCCAACGTCTTCACCCGCATCCTCCTGGCGCTGTATGGGGAAGTGCCGTGGCGCGCCGTTCCGGTGATGCCGGTGGAACTGATGCTGGCCCCAAGCTGGTTCCCGATGCATCTGGCGAAGATCGCCTACTGGTCGCGCGTGGTGGTCGTGCCACTCCTGGTTCTCCTGGCGCTTAAGCCCCGCGCGCGCAATCCACGGGACGTCCATATAAGCGAACTCTTCACCACTCCGCCGGAGCAGGAGCGGCACTACAACATCAACCCCACCGGTTCGCTGTCCGGAACCGCGTTCCTGATGCTCGACCATGTGCTGCGTGCGGTCGAACCCTGGACCCCACGCTGCTTGCGCCGACGTGCAATCCGAAAAGCCGAAGCCTTCATCCTCGCGCGATTGAATGGCGAAGATGGTCTGGGCGCGATCTTTCCGGCCATGGTCAACGCCGTGCTGGCTCTCGACGTGCTGGGCCGTCCAAGGGATCACCCACAGGTTCTGGCGGCCCGCCGGGCGCTCGATCGCCTGCTGATGGCGCGCGATCAGGGGGCGTATTGCCAGCCTTGCGTATCGCCCGTCTGGGACACCGCGTTATCTGCCCATGCGTTGATTGAAGCCGGGGCGGCGGCAGACGGCCCGGTTTTGCGCCCGGCACTCGACTGGCTGCGCGACCAGCAGATTCTGGATCGTGCAGGCGATTGGGTGAACGGGCGCGGAGACAACGCCCCTCGCCCGGGAGGATGGGCGTTTCAGTATGGGAACGCGCTGTACCCGGATCTCGACGACACAGCGGTGGTTGCCATGGCGCTGCACCGGGCCGATCCCCGGCGTTACGCGAACGCAATCGCGCGGGCCGAGGAATGGATCATCGGCATGCAGAGCCGCGACGGCGGATGGGGCGCATACGATGCCGACAACACCAATTATTACCTCAATCACATCCCTTTTGCCGATCATGGTGCTCTGCTTGATCCGCCGACAGCCGACGTCACGGCCCGTTGCCTGGCTTTCCTGGCACAGATCGGGCTCGGCCGTAACCATCCGGCGGTTGCCGGCGCCATCGAATTCCTTTTGCGGCACCAAGAGCCTGACGGGTCCTGGTTCGGTCGCTGGGGCACCAACTACATTTATGGCACTTGGTCGGTGCTGTGTGCGCTGGCTGCCGTGGGAGAAGACCCCGCTTCACCAGTCATTCGACGGGCAGTCGCGTTTCTCGAATCCCGACAACGCCCGGACGGTGGATGGGGCGAGGATTGCGCCACCTACTGGCAGGCCCGCAAGGGCGAGACGAAGGCGAGCACGCCATCACAGACCGCATGGGCATTGCTCGGCCTTTTGGCCGCCGGCGAGGAGAAGGGAATGGCTGTCCAGCGTGGCGTCGCCTTCCTGGAGCGGGCGCCACGCGACGGCGCCTGTTGGGTGGAGCGACACCACACCGGGGTGGGATTCCCACGGGTCTTCTATCTGCGTTACCATGGTTACTCGGCCTATTTTCCATTGTGGGCGCTGGCACGCTATCGCACGCAGCGAGGCAGAAATGCCGCGACTTCCATGGAAATCCTCATGGCTTCCAATCCTTGAACCGTCTGGGCATCCTCACCGGCTTCCGGGTCGAGGCACGCCTGCTGCGCGCCCTCCCCGGTCACGCCCCTCTGGTGGCTTGCAGCGGTGCCGACGCGGAACGGGCGCGTGCGATGGCGCGGGACTTGGTGGAACGCGGCGCAAAGGCTCTGGTCAGCTTCGGACTGGCCGGAGGACTGGCCGAAGGACTGGCGGCCGGCACGCTGCTGCTTCCGTCCGAGATCCGGTTGCACGACGGATCGCTGGCAGCGGTGGACCCGACATGGCGCGCGAAAACTCTGGAACGCATGAATGGTCTGCATCCCTCCGGCGGGTGTATGGCATGCGCTCCACTCGTGCTTGCGACGCGTGCCGACAAGCAGGCGTTGGCGGAACGGAGCAGTGCCGTTGCCGCCGACATGGAGAGCGAGGCGGTTGCAGTCGCGGCACAGCGGGCCGGACTCCCGTTCCTGGTGTTGCGCGCCGTTGCCGATCCATGGGACGCCGGGGTTCCACCGCCCATCCTGGCCGCCCTGGCAACCACCGGCTCTCTGCGCTTCTTTGCGGCAGCGGTTGAACTGTTGCGCCATCCCGGACAGCTGCCAGCCCTGCTGCGCCTCGCGCGCGATGGTCATGAGGCACTGACAGCCTTGCGCACCGCCCTTAACCAGCTGGACTCCCTGGAGCCGCCTTGAGAACCCCGTCTATTGATGACGCACGAATTGGCGCATTTTGGTGAATTCGTCCAGTGTGAGGACGCCATCGCGATTGACGTCAGCCTGTTCGAATGCCGAGTCGACGACATTCATGAATTCCATCGTGTCAATTCTGCTGTTCTGCCCCGCAACGCGCATGAACACATCAGGCGGCAGGGGAGTCTCGTTCGGCGTGAGAAGCAAATCCTTATTGTTGTCCCAGATATAGAATATCAACATCTGATTGTTCTTGAACTCTGACACCGATATATTTCCATCCCGATTCGTGTCCAGGAGATCGAACAGGTTTTTGGTCTGTCGCGCCTCAATTCCCTTCCCCTGCGCCAATGCGTTTTTTGGAAAATACGAGGTGAAACAAGCGACAGCCGCACATGCAAAAACACAGAAGCAAATTCTCCTAAATCTTCCGCTTTCGCACAATATTTCAGCCTTATCATTCAATACTTGTTGTCGCGAAAATCCATACTGCATATCATTCATTTCTTCCCTCCAATTTTCTTTGATAGGGTGGCCACATGGAACGTGGCATGGTCGGCGGCTTGCCGTCGCGCTATCGTGTTGGCCGTTGCCGGCATCGTCATGTCAGCCGGGTCTGCGGCGGCGCGCCCAGCGGACTTCCGCATCGTCTATGGTCCGCCAAGCGATGCTACGCAGCAGGCGATGGCGCGCACTCCGCAAGACCGGAAGGCTCCGGAGAACATTCGCGACCGGCTGGGCGGCATCCGGCTCCCACGTGTCCTGACGATCAGGTTGCCGCTTTCACGCTCATGCGCCTTGGCCGTGACGAGGCGCGAAGGGCGGTCGCCGCCATTGCCTTCATGTAGGCCAGCGAGGCGAAGTCGGCGGAGCCGGAGGTTGCCCACGCATTCCAGCAGATGATCGCCCCTCGTCTCAAAGGCCGGAAACCAACCGATACGCCGCGGCAACTTTGACCACGCACCGTCTCCGCGGATACCGTTGCCGGTAAGCGGAAGTCAGAACAAGCCCTTGGACGGCTGGATCGATACGGCGAGCGCTTCGCTCACCACCGCCGTGATGGTGTCACCGACCTTCAAATCCGGCAACCTCGCCTGTCGGTCCGGGTCGAGCACATTGACGGTGAAGACGGCACCGCCCTGCGGGTTGACCAGATCGACGCTGCGCGCCGTCAAATCGATCCCGACCACCAAGCCGCTGACGCGCGTCACCTGCATGGCGATGCCGCCGGGAGCCTCGGTCGGACGGGTGATCACTTGGTTGATTTCGTCCTCCGGCACCTTCATTCCGGGCTGGGAGACGAAGAACGCGACGGAGCGGTAATATTGTGCATCGACGGCATCTCCCTCCTTCAGCATCTCCAGCCGAACATTGGGACCGGCCACGAGGGTGATCGACCGTCCGGAGCGGCCGTCCAGCGTCACGCGCCGCGTTGCCGGATCGATTGACTTGATCCTGGCATGAATCTTCACCGCCGCGTCCTGCGGAATGAGATTGCTCAGTTCGGTCCTGCTCTGCGATGCGGCCGGTTGCGGCAGCATGGCCGGCACCAGCCATGCACCACACAGGACAAGAGCCGGAACGACGACAGGGATGACGGAGCGGACTGCCATGGCTTCCTCCTGATCGCGGCCCGAAACGGTCGGCCGATGGAATCTGTGATTGGAACCCGGTTGCCGATAGCGGCTTGCAGGGACTGATTTGCTCTCCCGCTCTCGGGGGACGATCGACATCGGAAGGGTGACGGCGGAACGGATCGGAGTTGCCGCCCGACTGCTTTGCGGGTTCCCGCGGGCACGGCGACACATGCGTCGCTGTTCCGGCTCCGCAGTGCTGCCCGTGCCCTGCCCTCTCCTAATTCAGGCCGCCGCAGGGGTCATCTTCTCAACCGTAACCCCTGCTACCGTATCCCATCGCTCAATAGCCGGGAGGGGCGGGAACGACGACGTACGAGACGGCGCCGTTCACGTAGGTTCGGTTGTACCAGGTGCCGCCGCAACCGTAGTAGCTGACCCCGCTCGCCGTCACCATGCTCGGCGAACAGGGCAACACCGTCACATAGGTCGGTGCGGCCGTTGCGGCCCCGGCGATGTAGCCGGCGGTGGCACCGATGGCCGCGCCTGCGAGGGCATAACCCCAATCATCGTCATGATCGTCGTAATAGCGGTAGCCATCCCAATTGCCGGAAATGTTCTGCGCGGCATTCGCCCGTGCCTGTGTCCGCTCGGTCTGCCCTTGCTGGCGGGCATCGGTCCGCTCGGTCATCCCGTCCTGACGCTGACCCTGGCGTTCGGTCCGTTCCCCGGCAAGGGTCTGTCGGGTATCCGCACGCTGGCCGGAACGTTCCGTGGCGCCGGCCTGACGCGCATTGGTCTGCGACGCCGCCATGCGCTGGCCCGACCGCTCGGTCGCACCAGCCTGACGAGCGGCGGTTCCACCTGCCCCTCCCGCAGGTCGTTGAGCCGCGACGCGACCGCCGGATGGGGGTGGCCGTTGGGCCGCAAAGCCCCCGCCGGCGGCCGGACCGGAACGGGAAAATCCACCGCCGCCGCCGCGACCGCCCCCACCCCGGCCGCCGCGACCCTGCGCGTAGGCATCCGCCACTGCCGCGGCCATCAGCAGAAGGGACAGGAACACTGAAAAGACCGTTCGTGATATCGACGCCGCTGTCATTTCGAAGCTCCTTCCGCATCGCCGGAGGAATCGGGAGCGCCGGCAGGCTGCCGACCGGCGCCCTGGCGAACCCGTACGACGAATGGGATGCGCTCGGCACCGGCGGGTGGGGTGAAGGCGAGTTGCTCCGAAGACACGTCCGGATCCAGGGTCCAGCCGGTCAACTCCGCGCGGAACTGCGGTTGCCCCTCATCGTCCTTGTAGGTGATCGTCACGCGCTGTGGCAGAGGGTCCCCTTGCACGGGGATCCAGACCTGGAAGTCGGCGCCTTCGGCCTGGCCGACCAGATGGTCGGTCGGCACGGAGGTCAGCATGTCGCGCTCCACATAGGAAAGCGCTTCCAGGCGTTGGGTCAGTTCCTCCTGCAGGGAGGTGACCAGCAGCAGCGCCAGCGGCAGCCGGATCTGCAGATCCTGGATGACGTAGTGTACGGCCGCGTCCACGGTGCCCGGCCGTTCGACCTGGCCATAGACCCCGTCTTCGGGACTGAACACGGTGATCGCCTTGCCGTCGAAACTCACCTGTGTGTGCGTTCCGTCGCTTTCCTCGACATCGATCCGCAGACCGCTCGGGCGCTTCAGGACGACCGTCCGCCGCTCTCCGAAGCTGATCTTCTCGCCGGTGTCCTGCACGACATCGAAGTCGGAGCGGATGGTGACGCGGAAGCCGCCCGCACCGGCAAGCGTCTTCGCCATATGGGTCAGCAGGGTCAACGCCTGCGGATCGATCGGGT
>JBKHVJ010000455.1:0-13070 GCA_046570145.1 Alphaproteobacteria bacterium
TCGGCTCGGTCGCCGCTCTGGTGGCGCTGCAGGTGTGGACGCGCCACGAACAGACGCCGTGGACGCGCGATGCCCGGGTGAGTGCGGAGGTGGTCCAGATCGCGCCGGAGGTGTCCGGGACCGTGGGCGCCGTCTCCGTCGTCGACAATCAGTATGTGCATCGTGGCGACATCCTCTATGAGATCGACGGCAAGCGGTTTTCGCTCGCGGTGGCGTCAGCGCAGGCCGAGGCTGAAGCCAGGCGCCAGGACATGCTTGTCCGCCAGGCGGCGGCGCGGCGGCGAAGCCAGCTCCGCGAGGTCATTTCCCAGGAGGATGTGCAACAGACGGCCGGCGCCGCCGCACAGGCGGCAGCGACCTATGAAGGTGCGGTGGCGGCGCTCGATCTTGCCAAACTGGATCTGGCGCGGACGACGATCCGGGCACCCGTCGACGGGTATGTCACCAATCTGCGGCTGCGTCCCGGCGACTATGCCACGGCCGGCGCGACCAAGATCGCCATCCTCGATGCGACCAGCTTCTGGATCACCAGCTATTTCGAAGAAACGAAGCTGCGCCGTATCCGCGTCGGCAGCCCTGCGCAGATCGTGCTGATGGGCTTCGACGAACCGCTTTCCGGCCATGTCGAAAGCATCGGCCGGGGTATCGAGGACAGCAACGGAACGCCCGGCTATCGCGGCCTGCCGAATGTCGAGCCGACCTTCAGCTGGGTCCGTCTCGCCCAGCGCATACCGGTGCGCATTCACATCGACCGGGTGCCGCCCGGCGTCGAACTGGCGGCGGGCATGACCGCGACCGTCGCCATCGAGGCAGCAACCGCCGCCGACGCGCTGTAACCGGTGGCGGGAGTGCGCGGCATCTTCGGCCGTCAAACACAGGTGCCGCGCCAGAACATCCTTTCACGGGCGCGCTCGCGGGGAGTCTTCGGAAGAACCCTTTGAGGGGCACGCGCTAACCTCGGCCGGCACGGAGCCCTGCGTGACCTGAAAGGATACAACATGCTGAGGATGGATCGCTTATCCACGACGCTGGTCCGGCTGACCTTGGACAGGCCGCCCGCCAATGCGCTCTCATTCGACCTGATCCAGGCGCTGGCGGACGATCTCGCCCGGTTCGGGGCGGAGGCCGACGCGCCGGCCGTGATTTTGACCGGTACCGGCGTGCGCTTCTTCAGCGCCGGCGGCGACATTCGCGAAATCACCGTCAATCTGGATGCCGCAGTTCCAAGGATGCGCGCCTTCCATCGGTTGCTTGTCGCGCTGGAAGGCTACCGCTGCCCGCTGCTGTGCGCCGTCAACGGCTATGCGGTGGGAGGGGCGCTGGAACTGGTTCTGTTTGCGGATCATGTCGTGGCGAGTGAAAGCGCGAAGTTCGGCTTTCCCGAAATCAATCACGGGCTGCTCCCCGCCGCGAAAGGCATGCATCAGGCAATGAACCGCCTCGGGCGCCGGTCTGCCGAGCGCCTGCTCTATTCCGGGGATCTCGTTTCCGCGCAGGAGGCGCAGGCGATGGGCCTCGTCGATGAAGTCGTCGGCTTCAACGAGTTGCAGGACCGGACCCGGGTCGTCGCCGAGACGCTTCGCCTCAAGGACATGCATCTGTTCTCAGCGATCAAACGGACCTTCGCCGATGCGCCGCGGATGACCGATGAGGAGCTTGAAGCGCGCACGCTCGGCGACATGCAGGATTACCTGAACCGCGGAGAGACGGCCGCGGCGCGTGAACGGTTCCTCCAGCGCAAAACGAGGCAGCAGCATGGCTGACGGCGATCATCTCCGGCTTGAGTTCATGACCTCGTCCGAGGTCGCCCTCGCCATTGCGGGCGGCACCCGGACCATCGTCATCCCCTGCGGGGCGGTGGAGCAGCATGGACCGCACCTGACCCTCAGCGTCGATGCCGACCATGCGGACCATCTCGGCATCCTGGTGGCGAAGGGCGTGGGAGGGGCGCTGGTGGCGCCGACCATCAGGGTCGGCTGCTCGTCCCACCATCTGGCATTTCCCGGCACGATCTCGTTGCAGGACAGCACCTTCGAAATGATCTGCCGGGATTACTGCACCAGTCTGGCAAGACATGGCTTCGAGCGCATTCTGATCTTCTCCGCCCATGTCGGCAATTCTCCGCCATTGGCCAGGATGCTGCCGCGATTGCGTTCGGCCGTGCCCGCCCCCTGCCGCATCTCCGCCTTCACCGATGCGAAGGCGTGGCTGGAACGGTGGCGCGATGCCGTCGAGGAAGCGGGTGGCGAGCCGATCAAGGTGGGCGGCCATGCCGATATCGCCGAAACCTCGCTCATGCTCGACCTCCACCCCGAGCGGGTGCGCGCGGAGCGCTACGAGGCCGGAAGATTGGGGCTTCTTTCACAAGGCGACCTGGAGCTGATGTGGCGCGACGGGCTTGCGGCGGTCAGCGCCAACGGCATTCTCGGCGACCCCACCGGTTCCTCGGCAGCCATCGGCAGGCACTGCATCGAGCGCATCGCCGCGCTTCTCGTCGAGAGCTTTTCCCGGGAGGATCCGGCCTGATGGCGCGCCGCCCTCGCCGCGCGGTCGTCGGGCCGATCATTCCTACACAAAATAATGTTCCGAGCACACAGCCGGCGTGACGGATCTTCGGCAGGTTCTGCCGCCGGCTTCGTGACAATCTTCCAATCACCGAAGAGGCATTTCAAACAAACCCGAGAGGGCATCCAAATGGCAGTCAAGTTCGGCTTCTGGTCCGAGCAGGAAACACTGGTTGGGCAAAGCTATTCGCGCCGGCTTCATGAGCTTGTCGAAGAAGCGGTGTTTGCCGAGAAGATGGGTTTCGACATCGTCAGCCTGTCCGAGCAGCATGTCGCCTTGGGCGGGATCTCCAGCTCCGCTCCCGAAGTCGTGTATGGCTACCTCGCGGCGGTCACGTCCCGCATCCGGCTGAGGCCGGCGGTCTCGCTGATGCCCAAGAAGATCAACCACGCGCTGCGCACGGCGGAGCGGGCCGCCGTCACCGACATCCTGTCCAACGGCCGCATGGAGCTGTATTGCGGCCGCGCCAACACCACCATCGCCATGCGCGCCTTCAACGTGGAGCCCGCGGAAACGCTTGAGCAGATGGAGGAGGGGATCGCGCTGATCCGCGAAGCCTTCAGCAAGGACATCTTCACCTTCGAGGGCAAGCATTACCAGGTTCCGCCGCGCATGCTGGTGCCGAAGCCGGTCCAGAAGCCCTATCCGTTGATGGGCATCGCCGCGACCAGCGAGCGCAGTCACGTCTGGGCAGCCCGCCAGGGGCTCGCCGTCCTCAGCCACACGCTCTACCAGGGGTGGGACGCCCAGGCGAAGATGGTCGAAGCCTACCGGTCGAACTGGCAGCGGGATCCGAACGGCCCGCTTGACCGTCCGCGTCTCGGCATGCCGGTGTTCCTCGGGATCGCCGAAACCGATCAGGCGGCGAAGGACATCTATGCCGAGCCGCTGATGCAGTACGCCCGCATCTCGACCGACGCCTATCCGCGGCTGGCGAAGATCGCCGACGATTACGCCTACATGGGGGAAGGGCTGGAAGCGCTCCAGCGCGCGGCCACCGACTGGAATTATCTCCTGAACGACTCCGCCAGTCTGGTTTGCGGCAGCCCGGATACGGTCATCCGCCAGCTGGAACGCTTCATCGAAACCGGCGCCGAAGAAATCCTGTTCCACATCGACTCTGTTTCGCACGCCGAGATCATGAAGTCCATCGAACTGGTCGGACGCTACGTCATCCCGCATTTCAACGACCGCAACAATGTGGTGCGGCCGACCGACGAGATCCTCGACCAGATCCGCAGGATGCGGACGGTGAAGGTTTCGGCCTGATCCCCTCTCGACCGATCTGAAGAGAGTCTCACATGACCGACAAGACCTATAGGGGCCTGCTCGTCGAGAAGCGCGCGAGCGGTGTGGCCGTCGTCACGCTGAACCGGCCCGAAATCCTCAACGCCATCGACTGGCCGATGCACTCCGCGCTGGAAGAGCTGTTCGTGGATCTCGACAGCGACCGGGCGGTCAAGGCCATCGTCCTGACCGGTGCGGGTCGCGGCTTCTGCTCCGGCGGCGATCAGACTGCGCTGGATGACGATTTGGGACCGATTTCGCCCACCCGCTCCGGGCGTCACCTGATCCGCAACATGCTCGAGCTGGAATGCCCGCTGATCGCCGCGGTCAACGGTGTCGCCGTCGGGCTGGGCGCCACGCTCGCCCTGTTCTGTGACGTCGTCTTCGCCGAGCCCGGTGTCCGCTTCGCCGACACGCATGTAACGGCCGGCGTCGTCGCCGGCGACGGCGGCGCGGTGATCTGGCCGCTCCTTCTGGGGCCGGTGCGGGCGAAGCATTATCTGATGACCGGCGACTTCATTTCGGCGGAGGAAGCGGCGGTGGCCGGAATGATCAACAAGGTCGTGCCGGAAGGAACCGTGGTCGAGCATGCGGTCCGCTACGCCGAGATGCTCGCATCCGGCCCCCGCGACGCCATCGCCTGGACAAAATACGCCGTCAACAAGCTGATCAAGGAGCAGGTGCACCTGAACCTCGACACGGCCATGGCGCACGAGATGCTCACCTTCCACAGCCCGGAGCGCCGGCAGGCCGTCGCCGCCTTCCGCGAGAAGCGCAAACGCTTTGCAGAAGGCGGCAATTGAGATGGGCGGGCCGCATTCCGTTTTCCCGCCCGTCCTGCCCCCAATTGCCCCGTCCATGATTGCCTCATCCGCGATTGCCCCGTCGCCGATTGCGCACGAAGACGGGACGCTGCCGTCGCTGCTGCGCGACCGCCGTGACGGCAGGGGCGAGGCCGTGGCGTTCTTCCAGAAGCGAGCCGGTACGTGGCACGCCACGACCTGGGGTGAATTTGCCAGGGACGTCGCAGCGCTTTCGCGTGCCCTCCTCGATCATGGTCTGGAGAAGGGGGACCACGTCGCCATCATGGGGGACATCTCGCAGGACTGGGTGATCGCTTACATGGCGACGGTCTGTTCCGGCGGCGTGGCGGTCGGGATCTATTTCACCTCCTCGACGGAGGAGGTGGAGTATTTCCTGGAGGACTCCGGAAGCAAGTTCGCCTTCGTCGCCGGAGAGAAGGAACTCGCCATCCTTCTCCGCAGCCGGCAGGCGGAGACGCTGAAGAAGATCGTGGTCTTCGATCCGGCGGTTCCGTCATCGAAGAGCGTCGTCTCGCTGCCGCGGTTTTCTGCCTCGTCGTCCGACTGTGCGTCGCTGCTCGACGAGCAGGCCGGAGTGGCGCGTCCGGAAGACAATGCCAGCATCGTCTACACCTCCGGGACGACCGGCAATCCCAAAGGCGCGATCCTCACCCACCGGTCGCTGATCGAGGGTCTGGTGACCATCCGTAGCTTTTGCCCGGCGCTTTTCCACGAGCCCCAGCGGGTGGTCGTCCATCTCCCCCTCTCCCATGTCGTCGGGCTCGGGCAGGGCATCGTTCTTCCTCTCATCAGCGAGGTCACGCCCTATTTCGGCGAGACCGGAGCGGACTTCGCGACGACCATCCGCGACGTGAGGCCGACCTACTGGATGGCGCCGCCGCGCTTCTATCAACGCTATGCCGCCGAACTGATCAGCAGGATCAATGCGTCGGCCACGGTCGGCAAGAAATCCTATCGCTTCGCGATGTCCATCGCCCAGAAGGCGCTGGCGGACCGGCAGGCGGACGGCCCGGACGATCCCTTTCTCCAGGCGCTTTTCGCGACCTGCCGCGACCGGGTCTTCCTGCCGCTCCTGGCGGAGATCGGGCTCGATCAGCTGAGATACCCCTACACGGCCTCCGCACCGATGCCGCCGGACGTCGTGAAGCTGTGGCAGACATGGGGGGTGAACCTCAAGGAGGTCTACGGGCAGACCGAACTGGTCGGAGCGAACACCGGGCAGATGCGGGACTGGTCGAAGCCCGGCACGATCGGCGTTCCGATTGCCGATCCCCGCTGGAAGACCAGGGTCGCCGGCGACGGTGAAATGCTGGTGACGGGACCCGGCCTGTTCACGGGATACTTGAACAAGCCCGACGACACGCTGGAGGCCTTGCGGGATGGATGGCTCCACACCGGCGACATCGTCGAGGTCCGGCCCGATGGCCAGCTGGCGATCATCGACCGGAAAAAGGAGATCATCAACACCTCCGGCGGCAAGTCGATCAGTCCGGCGCAGATCGAGAACGAGTTGCGGCGAAGCCCCTACATCTCGGAAGCCGCGGTTTGCGGCGACGGGCGGAAATACCTCGTGGCGCTGATCGAGGTCGACCGCATCGCGATGACCGACTGGGTGAAGGGGCGGAACGAAACGATCAACGACTACGCGGATTTCTGTTCATCGGAAGCCGTCATCCACCTGATCGAGGGGGAAGTCGCCAAGGCGAACCAGAGGCTGGCGCCTGTCGAACAGATCAAGTCCTTCCGGATCCTTCCCGAAGAGCTGTCGGCTGAAAATGGGGTCATGACGGCAACCAGGAAAAAGCGGCGCAAGGTGCTGAACGAACGTTACGCGGCGCTGATCGATTCGCTCTACGACGACTCCGAGGATTCGCTGATCCGTCAGGCGCTGTCCAACCTGTGATGCGGTGATCGGAGAAAGATCATGACGATGCTGCCCTGCACTCCACGCCATCCATTTCTATCCTCGACGACGGAGATCATCGAAGCGGCCCGCAACGGTCGAATGTTCATCCTCGTCGACGACGAGGATCGGGAGAACGAGGGCGATCTCGTGATCCCGGCGCAGATGGCGACGCCCGAGGCGATCAACTTCATGGCGTCGCATGGCAGGGGCCTCATCTGTCTGGCGCTCGGCAAGGAGCGGGTCGACCAGCTCGGCCTCGAATTGATGAGCACGCAAAACGGCACCCGCCATGGGACGGCCTTCACCGTTTCCATCGAGGCACGCGAAGGGGTTTCCACCGGCATTTCCGCGGCGGACCGTGCGCGGACGGTGGCGGTGGCAATCGACGCGGCCAGGGGTTCGGAGCATATCGTCTCGCCGGGCCACATATTTCCCCTGGTTTCCCGGCCCGGCGGCGTGCTGGTTCGCGCAGGACATACCGAGGCGGCGGTGGACGTCGCGCGCCTTGCCGGCCTCAATCCCTCGGGCGTGATCTGCGAGATCATGAAGGAGGACGGGACGATGGCCCGCCTCGACGATCTCGTCGCCTTTGCCCAGCGCCATGCGCTCAAGATCGGCACGATCCGCGACCTGATCGCCTTCCGCCGCCGCCACGATCATGACGTCGAGCGTGTCGTCACCACGAAATTCGACAGCCGATGGGGCGGGGAGTGGAGCGCCATCACCTTCCGCATCAAGGCAATCGAGACGGAGGCGATTGCGCTGGTGAAGGGCGTGATCGACGACAGGCCGACCCTGGTGCGCGTGCACGCGCTGGACATCCTGTCGGACGTGCTGGGCCAGACGGGCGATCGCGGCGACATCGTCGCCCGGTCCATGCAGGAGATCGCCGCCGAAGGCCGGGGCGTGATCGTGCTGTTCAACCGCGAAGTGCCGATCTCGCAGCTTCTTCGGGTGAAGTCGGGGGAACCGCTCGTCGACAAGGCCGAACTGCGCAACTATGGCGTCGGCGCCCAGGTTCTCGCGGAACTCGGCATTCACGACATGATCCTTCTGTCCAACTCGCAGCATGTCCCGGTGGCGCTCCGGGGCTATGGGCTGAACATCGTGGAGCACCGGACGCTGCCGGTCGCCTCCGCCCCATAGCGCACCGTCCCACAGATGCCGAAGGACCGCTCCCGCGGTGCCAACCGGGGGCGACGGCATGCCATTCCACTGCCTTGCGTGAGGTTCGCCATGTCGGGACAAGATTTCCCTGTTCCAAACCACGTGGAGACGGTCGCTTTCAAAAGTGCATTGCGGGCTGTCGTGGGGTCGGTGTCGATCGTGGCGTCGGGCCAGGGGCCGGACAGGCGTGGCCTGACCGTCACCGCCGCGGTTTCCCTGTGCGTCGATCCGCCGATGGTTCTTGCCTGCATCAACCGCAGTGCCGAGGCTCACGACGTCATTCTCAGGACCAGCGCCTTTTCCTGGAACGTCCTTTCCGCCGATCAGGTTCAGCTGGCAGAACGCTTCGCGGCGTTGGATGGCAGCAAGGGCGCGTCCCGTTTTTCCCCCGCTGAATGGGACGAAATGGTTACCGGGGTTCCGGTCCTTCTCCAATCCGTTTGCAGCTTCGATTGCAGACTACAGAACATCGTGGAAGTTGCCACCCATACCATCATGATCGGTGCCGTTGTCGCCCAGAACCTCAATCAGGACAAAGTTCCACTGATTTATTCTTCTGGCAAGTTCGGACGAATGAAATATTTTGAATCCGGCCGGCAAGGCTGACTCTCTGCCTTCTCACTATAACACATCAAGGTGCCGGACCCCAATTTCCACCGCTATGCCCGTTCGGACATCTTCGGAACCGGCCCCCAATAACAGTTTCTGCGCGGCCGGAGCTTGCCCACGATGTCAACGGAACGTCCTATGACGGTGCGTTCAATCAGGGGCGCCAGGTTCTCCGGCTTGCGGTCGATGGCACGGTCAAGGACCGCTATCTCTTCAACCTGACCTACCAGACGACCCTGGCCGGCTCCACCGATCCGCGCGCCGACGATGTCGCGTTTCACATCAGTACGGGCGTCAAACCCTGACCGCATGCCGAGCCGCAGGCCGGCTGCAAGCATTTCCGCGCCTCCCGACACCGCGTTCCGACCGAAACCGACCCGGCCCCCTGTGCCCGGTCTTTTTGGAGACTGTCGTATGATCGAAGACGCAACGACCACGGTGTCGGTGCCGCAGCCGAAACCGATGGGTATATCGATCCACCATCGACGCTATGCCCTGACCATGCTGTTCCTCGTCTACATGCTGAACTTCGTCGACCGTCAGATCGTCAACATTCTCGCGGAACCGATCAAGCGCGAACTCGGTCTCACCGACTGGCAGCTGGGGTCGTTGACCGGACTGTCCTTCGCCATCTTCTACGCGACGCTGGCCTTGCCGATCGCGCGATGGGCGGAGCGTGCGAACCGGGTCAGGATCGTCGCGCTGTCGGCGATCACCTGGAGCTTTTTCACGGCGGTCTGCGGCGTAGCCCAGACCTTTGCCCAGCTGTTCCTCGCCAGGGTCGGTGTCGGTGTCGGCGAAGCCGGCTGCACGCCGGCATCCCAGTCCTTGATCAGCGATTACACGACGAGAGAGAAGCGGGCGTCGGCGCTGGCATTTTTTTCCATGGGCATTCCGGCCGGTTCCCTGGTCGGGATGGTGGTCGGCGGCCTGATCGCGGACAGTCTCGGCTGGCGCGCATCTTTCGCGCTGGTCGGGGTGCCCGGCATCATCATTGGGCTGCTGGCCTATTTCACCCTACCCGAGCCGCGAAAATCCTCCTTCGCGGCCAGCGAGGCGCAAAGCACGCCCACTCTGAGGGAGGCACTGGACGAACTCGCCAGCAAGCGAACCTATATCTGGCTCACGGTCGCGATGGTGGCCATGAGTTTCGGGATTTACAGCAATCTTGCCTTTCAAAGCTCCCACTTTCTGCGCAATCACGCGGAAGGGTTGGGCGCTCTGGCGGTCGGGCTGAATGAATTCACCGGTATCCAGTTGGGCGCCACCGGCTTTCTCGGTACGGTGCTGGGCCTGATCATCGGCATCTGCGGAGCCGCGGGCACTTGGCTGGGCGGCTGGGCGACGGATCGCGGGGTGCGCAGCAACCTGAACGCCTATGCGACCATCCCGGCGGCGGCGGCCCTGTGCCTGCCGTTCGCGCTTTTCGCGACTTACACCGCCTCGAACACCGTGGTTGCGCTTTGCCTGATGGGTTTGCCGATGATGCTGCAGTCCATTTACTACGGCCCCATCTTCGCGGCGGTGCAAAGTCTGGTGCGCCCGCGCACCAGGGCGACCGCCACCGCCATCTTCCTGTTCTTCGCCAATCTGATCGGGCTTGGCCTCGGACCGCTGTCGGTCGGCCTGATCAGCGATCTTCTCGCGCCGTCGATGGGCTCCGGTGACGCCATCCGCTGGGCGCTGATCAGCACGTCGCTCGTCTATGTTCTGGCAGCGGCGGCCTTCATGGCGGCGCGGAAGAGCATCAGGCAGGATATCGTCAGCTGACAGGGCAGGCTGCGGCCGGCATCCGCGTGGTGACCGCAATGCCGGCCGCCGAACACACCGACGGCTCCTGATCGCGGCACACCGGATCAGGAGCCGTCTGCATGAGAGGGGTGGTGCGGCTCAGTTCGCCGCGCCTTCGGCGCGATCCTGCAGATACCGGCGCGGAGGCTGTCCCATGTGCTTTCTGAACATGGCGGTGAACGCGCTCGGAGAGTCGTATCCAAGTTCCTGGGAGATCGCCTGAACGGTGGCGCCCATCGATAGCCGTTGAACGGCGATCACGATATGGAGTTGCTGGCGCCACCGGCCGAACGACATCCCCGTATGCTTCAGGATGAGCCGGGCCAAAGTCCGCTCGCTCATGGCGACGGCCGCCGCCCAGTCCCGGATGGTCCTGCGGTCGTCGGGCGCCTCCAGCAATTGGGCGGCGATGCGCTGTATCCTGGGATGGTTGGAAACCGGGAAGTGGAGCGGCTCCGTCTTCATCTGTGCAAGCTCGTCCAAAATGACCTGGACCAGACGGCTGGTCGGACCCTCGGGAGGGTAAAGCGGCGGCAGGTTGCCCAAGTGAAAGATCATCTCGCGCAGCATCGGGCTGATCGAAAATGTCGCGCAGGAATTCGGCAGAGGCGAAATTTCCGGATTGATGAACACGCAGTATGACCGGCCCCTGTCCGACATGGAGACGCTGTGGGGAACCTCCCCCGGAATCCAAACAGCTCCATTGGATGGGACGATCCGAAGCCCGTCGAGCGTCCGGCACATGACCGAGCCTTCCGCCGCCACCACCAGCTGGCCTTTGCGGTGCCGGTGGATCGGCAGTTCGTCGTCATCCACATTGCGTCGGACAAGGAAAGAGACCAGCGGGCGGGCAAGCTCGTCGGGATCCACCGCGGCGAAGCTGACGCGCAGTCCAGTGGGATCCCACGGCATCGGGAGAGCTTCGCCGGCCACCGGGGCTTCCGGCCACTTCGCACCAATCCACGCACTCTTCGGCAATGTTGCGGCCTCCGTGCATCTCGATGCGGACCTCAGTCCGAATTTGACGGTTTCGCGACATAAAATGGCAATCCCATAGATTCTGCCACTGGTTGGCCTCGGATACACTCTGCCGTGTGTACATTCGAATGGCAGAAGGGATTGCGCGCCGTAATCAAATGGGTTTGTTCCGCGGAATTTCCTGCCGTTCTTCGCTTCGGTTCCAAGCCAAGCCGTCAAGAATACAACAGGGAGTCATCATGATGAACACGCTGACGCTCGACCGAACGGACATCAAGATCCTCAACGAGTTGCAGAAGGATGCAAATCTGACGAATGTCGAGCTTGCCGGCAGAATCAACCTGTCTCCTTCACCCTGCCTCACGCGGGTGAAGAAGCTGGAGCAGACCGGCATCATCGATCGACGGGTCACCCTTCTGAATCCAAAGGCGATGGGGCTGGAAATCAATGCCTATATCCAAGTCAAGCTCGACAAACAGCCACAATCGGCGCTGGAGAATTTCCGGGATGCCGTCGAGAGGATACCTGAGGTGATGGAATGCAATTGGATGACAGGCGACTGCGATTTCCTGCTGCGGGTGATTGTCCGGGACGTCGAGGAGCTTGAGCAGCTCATAGCAAGCAAACTGTCAAAAATAGATTTTGTTTCCACCATCCGGTCTAACCTTGTCCTGAAACAGATAACCTATAAAACAGAATTGCCTATCAGTACATCCCAGGCGATAATCATCCGGTACTGACCTGTGACTTTTCCAAGTGAGGCGGTGATTGCGAATAGTAGGGCGGTGACCTGAGGCCGAAGCTTCCTCCGGTCATTGGCCGAGTGTCTTTGAGTTGTGATGCCCGAAGCGGGCGGTGATGGCAAGCCGGGCCGGGGCATGCCCCGGCCCGGCTTGCGTTGCGACCGCGGCGGCTTCGGCGGGCGTGGCACCGCCGAGACCGGAGTGCGGCCAAACATGGTTGAAGTCCTCCTGCCAGGCAACCAGGACGGTCCGGGTGTGAGACAGCGTCTCGTTCAGGCATTCATCCCGAAGCCGCCCGTTGAAGCTTTTCACAAAGCCGTTCTGCATCGGCCGGCCCGGGGCGATGTAGTGCCATTCGATCCGGTGCTCCTGGCTCCCGCGCAGCCCCACCGAAATCGCATGGGTCGTGGAGCGCTCCTTCAGCTGGATCAGCCGCTACTGTCGATTGAGCACCATCGTCGAGCGGACGAAGGAGCACCTCCTCGCCTTCGTTCAAATCGCCTTCATCTCGATCCTCTCCAGGCGCCTGAAGCGGCTCGTTCCTCAGGAGGTCAGCGTGTGACTGCTACGAACAGACACTGAGATCGGCAATCCAAGGAGACGAGCATGGCGCCGCCGTCATAGGCCATGATTTTCCAGATCCATGCGACCGGCCAGACGGAAGCGGTGTCCAACAGGGCAGGGGTCTGGGCGTTCCTGTGCGGTCCATTCTATTTCGCCGCCAAGGGTGAGTGGATCCACGCCGCGATCCACGC
Organism: Alphaproteobacteria bacterium; assembly: GCA_046570145.1. Taxonomy (GTDB): domain Bacteria; phylum Pseudomonadota; class Alphaproteobacteria; order Azospirillales; family Azospirillaceae; genus Azospirillum. The sequence continues at coordinate 12,626 of JBKHVJ010000455.1, forward strand.
CGTGCTGACCGTCATAGCCCTGTTGCTTTGGCCCACCGGGATCCTCATGCTGGTGGGGCTCTGGTTCGGCTACGCCTGCGCGACGCCGACCATCCTGGAGGCGCGCTACAAACGCCTGGGCTGGCAGCGGATCCCGGCCTGAGGCGGTGTGGTGGACCGCCCTTCGGCATATCCGCCGGTCATTTCGCCCGGCTTTCGAGCCGGTGCATGATCTCGCCGACGATGCCGCGTCGGAAGACCAGGACGCAGACGACGAAGATGCAGCCGATCACCACCGGGACCGGCAGGCTGGTGGCGGCGAGATAGCTTTCCAGCGTGACCACCAGCCCGGCGCCGACCACCGGACCCAGCAGCGTGCCCATGCCGCCCAGCAGCGTCATCAGCACCACCTCGCCCGACATCTGCCAGGTCACGTCGGTCAGGCTGGCGAGCTGGAAGACGATGG
>JBKHVJ010000456.1:0-6965 GCA_046570145.1 Alphaproteobacteria bacterium
GGGACGTCGGGATGGGTAACGCGCCTCCGCATTGGACGGCGCGGGCGCTTTCCGCTCGACTGCATCTTCCGATCCGTTTTTTCCGGACGAAAGGTGCCTGTTCGATGCCCCGCGTTGCCTCCGCTGCCAGAGCTGTCGCCCGGATCGCCGCCGCAACCGCCGCCGTCGCCATTCTGGGAATGGCGACGCTGTCGCTGCCGGCCAACGCCCAGAAGCAGGACTATGCGCCCTGGGTGTACGACCAGATGGTGCCGACCGGCCCCTTCATGCGCAACATGGATCAGGCGCAGCCGCTCCCCGGCCCGGCCCCCTCCCATTGGGGCGCCACCAAATCGGGCGAGCACCGCGCCGGCATGACGCGCTACGGCACCGACGTGAAGCGGGCGAACCGCCACTATTCCAACACCCATTCGCTGACGCCGCCGCCGGTGGACCCGGCCGCCGCCCGGCGGGTGATGGCGCCGCCGCGCAGCGCCGACGCCCCGCCGACTCCGCGGACGGCCCAGCCTCAGTAATCCGCGTCCGGCATCTCGCCCGGCCGCCACAGCCACGCTGCGCCGCGCACGCCACTGGAATCGCCATGGCGTGCGCGGCGTAGCGGCGTGTCCAGCCGGTCGGTGAAGGCCCAGGGCTCCATCGCCGCCGGCAGCCGGTCATACAGCAGGTCCGCGTTCGACAGGCCGCCGCCCAGCACGATCACGTCAGGGTCCAGCAGGTTGGCCACCGCGGCCAGCCCGCGGGCCATCCGCCCGACCAGCCGCTCCGCCGTCGCGGCGCATCCGGGATCGACGTCGGCGCGTGAGAGGATGGTTGCGGCGTCGAGCGCCTCGCCGGTGGCCGCCAGATGGTCCGCCGCCACCGCCGGCCCGGAAACGAAGGTTTCCAGGCAGCCATGCTTGCCGCAGTAGCAGGCCGGGCCGGGCCGTTCGGCGTCCGTCGGCCAGGGCAGCGGATTGTGCCCCCACTCGCCGGCGATGGCGTTGCGCCCGCCCACGGGGCGGCCATGCACGACGATTCCGGCGCCGCAGCCGGTGCCGAGGATCGCCGCGAACACCACGCCGCAGCCGGCTCCGGCGCCGTCGGTCGCCTCCGACACCGCAAAGCAGTTGGCGTCATTCTCGATCCGCACCGGCCGGCCAAGCGCCTGGACGAGATCGCGGGTGAAGTCCCTCCCGATCAGCCAGGTGGAGTTGGCGTTCTTCACCAGCCCCGTGGCCGGGGAAATGGCGCCTGGAATGCCCAGTCCGACCGTCGCCTCGCCGCCGGGGATTACGCCCTCCAGCCTTGCGACCAGTGCGCGGATCGTCTCGACCGTTCCGTCGTAATCGCCTCTGGGCGTGGGAACCCTGTGGCGGGCCAGCTCGTTTCCCAGACGGTCGAGCAGGATGCCCTCCGTCTTCGTACCGCCCATATCGATGCCGATGCGGTGCCCGCTCGCAAAACCCGGTCCGGTCGATGCTGATCCGGTGGCTGCCATGCCGCGTGACCTGTCTGACGATGGAATACCCATCCATAGCGTCGCCGCCACCGTGGCGTCCAGCGATGGCGACTGCCAGAAAGCACAGGCGCCGAAGGAACAGGTCACGGTCGCGACTCGGCGTGTCGACTCCGCCGCGGTCGTGGGACAAAACGCAAGCGGCCGGCAAATACCATTGACCGGCCCCCGCGTTCGGGTAGAAGGTCGCCGACTGTCGGGCGGTCGCCTATCCCGCCCCAACCCGTCCTACCGTACCGCGCCACCGGAGCCCCTGATGAGTCGCCAGCGCGCTGCCCTTCGCCTTTCCCTGAAAGCCCTGACCGGCGCCGCCGTCCTCGGCGCGCTGCTCGCCCTGCCTGCGCCCGCCGGCGCGGCCGCCGCCAATGAGGCTGCGAAGCCGCCGGCGAAGACGGCCGCCGCCAAGGCGCGCCCGACCAAGGCCAGCACCCCGGCCGCGCCCGCCTGCTACAATCGGACCGAACATGCGGCCGAGCAGATGATGCGCCTGCATACCGAGATGATGGTGGTCGGCCTGACCTGCCGCACCGTGGTGCCGGACAAGAAGCCGTTCGACCTCTACCAGGACTTCTCGATCAAGAACCGCGCCCTGCTGTCCAATTCCGAAGCGTCGCTGATCAGCTATTACAAGCGCTCGGGCAGCGGCGGCAACGCCACCCGCCAGTTCGACATGTTCCGCACGGAACTGGCGAACGAGATCAGCCGCCGTGCCTCCACCATCGGCATCGCGCAATATTGCGCCAACTTCGTCGACCGGTCGGTGGCCGCCAAGGACCTGACCCCTGACGACCTGCGCACCCTGACCGCGGATGAGAAGAATGCCGGCCTGATGCATCTGGCCAGCCGCCCGCTCTGCGACGTGAAGGTCGTCAGCGGTCCGGACCCGGTCATCGCCGTCGCCCAGGCCACGCCGGCTCCGGCAGCGCCGAAGGCGACCGCCGCCAAGGCGAAGCCTCCGGCCAAGGCCGCCGCTCCGGCCAAGCCGAAGCAGAAGGTCGCCGCCGTTCCGGCCAAGCAGTCCGTCGCCGTCCGCTGACGCTGCGACGTCCAGTTTAAAGCGTGCATTCTCAACGCCCCGCCAGGCAGCCGCCGGCGGGGCGTTTTGCGTTTTCCGTCTCTCCTGACCGAATCCCACGGCGGACGACGCATGCGGGCAGCACAAATCTGTCTTGCAAAAATCCGTCAGGCTGGTACTACCGAAAAGGTCAGGGGGAGCGCTCGCCGAACGGCCCGGCCGGGTCGGGACCGCTGCCTCCGAACAGGAAAAATCATGGTCCGTCAGACCGATAGACGGAACTCCGGATGAAACGGCATTCCGTTTGGTGAATGGACGGGCTGCACCAGACAGGGGGCTGCTGTTGCGTGACCGGTGTGCCGAGTGTGCCCGTGCCGCCGCACCCTGCCTTTGCGCCGTGCTGAAGGTGGGGTGAGGACATGGACTATTTTCTACAGCAATTGATCAACGGCTTGTCGCTTGGGGCGATTTACGGCCTGATCGCGATCGGCTACACGATGGTGTACGGCATCATCGGCATGATCAACTTCGCCCATGGCGAGATCTACATGATCGGCTCCTTCGTGGCGCTGATCACCTTCCTGGCCATCGGCGCGCTCGGCATCACCTGGGTGCCCCTGGCGCTTCTGGTCATGCTGCTCGCCTCCATGCTGTTCACCAGCGTCTATGGCTGGACGGTGGAGCGCATCGCCTACCGGCCGCTGCGCTCCTCGCCCCGGCTGGCGCCGCTGATCTCCGCCATCGGCATGTCGATCTTCCTGCAGAACTACATCCAGCTCCTCCAGGGCGCCCGCTCCAAGCCGCTGCAGCCCATCCTGCCCGGCAACCTCACCCTGATGGACGGCGCCGTCTCCGTCAGCTACGTGCGGCTCGCCACCATCGTCATCACCCTGGTCCTGATGGTCGGCTTCACCATGCTGATCAACCGCACCTCGCTCGGCCGTGCCCAGCGCGCCTGCGAGCAGGACAAGAAGATGGCGGGGCTGCTCGGCGTCAACGTCGACCGCGTCATCTCGCTGACCTTCGTCATGGGCGCCGCGCTCGCCGCCGTCGCCGGCATGATGGTGCTGCTGATCTATGGCGTCATCGACTTCTACATCGGCTTCCTGGCCGGGGTGAAAAGCTTCACCGCCGCCGTGCTCGGCGGGGTCGGCTCGCTGCCCGGCGCCATGCTCGGCGGCGTGGTCATCGGCCTGATCGAGGCCTTCTGGTCCGGCTATGTCGGCTCCGAATGGAAGGACGTCGCAACCTTCTCCATCCTCGTCCTCGTCCTGATCTTCCGGCCCACCGGCCTGCTCGGCCGGCCCGAGATCGAGAAGGTATAAGCGCCATGACCCTGCACTCCAACACCGTCCCGACCGCCGCGGGCGGCGCTGCCCGCGGCGTCGACTGGGCCGCCACCGTCAAGGACGCCGGCCTCGCCGCCTTCGTCGCCCTGCTGCTGACCGTGCCGCTGGTGGGCCTGCGCACGGTGGACCGCCCGACCGGTCTCGGCATCGAGGCCCGGCCGGAGGAGGTCGTCGCCTCGCTGCTGCTGGTCTTCCTCGGCCGCCTCGGGCTGGGGCTGATCCGCCAGGGCATGGCGCTGCCGGTGCTGATCCTGGCGCTGGCCTGCGCCGGCGTCGGGCTGCTGCTGCCGATGCCGACCCAGGTGCTGCGCCTGGTGCTGGTGCTGGGCGGCGGCGTCATCGCCATCCGCGCCGCCATGACCGTCGCCACCGGCCGCTCCAAGCTGTCCCAGGCCGACCGCGACAAGCGCATGGACCGCGTCGCCGCCAAGGTGCAGCACGCCAGCCGCTACATCGGCCCGGTCGCCGTCGCCTTCGCCGCCGTGCTGCCGCTGACCCCGCTGGCCGACCGCATGATCCTGGACATCGGCATCCTGCTGCTGACCTACATCATGCTGGGCTGGGGCCTGAACATCGTCGTCGGCCTGGCCGGCCTGCTCGACCTCGGCTATGTCGCCTTCTATGCGGTGGGCGCCTATAGCTATGCGCTGCTGGCCCATTACTTCGGGCTCAGCTTCTGGGTCTGCCTGCCGCTGGCGGGCGTGCTCGCCGCCATCTCCGGCGTGCTGCTCGGCTTCCCCGTGCTGCGGCTGCGCGGCGACTATTTCGCCATCGTGACCTTGGGCTTCGGCGAGATCATCCGCATCATCCTGGTCAACTGGTACCAGTTCACCGGCGGCCCCAACGGCATCTCCGGCATTCCGCGGCCGAGCTTCTTCGGCATCGCCGACTTCTCCCGCAGCCCGGCCGACGGCATGCCGGCCTTCCACGAGATGTTCGGGCTGGAATTCTCGCCGCTGCACCGCATCATCTTCCTCTACTACCTCATCCTGGCGCTCGCGCTGGTGGTGAACCTGTTCACGCTCAGGGTGCGCAAGCTGCCGCTGGGCCGGGCGTGGGAGGCCTTGCGCGAGGACGACATCGCCTGCGCGTCGCTCGGCATCAACCGCACCAACATGAAGCTGGCGGCCTTCGCCATCGCCGCGATGTTCGGCGGCTTCGCCGGCTCCTTCTTCGCCACGCGCCAGGGCTTCATCAGCCCAGAGAGCTTCACCTTCATCGAGTCGGCGATCATCCTGGCCATCGTGGTGCTGGGCGGCATGGGCAGCCAGATCGGCGTGGTGGTCGCCACGCTGCTGGTGATCGGCCTGCCGGAAGCGTTCCGCGAACTGGCCGACTACCGCATGCTGGCGTTCGGCGCCGGCATGGTGGTGATCATGCTGTGGCGTCCGCGCGGCCTGCTGGCCCACCGCGACCCGACCATCCTCCTGCATGGCGGCAAGAACCCCGCCGCGACGGGAGCCGCGAAATGAGCGCAGCACCGATGAGCACTGATAAGCCCCTGCTGACCGTCGAACACCTGACCATGCGCTTCGGCGGCCTGGTGGCGAACAACGACGTGTCGTTCGAGGCGCGGGCCGGCGAGATCACCGCACTGATCGGCCCGAACGGCGCCGGCAAGACGACGCTGTTCAACTGCGTCACCGGCTTCTACACGCCGACCGTCGGGCGGCTGACGCTGCGCCATCCCGCCGGCAAGGAGTTCCTGCTGGAGCGGATGCCGGGCTACCGCATCGCCCAGCTGGCGGGCGTGGCGCGCACCTTCCAGAACATCCGACTGTTCAGCGGCATGAGCGTTCTGGAGAACCTGATCGTCGCCCAGCACAACAAGCTGATGCGCGCCTCGACCTTCGCCATCGGCGGCCTGCTGGGCTTTCCCAGCTACCGCAAGGCCGAGCATGAGGCGGTGGAGCTGGCGAAATACTGGCTGGAGCGGGTGCGCCTGACCGAGTTCGCCGACTGGGAGGCCGGCAACCTGCCCTATGGCGCCCAGCGCCGCCTGGAGATCGCGCGCGCCATGTGCACGGAGCCGGTTCTGCTGTGCCTGGACGAGCCGGCGGCCGGCCTGAACCCGCGCGAGTCGGCGGAGCTGGCCGAGATCCTGACCTTCATCCGCGATGTGCAGACGCCGCAGGGCCATCGGACCGGCGTGCTGCTGATCGAGCATGACATGAGCGTGGTGATGCGCATTTCCGACCATGTGGTGGTGCTGGACTATGGCCGGAAGATTTCCGACGGCGATCCGGAGCATGTGAAGAACGACCCGGCGGTGATCCGCGCCTATCTGGGCGAGGACGAGGACGAGGCCCTGCCGCCCGAGGTCGCCGCCGACCTCAATCTCGCCCAGAAGGGAGCCTGAGCCATGTTGAAGGTATCGGGCGTCCACACCTTCTACGGCGCCATCGAGGCGCTGAAGGGCATCGACATCGAGATCGGCGCCGGCGAGATCGTCTCGCTGATCGGCGCCAACGGCGCGGGCAAGTCGACGCTGCTGATGACGATCTGCGGCAGCCCCCGCGCCCGTCAGGGCCGGGTGTTCTTCGAGGGCGAGGACATCACCGACCTGCCCACCCACGAGATCGTGCGGCGCGGCATCGCGCAGTCTCCGGAAGGCCGTCGCATCTTCCCGCGGATGACGGTGCTGGAGAACCTGCAGATGGGCTCCATCGTCGCCCAGCCCGGCAGCTTCGAGCGCGAGCTGGAGCGGGTGCTGACGCTGTTCCCGCGGCTGAAGGAGCGCATCAACCAGCGCGCCGGCACGATGTCGGGCGGCGAGCAGCAGATGCTGGCGATCGGGCGCGCGCTGATGAGCCAGCCGCGTCTTCTGCTGCTGGACGAGCCGTCGCTTGGTCTGGCGCCGCTGATCGTGAAGCAGATCTTCCAGGTGATCCAGGAGATCAACCGCGAGCAGAAGATGACGGTGTTCATGGTGGAGCAGAACGCCTTCCACGCGCTGAAGCTGGCGCACCGGGCGTACGTGATGGTGACGGGGAAGATCACGATGACGGGGACGGGGGCGCAGCTTCTGGCCGACCCGGAGGTCCGCGCGGCTTATCTGGAAGGGGGTCACTGAGATGGAGACGATCCTTGGCTCTTCGGTTCCGGT
>JBKHVJ010000457.1:0-20497 GCA_046570145.1 Alphaproteobacteria bacterium
GCGTGGCGAGCTGGGGCATCTATCTGGACGACTGGACCAGCGGCGCCACGGTGAAGGGCAACGTCGTCCACGACAACATCGGCGGCGTCTTCCTGCATGGCGGCTGGAACAACACGGTCACCGAGAATGTGATCGCCGGCAACAGCGGCGCCCAGATCGGCCTCCAGCAGGATGTCGCCTGGAGCGGCTGGAAGGGCAAGGTGATGAGCGGCAACGACATCTCCGGCAACGTCATCGACGTGCGCGAGGGCACCGCCGTCCACATCTACGGTCCGGCCGGCGTCGGCAACCTGCACGACAACTTCTACAGCAGCCTGAACACCGCCGAGAAGGAGTTCGACGCCTGGCCGCAGGTGATGTCGAGCGGCGCCTGGGGCACCCTGTCGAACTGGCAGGCCGCCGGCTACGACAAGGGCTCCGTGATCCTGAACCCGGGCTTCGTCAATCCGGGTGCGGACGATTTCAGCCTGTCGGCGAACTCGCCGGTCTATGGGCTGGGTTTCGACCACATCGCCTACGGCGACATCGGCCTGCTGGGCTTATCCTCTCGTCCGTCCTCCGCCGCGGGTCCTAGGACCCGCGGCCGGGGAAGGGTTCGGCTGGAACCTTGGGGTAGGCACGACGTTTAGGCTTTTGAAAAGTCACTCGGCCTGACGCCGGAGGGATCTTGAAGTCAAGACTCACCACCCCAACCTGTCACTTCGTCATGCCGCCCCCGCCTTGAAATAAGGACCTCGGGAGTCATCCTGTGAAAAACATCGGATGTCTCGCCACCGAACCGTCTTCGACACGGGCGGCATGCCGCAGGCTTGCTCGGCGCTCCGCCGGGGGTCAGCCAATTCAAGAGGAAACCATGGAACGACGTGAATTCTGGATGCAGGACCCGGATCTGAAGGCCGCCTACGAGGCGCTCGGCCCGAATTTCCGCCGCGAAGTGGAGATGGCGCAGCAGCGCCGCGGGCAGCGCAATCTGCAGGGCGCCGCCATCACCGCCCGCACCGGCCGCTCCGCTTCCCAGTCCGCTCCCAAGACCCATTCGGTCAGCGTCGTCCGCCGCTGACGGTCTCCCTTCACGGGATTTTTCGCTCCGCGCTCAGCCTCGCCCTGCCGCACCGTTGCCCGCCACACCGCCGCGACACCACGCCTGCGCGTGTCGAACGATGAAACAGGATCCGCCGCCGCGCCGGCCGGTTCATGCGCGCCGCCCGCGGAATTCGGTCAGGTAGAACAGCAGGCCCAGTGCGGGGAAGGCGAAGCCGATCCAGGTCACCGGCTCCCACCCGCCGACGGCGAAGGCGTAGCCGGCCAGCGCCGATCCCGCGGCCCCGCCCAGGAAGAAGATCGCCATATAGATGGCGTTCATCCGGCTGCGAGTCTCGGCCCCCAGCGAATAGATGGCGCGCTGCCCCAGCACCATGTTCATCTGCACGCCCATGTCGAGCAGCAGCCCGGCCACCACCAGCAGCGCGATGGAGCCCTCGCCCGCCCGCGCCACGAAGAAGGACAGCGCCGCCATCGCCAGCGCGAAACCGGTGGCCGGCCGGGTCCAGCCGCGGTCGGCGATCCGCCCGGCAACCGGCGCCACCAGCGCGCCCGCCGCCCCCGACAGGGCGAACAGCGCGATTCCCCGCTGGCTGAGATGGAAGGGCGACCCCGCCAGCAGCAGCGGCACCGCTGTCCAGTAGAGGCTGAAGGCGGCGAACATCATGGTCTGGTAGACGGTCCGGCGCTGGAGCACCGGGGTCCGCGCCAGCAGCCGGCCGAGCGAGCCGATCAGCGCGCGGTAGCCGGACCGGCTCTGCGGCCGCCGCTGCGGCAGCACCCGCCACAGCAGCACGGCGAACCCCACCATCGCCACCGCCGACAGGCCGAACACGGCACGCCAGCCGAGGCTGTCGGCGATCAGGCTCGACACCGGGCGGGCCAGCAGGATGCCCAGCAGCAGGCCGCTCATCACGTTGCCCACCACCTGCCCGCGCGAGGCCTCCGGCGCCATGTGGGCGGCCAGCGGCACCAGCATCTGCACGGCGACGGAGGTGACGCCGATCAGGAAGGCCGCCGCCAGGAACAGCGAGGCGGTGGGGGCGACCGCCGCCACCAGCAGCGCTGCCACCGTGCTGGACAGCGTCGCCACCACCAGCCGGCGGTTCTCCAGCAGGTCGCCCAGCGGCACCAGCAGCAGCAGCCCGGCGCCATAGCCGACCTGGGTCAGGGTGACGACGAGGCTGGCGGTCTCCGGCGACAGCCCGACCGCCGGGCCGATCAACCCGACCAGCGGCTGGGCATAATAGATGTTGGCGACCACCCCCCCGCAGGCCAGCGCCATCAGCATAACGAGCGAGCGGGACAGGGCCGGATGGGCGGCGTCCATGGATGAGGCGCCGGGGGGAGCAGCGGTGGGCGGCATCGCGCGGTCCTGTAGGGTCATGACTGCTGGCAAGCGAAACGGAAACAGCGGCCACCCTATGTCGGCACCCGCAGGCGGCGCATCCGCGAATTGCGCATCGGCGACCTGCGCCGCCCTACTCACTCCATCTCGGCGCACAGCGCATAGAGCCAGTCGCGGAAGGGCGCCAGCCCGGCATCGTCGCGGCGGGAGGCGCGATGGACCAGATACCAGGAATGGACCATCGGCACCGCCAGCCCGAAGGGCGCGGCGAGGCGCCCGGCGGCGATATCGTCCAGGATGTAGAGCCGCGGCGCCAGCGCCACCCCGACCCCGTCGATGGCCGCCTGCAGCGTCATCGCATAGCTGCCGAAGGACAGGCCCTTCGACGCCGCCTCCGCCACCCCGGCGGCGGCGAGCCAGCGCGGCCAGTCCTCCGCCCAATGGGAGACGTGCAGCAGGGTGGCGCCGGCCAGATCCGCCGGGTTACGCAGATCCGCCGCCAGCCGCGGCGCGCAGACCGGCTGCAGGCTGGAGGAGAACAGCCGCTCCGCCTCGTAACCCGGCCATTGGCCGTCGCCCAGCAGGACGGCGCAGGTCCAGTCGTCGTTCATCGGCGCGCCGGCCCCGCCGGTGGCGATCCGCACCTCGATCTCCGGATGGGCAAGGTGGAAGCTGGACAGGCGCGGGATCAGCCAGCGCACCGCCACCGTCGCCCCCATCCCCACCGTCAGCACCGGCCCGGCCCGCATCGCCGACACCTGCTCCACCCGCCGGGCGATGCCGTCGAACGCCTCCGTCAATGTCGGCTGCAGCGCCCGGCCGCGCTCGGTCAGCACCAGCGCGTTCGCCCGGCGGTCGAACAGGGCGAAGCCCAGCCGCTCCTCCAGCAGCTTGACCATCCGGCTGATCGCCGCCTGGGAGACATGCAGTTCCGCCGCCGCCGCGGTGAAGCTGCCATGGCGGGCCGCTGCCTCGAAAGCGCGCAGACCGTTCAGCGAGGGGAGGCGTCGCATCGGTCCATCCTTACTTGACCCCAACTTTTCCTGGGGCTGAGCATCGAACAATGCCGTTTGCGGCGCAAGCGCGCGCGTGCGAGATTTTCAGCCTGATCTCCGACATTTGGACCGATTCATGCTGACGCTTCCGCTGATGGTGGGGCTTGGCCTTACCGTTCTCGTGACCTCGTTTCTGTCGGGCCTGTTCGGCATGGCCGGCGGCATGGTGCTGATGGGCCTGCTGCTGATCCTGCTGCCGGTGCCCTCGGCGATGCTGCTGCATGGGGTGACGCAGTTCGCATCGAACGGCTGGCGGGCATGGCTGTGGCGGCGCCATGTGGTCTGGCCGATCATCCTGCGATTCGCGCTGGGCGGATCCGGGGCCGGCCTGCTGTTCGCCCTGGTCGGCGCCGTTCCGGACCGGGCGGTGTCTCTCCTGATTCTGGGGCTGACACCCTTCCTCGCATTGGCGGTGCCCATGCGCTGGGCCTTGAACGCCCGGAAGCCCGTGCATGGCCTTGTGGGCGGTTTCCTCTGCATGGGGGTGCAGCTGGTCGCCGGCATCTCCGGCCCGCTGCTCGACGTCTTCTTCATCCGCAGCGAGATGAGCCGGCAGAGCGTGGTCGCCACCAAGGCGGCGATCCAGTCGGTCGGCCATCTGGTGAAGATCGCTTACTTCGCTCCGTTGGTCGCCGGTGGCGTGGATGGGACGGTGGAATCGACGGTGATCCTGATGTCGGTCGTGATGGCGCTGCTGGGCACGAATCTCTCCCGTCGCGTCCTGGACCGCATGAGCGACGCGCAGTTCCGGCTGTGGAGCCGCTATCTGGTGATGGGCACCGCCGGCGTCTATCTGGGCCAGGGGCTGTTCCTGCTCGCTGCCCACTGAAAGAAAATCATTTTTAATCAACCTATTAAGTTCCGTTCCGGTCTCTATCCTTACCGCCTGGGGGCTGGATCCCGGCTTTCCGGAGCCACTTGGCCCGCTTCCCGATCCTTACGGCTCGGGGGCGGGCTTCCTTACCTCCTGGGGGCTTCCAAGCCTTTGGAAATCCTTACATGCCCCTGATGACGACTCGACGGGTCTCCAGAATCTGCCGATCCTTACCGCTTGGGGGCCCGGATCCGGCTGTGGGTGCCCCCAAGCCGTAAGGATGGCGCGTGTCCATGGATCACCGGACAGCAAAAATGGCCGAACGCCCCCAGGGAGTAAGGATGGAGTGGCGCCCAGGGGAAGGTTCTGCGGACTCGAGTCGGGTCGATTCGGGTGATGTAAGGATCCGGAAAGGCACCTCCGGGTGAGATTCGCACTTTGGAAGCCTTGGCAGATCCGTCACTTAGCAGGCGTTGGCGACTCCCTTTCCCTTTTAAGAGGATTCGTCGGCGCGAAAACCCAGGGGAGTCCGCGAGTCGCAGCGAATCTTCCTTACAGGGTGGGGGAAACAGCCTTACCGGGTGGGGGCGAGTCGCACACCCCCCGGGGCGTAAGGGTTCCGCCCCCAGGATGTAAGGATGAACGGGATTCTGCGGCGCGACCCTTTCCTTACTTGTTTTTCGGGTAAGGATTGATTTAGCCTCCCTCGATTTCGGCGGAGGACGGCGATGGCGGGGACGGGGCGCAGGAAGGCGCGCGGTGCGGTGGCGGAGGAGTCCGTCCCGTCGGACGCGGCTGCGCCCATCAAGGCGAACACGGCGAAGGCCGCCCCCGGCCTCGTCGTGCTGGGGCCGGAGGATCTGGCCGGCGGTGCGGTGATCGACGGCGACGGTGCCGCGGCCAGCCTGCCGGCGGTCGGCACCGAATCCGCAGCCCCGGTCGCCGGGCTGACCGCCCGCGTCGCCAGCGCCACCTTCGAGCGCGACGGCTACAAGCATCTGATCAAGGCGGCGGAGGCGGTCTACAGCTATCCCGCCAACGGCACGCGCCTGTCGTTGCCGGCGCAGAAGATGCTGAACTTCATGATCCATCTGGCCGGCAGCCAGAACTTCGCCAACAAGCTCTACCGCCTGCCCAAGCGCGTGGTGCGCGGCAACCACAAGGGCAACGAGCGCATCTTCGACGCGCTGAAGGAAATCTTCGATTCCAGTCTGGTGGTCATCGGCCCCTTCCGCGGCCGCCGGTCGCGCGCCGAGCTGCGCATCCTCTCCAGCTATGTCCGGCCGGAGGAGGAGGAGGACAGCGACGCCGCCGACATCCATTTCCAGTTCACCGACGCCTTCCTGGAAATCCAGCGCTCGTCCCAGCTGTGGGCCAAGCTGTCCGGGCCGGCGATGGTCAAGGTCACCAGCACCTACGCGCTGAAGCTGTACGAGATCGGCATGCAGCGCTACCAGATGGATTATCCGTCGCTGGAACTGGACATCGACACGCTGCGCAAGCTGATGAACGTGCCGGAGGGCGCCTACAAGGATTTCGGCATCCTGCGCACCCGCACCATCGACCGCGCCATCGCCGAGGTGAACCAGCTCGCCCCCTTCCGCGTCAGCATGCCGGAAGACAAGATGAAGCGGAAAGGCCGCAAGATCGAGGCGGTGACCCTGGATTTCCACGCCAAGGACGAGGAGGAGGCGGCCGAGACCTATCTGGAGCGCGAACGCCACAGCGCCGGCCGCCGCGCCCGGCGAATCGGCAAGGTCGACACCGTTGCTCCCGCCGATCCGGTGGAAGCCGGCCTCGCCGACCTCGGCCCGCTGCCGGATGCCGACGACGTGACGGCGCTGTGGGCCGCCGTCCTGCACGCCCTGAAGGGCAAGGTCCCCGCCCCGCTGCTGGCCGAACTGGAGCCGGAACGGGTGGAGGAAGCGCCCCAGGGCGGCCGCCGCCTCGTCCTGAAGGCCAGGAACGCCGCCGTCGCCGACACCGCCCGCATGAACCACTGGCCTAGCCTGAAGTCGGCCCTGGCCTCGCTCACCGCCGGGATGATCGAGGACGTGGCCTTCGAGGTGGCGGCACGCAAGGCGAAGGCGGCGAAGGTGGCTTCCCCCGAGACGTAAGGATTGGGGGCCTTCGATCCGCTTTCCATCGGATCGCGTCATGTGCCTCTCTCGGCCGTCATCCCCACGCGACGAAACGGTCAGCATGCCGCCTTCTGTGGGGCGCTTCGGAGCATTTTGGGCCGGAGCTTCCAACTCTGCGATGCGGTTTGCGACGGTTGAACGCCGCAACTGCGGGTGAGGCTCGGAAAATCAGCTTATTCTTTTGGCATAACGATTGCGTGGATCCCCTGCTTCCAGCTTCCGTCGCAACGGAGTTTCCATGCAGAGACACTTCAGCCCCCTGCTTGCCGCTGCGTTGGCCTTGGCTGCTGTCGTTATGATGACGACCCACCTTGTCTGGCAGGACCGGCAGCAAACCTCCGCACGGACCGAAGCGCTTGCCGCCGACATGGCCAAAGTCGTCGAGGCTCACGTTCTGCACACGACGAGAGGCGCTGATATCGCCTTGCGTCAGGTGACAACACTGGTCGACGAGGCTGGCAGTCTGGAGGCCGTACAGAACCCCGCCTATTGGCGCCGGCTGCGCGATGCGCTCGCCAATGTGGACGGTGGAGAAACCCTCTGGCTGTTCGACGTCAAAGGCAATGGCGTGGTTGGCACCGGCCGTCAGATGGACAAGCCGCTCAACATCGCCGACCGCCCTCATTTCCAGGCGGTGCTGGCAGGCGCCGACCTCGTGGTCAGCCCGGCGCTGCGCAGCCGGTTGGACAACCGCATCGTCTTCACCATCTCGCGGCCGATCCGCGACTGGACCGGCGACATCATCGGCGTCGCGAGTGCCGGGATGAAAACCGAATGGCTGGTCAACTTCTACGCGATGATGTCGTTCGGGCTGGATACGACCGTCACAGTCTTCCGCACCGATGGCGAGATCGTTGCCCGGCAACCGGAACTTGCCGCCTATCTCGGCAGGAACAACCGGAATGGGCAGCTCTTTCGGGAACAACTCCCACGGGCACCTGTTGGCATCTACTGGTCGCAATCCCTGTTGGACGGAAAGGAACGGCTCGCCGCCTACCGGCTCATTCCGGATCTGAACCTCGTCGTCTATGCCGGGATCGAGGGGGAGTCGGCCTTCGCCGCATGGCGGGTCCGGTCGCTGTGGTTCGTTGCCGAAGTTGCCATGACCACGACGCTTGTGCTTCTGCTGCTTCTGGTGAGTGCCCGGATAATTCACAGCGGACACCGAAATCAGATGCGTGCACTGGAAGCCGAAAGCGTCGCTCTGCAATTGGGCGCTGAGCTTCATCAGGCGAGGCGGGATCCTTTGACCGGGTTGCCTGCCCGCGGGCTGTTCCTGGAGTTGGCGGAGGGAATGCGCCAGAGCGCCGGCCAAAGTGGTCTGGTCCTAGCCTTCCTCTACATCGATCTGGATGGCTTCAAGGCGGTGAACGATCGGCAGGGCCACGATCAGGGCGACAAGGTTCTGACGATAGTGGCCGAGATCATGCGCCGGACGACCCGGGACGGCGATCTGGTCGGCCGGCTTGGCGGCGATGAGTTCGTCGTCTGCCTGTCCGGGCATGTTCCCGAAATCAAGACCATCGCCACCAGCGTGGCCACCCGCATCATCACCGAAGTCCGCGATCTGGGCGTGGGCGTCGGATGCAGCATCGGAATTTCGCTCACCGCCGGCCTCTGCAACGACCTGCCCTGTTCCCTCCGTCAAGCGGACGCGGCGATGTACCGTGCCAAGCAGATGGGAAAGGGCGCCTGGTTCATTCATGAACCGACGCAGGAGCCATGTCTTTCCTGCGATGACAGGGTCATCGCCTGATCCGGCTTGTGGTCGGCAGGATCCCGTTTCCGGGCCGCCTGTTGGACGGTGGTCGGGAGCCAGAGTGCCGCCCTGCCGCGACGTTTGGAAGGAACACGGACCGTCGACACCCGATGGCTGGAGCGGAGGAACGGCATCAAATTGTCGATCGCCACGGATTTTCACAAAACGCCCCAGAAAAGGATATATTTCCTATATCCTCTCCGCGAAGGTCCCACCATCGCTGCGGAGCGAAGCCATGCCCCTCGACAACCGTACCCTCCCCGACGACCATTTCCCCTGCTGGGCGGAGGAGCCGCCGGTGCCCGCCGACGGCTCGCTGGTTCCCGGTTCGCAATTCCATGAGGAGCAATGGATCATGGCCGCCGGCATGCTGGCGCGCGGCAGCAGCTTCCTCTATGTCGCCCGCGCCATGGGATGCAGCCGCACCACCCTCTGGCGGGCCTATTACGGATCCAAGGATTTCCGTCACAGGGTCTGGTGGGAACGGCAGGCACTGAAACGGGAGGCCGACTTGCGCCTCTCCTCGCTGCGCATCCTGGTTGTCGAGCAGATCGAACGGCTGGTCTCCTCCGGCGATCCGTCGACCGTGCGCTGGCTGGCCGACCGGCTCGGCCTGCTCGACGGGCTCGGCGACCAACCGGCCCAGCGGCCGGCCCAGCAGCCGGCCGGGCAATCGGGAACCCGGCGACCGGCCGATTCCGCCACGCTCCAGCCGCCCCCGTTCGAGGACGCTCCCGCCGTCACCGTCCCCGATCTGGACGACGACGACATCCCCGGCGCCTTGCGCGAACGCAGGCCGCCCGATCCGCGCGCCGTGGCCGCGATCCTCGCCCGCCCGGAATCGGAGGGACCGAAGGGCGTCTATCCCTGGACCTTCAATCCCGACGACCCCTATCCCAACCTCGGCTCGGCGCTGGAACGGCGGGGCGGACAGGCCGCCTTCGGCCGTCTGTGAGGCGGACAGGTTAGCGGACGGGCCAGCGGACGGGCCAGCGGACGGAATGGAACAGCCGCCGGAAACCGTTCCACGCTGTTCCATTCCCCCAGGAGGTAAGGATCGGCGGAGTCTCCCCCACCGATTCTCCCTCAACGTCAGCCCTGCTTGGCCTTCAGCGCCGCCAGGCGGTCCGACAGGCTGGTGGCGGTGGCCTTGCCCGACGCGGCGGCCAGCGCGGCGGCGATGTTCGGGTCTTCCTTCTCGGGGGCCGACGGGCGCAGCAGCTTGGCCTTGGCGTTCGCCGCCTCGGCGGCGGCCAGATCCTTGGCGGCGGTGTCCTGCATCGCCTTCAGCGCGACCGACAGGCCGCTGGTGGCGCCGGCAAGGCCGGCGGCCTGGCGGGCGGCTTCGGCCTGACGCTCGGCCATGGCGCGCTGCTGGTCGGCGCGGCCCATGTCGCGCTGGGCGCGGGTCAGTTCGGCGCGGGCGGCCTTCAGCTTGGCGCCGGCCTCTGCATAGTTCTTTTCCAGCATCTCCAGGAACTCGCGGGCATCCACCGCGTCGCGGACCTCGCGGTCGATCTCCGGGGCCATCTCCTCCAGCATGGCGACGATGGTCTCCAGGCTCTTTTCCAGGCCGGCCTTGCGGGCGGGGTCGGTCTCGCCGTCGATCTGGCGCTGCAGATGCTCGGCCGCCGCCATGCGCTGTGTCGACAGCGCCTTGATCTCGTCGGCCTCGCGCTGCTCGCGGTCGTAGATGGCGCGGGCTTCCGCCACCTGCCGGCCCAGGCCGTCCAGATGCTGCTCCATGGTCCGCAGCTCCGCCTCGGTCGCGGATTTCGGATCCCAGCGCACCAGCGCCTCCATGGCGCCCTGGACGGCCTGGTCGGTCTTGACACCCATAAGGTTGCGGATGAAGGCAAGCATGGTGTGAATCCTGTCGATGAGGGTTGTTGGAGGCGCCCCGGAAGGCGTCTCGTCTGCACAGATGGGGAGGGGACGATCCGGCGACCAGACCCCCGATCCTTACCTCTCGGGGGCTGGCTTAACCGGCCATCGCCGCCGCGTTGATCAGCGCCACCCCCAGCTGGACCCCGACCAGGGTCGCCGCCGACGCGACGTTGCCGGATTCGATCTGGCCGCGCAGGTCGCGGATCAGCAGGGTCGCGACCGCGAAGGCGACCAGCTGCAGGATCACCGCCACCACGCCCCACAGCAGGATGTCCAGCAGGAAGGCGCTGGTCGCCAGCGTCGCCGCCAGCGGGATGGCGAGCGCGACGATGGAGCCGGCCAGCGTCAGGCCGCCGGCGGCGTTCCCTTCCGACACCAGCCGGCGTTCGTTGAAGGGGGTGATGCGGGTGTAGACGGCGACGCCGACCGCCAGCAGCGCCAGCGTGACGGCGAGCTGGACCAGCAGCACCGGAAGCCCGGTGCCGAGCGCGGTCAGGATGGAACCGAAGGTGCTTTCCATGGGGCCGGCACTCTTGTCGTGTGGGTTAGGACAGGGAGAGGGAGGCGGGGTTCACGTCGATGCCGGCGGCGATCTCGACCGAGGCGCGGCCGGACCGCTCCACCGCCTCCACCAGGATATATTCCGTGGTGGGGGCGGGCGCCGCGGCACCGGTGGGGGCGCCGTACAGCATGGACTGGCTGACCACCGTCTCGGTCCCGCGCACGGTCTGGCGCGCCTCGCTGAGGGTGAAGGGCTGGATGCGGCTGGCGCCCGGCTGCCAGACGCGGGGATAGAGCTTGCCGTCCTTGGTCTGGAACTCCGGCCAGCCGATCATCCCCTCGGCATCGTCCAGCCAGAAGCCCCATTCGCCCTCGTCGGACGGCGTCACGCTGTCGATGGGGGTGAAATAGCGGCATTCGTCCGGCTGTCCGTCGGGGCCGAGATGGATCTGGAAAAAGCCGCCGGTCTTTCCGGGGCCGCCCGGCAGATGCAGCCGGTAGACGGTGGCCGGGCCGGAGGTGACGGTGCCGACCGCCTCGATCGACACCAGCCGGTCGCTGCTGGTGTCCGGCGCCTTCACCCTGGTGGCGCTCTCCGCCAGCAGGAAGGGGGTGGGGTCGATGGTGACCGCCATGCCCAGCCGGAACAGCGACGGGCTGTAGGCCTTGCCGCCAAGCTTCTGGTTCACGTAGTTGCCGAGCGTTCCGAACAGGGGCACGTCCGATCCTCCCTTGGAGACTGGGCCATTGGAGACTGGGCTTGGTTTCGCTGCCGGGGCATCCATCCGGCGCCGCGCCCGCCACAGCAGGAACAGCACCGCCACGCCGAGCAGCAGGATGCCCCACCACCAGAAGCCGCGGCCGGACCCCTGGGACGGTTGGGACGCCTGCGCGGCGCTGGCGCTGTCCACCGAACTGGAGGAGTCGGCGCGGGCAAGCTCCGGCGGTACGTCGGGCGGCAGCTGTCCCGCCTCGCGCGGGGTGCCGGCCTGGGCGGTCATCGACTGGTCGAGCTGGTCGAGCTTGCCGCGCAGTTCGGCATTGTCGCGGGCCAGCCGGTCGGCCTCCTGCCGCCATTCGCGATAGCCGGGGTCGTCGGCGTTGTTGTGGAAGAAGGCGGCGTGGCCCGGTCTGGTCAGCGTGTCGAGCATGAACCACAGGAACAGACCGTCCCAAAGGCCGAAGCGGCGGGGCGCGCTGTAGGCATAGGGCGGCGGGTTCCAGCCGTAACGGCCATAGGGATTGACCGGCGCCGGGCGGGTGGACGGGGTGCGGTAGGACGACCCGCCTCCCCCCCACCAGCTCCAGCCCGATCCGCCGGAGCTGCTTGAGCTGCTTGAGCTGCTGGAATTGCCGGTGCGCCCCTGGGTGGAGGCGGCGGGCGGCGGTGCGGCCGGCGGCGTGCGGTCGGCTTCCTGGCGGGTGCGGTAGCGGTTCAGCGCGTCGGCCGAGCCCTGCTGGCTGAAGGTCCGGTCACCGGCGGAGGTCGGCGGAGCGGCGACCGAGGGGGCGCTGTTGCCCGGCCGGGCATAGCCGCCGCTGGAACTGGAGGAGCCGCCGGAGAACCATCCGCCGCCGCTGCTTCCGGTCGAGGGCGTGCGCGGGGCGGACGGGCGGGAGTAGCCGCTGCTGCTGCCGACGGACGGGGTCCGCGACGGCCGGGAATAACCGCCCGAAGATGAGGACCGGCCGCCGCGGGAACCGGCACGGGCATGGGCCTCGTCCGGAGCCAGGGCGACGGAGACCGCTGCGGTGGCGGCGATGGCGAGCGGAGCGGGGGCCGCCGGGACGGTCAGGACGGCGCCGACGGGCGCCGCCAGCGGCTGCGCCGTCATCAGAAGGGCGACGGCTGCGGCGCGCCATCGGTCTTTCCAGCGCTCTCGATGCCGGGTGGGACACCGGGGCTTCGCGGTCTGCGTCATCCGTCCTCTCGCGCGTCATCCGGAGCCGGTTAAACCGGCCCTCCCGGCGATTCGTCGCGCGAGCGTAGGCAGATACGCGGCGGTGCTCAAGGGGTTAACAGTCGTAGCCGGCCAGTTGCCGGCGGACCGTCACGACAGGGCGGTCGCCGCCTGCTTGTCGCGCTCCGGCTCGGCCTGCGGCGGACGGACGGTGGGCGGGCCACCGGCCGCGGTGACGAGGCGGTCGCTGGCCGCTTCCAGCCGTTCCTCCAGATCGCGCATCGCCTCGGCGCGCGGTCGGCCGGGCAGGATCGGCGGTAGGAACTCCACCACCACGGTGCCGGGTCGCTTCAGGAAGCTGTGGCGCGGCCAATAGAGGCCGGCGTTCAGCGCCATCGGCACGATGGGGATCTTCAGGCTGTCATAGAGCATGCCCACGCCGATCCGGTAGGGGCGGTATGTGCCGGGAGCGACGCGGGTCCCCTGCGGGAAGATCACGATGGGCCGGCCTTCGTCGCGCACCGGGCGGGAATTGCGGATCAGCGACTTGATCGCCGCCCCGCCGGCGCCGCGGTCGACCGGGATCATCTTCGCCTTGGCGGCGTACCAGCCCCAGATCGGGATCCACATCAGCTCCCGCTTCAGGATGATCGCCGGATCCTTCACCAGAAGGTGGAGCTTCATCGTTTCCCAGGCCGACTGGTGCTTGGCCGCCAGCAGGAAGGGGCCGTCGGGCAGGTTCTCGCGCCCGCGCACCTCGTAGCGGATGCCGACGAGCGTGCGCTCCAGCCAGCCGACGGTGCTGAGATACCATCTCACGACCGCGACCATCTGCGGACGCGGCAGCAGCAGCATCCACAGCAGGGCGAAGCACATCAGCGCGGTCCAGAGGTGGAACGCGATGTTGAAGGCAAGGGACCGGATCCAGATCATGGCCGGCAACTTGTCAGGTCTTCGCCGACTTCTCAAGTATTCCGCGCTGTTGCGGCGATGGTGCCGCTGCGCGGGGCGGGGTGGACTCCGTCCCCCGCCGGGTGCATTGTCCCCGGCACGGAGGGTTGTCGTGGCTGTGGTGGGACCGTGATTCGTTTCGAAAATGTCGGCTTGCGGTACGGCACGGAGGCGGAGGTGCTGCGCGACATCAGCTTCACCCTGCTGCCGGGATCCTTCCATTTCCTGACCGGCGCCAGCGGGGCGGGCAAGTCGTCGCTGTTGAAGCTGATGTATCTGGCCCACCGGCCGTCGCGCGGTCTGGTCACCCTGTTCGGCCGCGACATGGCGATGGTGACCCGCCGCGAATTGCCGGAACTGCGCCGCCAGATCGGCGTGGTTTTCCAGGATTTCGCGCTGCTCGACCATCTTTCGGCGCTGGACAATGTGGCGCTGCCGCTGCGCATGGCCGGCACGCCGGAGGCCGACGTGGTCGCCCACTGCACCGAGATCCTGCGCTGGGTGGGGTTGGGCAACCACCTGCACGCCAAACCATCGACCCTGTCGGGCGGACAGAAGCAGCGGGTGGCCATCGCCCGGTCGGTCATCAACCGGCCGCGGCTTCTGCTGGCGGACGAGCCGACCGGCAACGTCGACGACGGCATCGGCATGCGCCTGCTCTATCTTTTCGAGGAATTGTACAAGCTGGGGACCACCGTGGTGATCGCCACCCACAACGAGGCGCTGATCCGCCGATTCGACCACCCTCGCCTGAATCTCGACAATGGCCGGTTGATGGTGCTGCCTGCGCGCGGAAGCCGGGTTCATGATGGCCGTGCGTCCGATGGCCGTGCCGGCGACACGCGCCCGCAAGAGTCGCGGTGGGAGTAGCGGCATGGCGCTTCGTCCGGTCCGTCCCCGCTCCGACCTGCCGCTCGCGGTCGATCCCTCCTCGCGTTTTCTCGGCTGGATCACCGCGCTGATGGCCTTTCTGGCGGCGCTGGCGCTGGCCGGCGCCATGCTGGTGTCGGACATGGCGCAACGGTGGGACAGCGGCCTTGCCGGGGGGCTGACCGTGCAGGTGGCGCCGATGCCGGGGGCTCCGGTCGCGCCGCTGGACGAGCGGGTGGAAGCGGCGGTGACCGTCCTGCGCGCTTTCCCCGGCATCCGGTCGGCCACCGTGCTGGGCGGGGGCGAGATCGCCCGGCTGCTGGAACCCTGGCTGGGGTCGGGGGCGTCGGACCCGCTGCTGCCGATGCCGCGGCTGATCGACGTCACCGCCGACGGGCCGGTCGACGTCGCGGCCTTGCGGCTTCGCCTGATCTCGGCGGCGCCGGGGGCGACGTTGGACGACCATGCGGTGTGGCTGGCCGACCTGCGCTCCTTCGCCGGGGCGGTGCGGCTGGCGGCGCTGGGGGTGGTGGTGCTGATCGGGGCGGCGGCGGTGATGACGGTGGTCTTTGCCGTGCGCACCGGCCTTGCCATCCACCGTCCGGTGGTGGAGTTGCTGCACCTGATGGGCGCCACCGACCGCTATGTCTCCCGCCAGTTCGAACGGCATGTGGTGTCCTTGAGCCTGCGCGGTGGCGCCATCGGTCTGCTGCTGGCCGGCGGCACGCTGTATGGGCTGTACCGGGCGTCCCAGGGACTGCGGGCCAGCCTGCTGGCCGATCTGTCGCTGCAGCCCTGGCAGTGGGCGGTGCTGCTTCTGGTGCCGGGGATGCTGGCCCTGCTGGCGCTGGCGACCGCGCGCTGGACCGTCCTGCGCACGCTGGAGTCCATGCCGTGAGATGGTGGGCGCGATGAGATCCGTGCACCGGCGGCGCAGCGGAGTGGTGGCGCGGGCGGTGGCCTATCTGCTGGCCTGCTCGCTGGTGGCTGCCGTCCTTTGGCTGGGCGGGCTGGTCTGGTACGCCGCCGACGTGCCGCGCTCATCCCCCGCAGGTGCCGATGCCGAACGGCAGACCGAGGCCATCGTCGTTCTGACCGGCGGCAGCAACCGGCTGGGCACCGGGCTGGAACTGCTTGCCGCCGGACGGGCGAAGAAGCTGTTCGTCTCCGGCGTCTATGACGGGGTGGATGTGCAGGAACTACTGAAGCTGTCCCGCCGCTCCCCGACCGAGATGGAATGCTGCATCACGCTCGGCTATTCGGCGGACAGCACCATCGGCAATGCCTATGAGACGGCGGACTGGATGCGCGACCAGGGGTTCCGGTCGCTGCGTCTGGTGACCGCCAACTACCACATGCGCCGCAGCCTGCTGGAACTGTCGATGGCGATGCCGGACGTGGAATTGCTGCCCCATCCCGTCGTCGCCCCCACCGTCCATCTGGACGAGTGGTGGATGTGGCCCGGCACCGCGAACCTGCTGATCAACGAATACAACAAGCTGCTGGTGGTCGGCCTGCGTTGGATGGTGCATCGGGCGGTCAAGGGCTGACGACCGGAACCGCGTTTGGAGCCAGGCAGGAAAGCGAATGAGAATGACTTGCAATTGGCTCCGGACGGGCGTAGTGTCCGGTTCAGGGTTCACGCCCGGACATCGCCGACCGCAACGTCCGTCCAGCAAGAAAGACACGCCATGCACGACATCGCCGTCTCCGCTCCCGCCTCCTTCGTCGCCGCATCCCTGCCGGTGGTCGAATCCGCCCGTCTGATGTCGGGCAGCCGCGAGATCGTGATCCAGCACGCCGGGCAGAGCTATCGCCTGCGCGTGACCCGCGCCAACAAGCTGATCCTCACCAAGTAAAAGACATTCAAAGAACCTTCCGGGAAAACGCCATCGGGAATGGGCGCCGGCCATATGGCCCGGCGCCCATTCTTCTATGCGGATGATGCCTCAAGTCCGGCCCTGCACCTCATAGCCGGCATTCTCGATGGCTTGGCGGATGGTCGATTCGTCGGCGTCGCCCTCGACGGTCACCTGACCTTCCTTCAGGTCGACAAGAGCCCGTTCGACCGATGGAAGCGCTTCCACCGCCTTGGTCACGGTCTGGGCGCAGTGGCCGCAGGACATTCCGGATACCTTCAACGTCAGCATGGGTTTTCTCCCTTGGCGGTGCGATGACACACGCGATCTCCACAGGCTGAGCCTTTCAGCGGTTGGAAGGTCAAGCGGCATTCCACAGCTCCGCTCGACCGCCTTCCGGGCCGATCGTTTCGGTCGATTGCGGCCGTCTAAAAATCGAGATCGAGTCTCATATAAAAGACGATTTTCTCGTGCCTATTCTCATTTTAGAGATTGACGCCGGCCCTGGGTTTTTGTGTGCAATGCACAAAATCAGCTTTATCAAAGGTTTCTTCTGTCACTATCGGTCCGTACAATTCTGGCACAACCCTTGCTCTTATGGTTGCACCCCACACTCAGGGGCCTGCCGCCATGAGAAAGCGCCTCGATGCCGCTGGTCACCGCAACCTCTCATCTGCCCGTTCCGGCGCGTTGCGTGTGGCCGCTGGTCCGGTGGAACGGGGCGTTGGGCGACTGGTATCCCGGTGCGGTCTCCATGATCGTGGAGGGGGTGGGGAAGGGCGCGCTCCGGCGTCTGCGGCTTTATGACGGGGCGCCGGTCGTCCACCGGCTGGAGCATGTCAGCCGCATCGACGATGCCTACACCTATGCGGTGGTCGAGGGACCGTATCCGGTCGCCGACCTTCTGGCGCAGATCCGTTTGCGCGCCGATGGGGAACGGCAGGCCGCCCTGGATTGGACCGCCACCTTCCGCCCGCTGTCCTCCCACCCGAACCAGGGCGCGGAGGCGGAAGCGGAGCTTTTCGTCCGCGACCTTTACCACGCCGGCATGGCCCGGCTTCGCACTCTGCTTCAGCCGTAAATCCCCAAAACACACTCGTGACGGTCACCGTCCGAAAAGAATAACCGAGGGAGCATCGTCCAAATGAGTTTTCTGATCTGCGTAGGGGCGCTCGCGTTCCTGATGCTGGTCGCCTATCGGGGCTTCAGCGTCATCCTCTTCGCGCCCGTCGCGGCGTTGGGGGCCGTTCTGCTGACCGACCCGTCCGCCGTGCCACCGATCTTCACCGGCCTGTTCATGGACAAGATGGTCGGCTTCGTGAAGCTGTACTTCCCGGTCTTCCTGCTGGGCGCGGTGTTCGGCAAGGTGATCGAGCTGTCCGGCTTCTCCAAGTCGATCGTCTCGGCCGTCATCAAGCTGGTCGGGCGCGAGCGTGCGGTGACCTCCATCGTGCTGGTCTGTCTGCTGCTGACCTATGGCGGCGTGTCGCTGTTCGTCGTGGTCTTCGCCGTCTATCCCTTCGCGGCGGAAATGTTCCGGCAGAGCGACATCCCCAAGCGCCTGATCCCCGGCGTGATCGCGCTCGGCGCCTTCACCGTCACCATGGACGCGCTGCCGGGCACGCCGCAAATCCAGAACATCATTCCCACCACCTTCTTCAAGACCGATGCCTATGCCGCGCCCTGGCTGGGCGTGATCGGCTCGATCTTCATCCTGGCGCTGGGGCTGCTCTATCTGGAGTGGCGCGTGCGCTCGGCCATCGCGCGGGGCGAGGGCTACGGCAGCGGCCACAGCAACGAACCGGAGCCGGTCGCCTCGGAAGCGCTGCCGAACCCGATCCTGGCCCTGTCGCCGCTGGTCGCCGTCGGCGTGTTGAACAAGCTGTTCACCATGGGCATCCCCGGCATCTACGGCACCACCAGCGAGGTGGCGCTGACCCCCGGCGCCAAGCCACTGGTGACGCAGGTCTCCTCCGTCGCCGGCATCTGGGCGGTGGAAGGGGCTCTGCTCTGCGGCATCCTGATGGTGCTGGCCTTCGCCTGGAAGCCGGTGTCCCAGCGCTTCGCCGACGGAACCAAGGCCGCCATCGGCGGGTCGCTGCTGGCCGCCATGAACACGGCGTCGGAATACGGCTTCGGCGCGGTGATCGCGGCGCTGCCGGGCTTCCTGATCATCCGCGACGCGCTGGCCGCCATCCCCAACCCGCTGGTGAACGAGGCGGTGACCGTCACCGCGCTGGCCGGCATCACCGGCTCGGCGTCGGGCGGCATGAGCATCGCGCTGGCGGCCATGGCCGACCAGTTCATCGCCGCCGCCAACGCCGCCGGCATCCCGATGGAGGTGCTGCATCGTGTCGCCTCCATGGCCAGCGGCGGCATGGACACCTTGCCGCATAACGGCGCGGTCATCACGTTGCTGGGCGTCACCGGGCTGACGCACCGGCAGTCCTACGGCGACATCTTCGCCGTCACCTGCATCAAGACGCTGGCGGTCTTCTTCGTGATCGCCGTCTATTACCTGACCGGGATCGTCTGACCATGAAGAACAAACTCGTTTCCCTGGAAGAGGCCGTCGCGCGCATTCCCGACGGCGCTTCTCTGCTGATCGGCGGCTTCATGGCCGTCGGCGGCCCCAACCGGCTGGTGGACGAACTGATCCGCCAGGGCAAGCGCGACCTGACCATCATCGCCAACGACACCGCCCGGCCCAACAACGGCCTGGGCAAGCTGGTGGTGGAAAAGCTGGTGCGCCGCGTCGTCACCAGCCACATCGGCCTGAACCCCGAGACGCAGAAGCAGATGATCGCCGGCGACATCGAGGTGGAGTTGGTGCCGCAGGGCACGCTGGCCGAGCGCATCCGCGCCGGCGGCGTCGGCCTGGGCGGCGTCCTGACCCCCACCGGCGTCGGCACCATTGTGGAGGAGGGCAAGCGCACGGTCGAGATCGACGGAGTCACCTACCTGCTGGAGACACCGATCAAGGCCGACTTCGCGCTGGTCGCCGCCAAGCAGGCCGACCTGTACGGCAACCTGACCTACGCGCTGACCGCGCGCAACTTCAACCCGCTGATGGCGATGGCCGGCGCCACCGTGATCGCCGAGGCCGAGGACATCCTGCCGGTCGGCTGTATCCCGCCCGACGCGGTGATGACGCCGTCGGTTCTGGTCGACCACATCGTCACCGCAACGCCGCGCTGATCGGGGAGTATCGAGCCATGGATGAAAAGACCCTGATCGCCAAGCGCGTCGCGCTGGAGCTGATGGACGGCGACCTCGTCAACCTGGGCATCGGCCTGCCGACCCTGGTCGCCCGCTATGTCCCCGCCGGACGCCATGTGTTCTTCCAGTCGGAGAACGGCATCGTCGGCATGTCCGGCCCGATCACCGGGGCGGAGAACCACGACCTGACCGATGCCGGCGGTTCGCCCATCTCGGCCCTGCCGGGGGCGGCGTCCTTCGACAGCGCCTTCTCCTTCGGGCTGATCCGCGGCGGCCATCTGGACGTCACCGTGCTCGGCGGACTGCAGGTGGACCGTGAAGGACGTCTCGCCAACTGGATGGTGCCGGGCAAGATGGTGCCGGGCATGGGCGGGGCGATGGATCTGGTCACCGGCGCCCGCCGGGTGATCGTCGCCATGCAGCACAGCGCCAAAGGCGAACCGAAGATCGTCGAGCGATGCGCGCTGCCGCTGACCTCGGTCCGCCGGGTCGACCTGGTGGTGACCGACCTCGCCGTCATCGAGCCGACCGACGCCGGCCTCGTCTTGAAGGAAACCGCCCCCGGTGTCACCGTGGAGCAGGTGATCGCCAACACCGGGTGTGAACTGATCGTCGCTCCGGATCTCCGTCCCATGCCGCTCTAAGGGTAAAGAACAATGACCAATCTGAAGGGGAAGGCCGCGCTCGTCACTGGGTCAACCAGCGGGATCGGCCTTGGAATCGCACGGCAGTTCGCAGGCCAGGGCGCCGACCTGATGCTGAACGGCTTCGGCGACGCCGCCTACATCGCCGAGCTGTGCCAGTCGCTGTCGACGGAGTTCGGCGTGCGTGTGGCCCACAACGGCGCCGACATGTCGAAGCCCGAGGAGATCGAGGCGATGGTTGCCGCCACCGAGGCGGCTTATGGCCGGCTGGATGTGCTGGTCAACAATGCCGGCATCCAGCATGTGGCGCCGGTCGACGCCTTCCCGGTGGAGCGCTGGGACGCGGTGATCGCCATCAACCTGTCGGCGGTCTTCCACGGCACCCGCGCCGCATTGCCGGGCATGAAGGCGCGCGGCTGGGGCCGGGTCATCAACATCGCGTCGGTGCATGGCCTGGTGGCGTCTGTCAACAAGTCGGCCTATGTCGCCGCCAAGCACGGCGTGATC
>JBKHVJ010000458.1:0-13407 GCA_046570145.1 Alphaproteobacteria bacterium
ATGGATGTGCGCTGATGAGTGCTTCGCCGGGCGCTGCGGCCGGGCGCCGTGCCGGATCCGGACATGCCGGTGCGGGCCGACGGGGGAGGTGCTCTGTAAGTGAAACAAGGTGCAAGAGAACCTCGTCGTCGTTGGAAGCCACGCAACCTGACTGTACCGGTCTCAACGCATCGCGTCAGGCGAAATTGCGGCCGACGCGAAATATTCATACTAGATGTGGTGTGGGTGCCGCGGGAAATCCGGAAGGGGCGGGGTTGGTAACCCTTTCCGCCGAGCCGTATCGGCCGCCGGATGGCCTTCCGGCCGATGCGGCCGAAAGGCTTTGCCGCTGCCGGACGCTTTCATTACACTGTGCGGCCACGGGGGAAATCGAACGATATGCTGCAACCCTGGCCTGTCCGCGCAGGTGGATGGCCGCGACCCAAGGTCGTCGTCCAGGTCGTCGCGATCTGCGATGGCCGGGCGAGGTGGGGATTTGTCCGTCGCCGGGCGATGGCCCGGCGTTCGGACGTGGCATTCGATTGTCACCCGTGGGGGCGGGGAAACTCTTGAATCCGACCGCTGCGGACGGCTAGAAGGCGCGGATTGGCTGGCTCGATGCCGGTGCCGGGCGCGATGGCGGTCGGCTCCGGACCGGACGCAGGGCGGAACCAGACGCATGGCGGACCGGACGTACGGCACGGGACGGCAGGAACGAACGGGAAGGCTACGGTGAGCAGCGCCAGTCAGGTCGCCGAACGGGATGTGCCGTTCCAGTTGCGTGGCAACTCCTTCACCATGATGGTGCTGAAGGTCTTTGCTCCGACATCGCCGAATTTCTTCACCCAGCTGAACGTCAAGGTGCGTCAGGCGCCCAACTTCTTCCACAACGCGCCGGTCGTGCTGGATTTCGACGACCTGCCGGAGGCCATCGTCTTCGACCTGGGCGCCTTCGTGGCGCAGGTGCAGGCGCTGAACCTGCTGCCGGTCGGTTTCCAGGGCGGGCCGCAGGCGGTGCGCGAGGCGGCGATGAATGTCGGCCTGACGCCGATGCCGTCGGGCCGCGCCGCCAAGCTGGAAGAGGTGGTGAAGGCCCCCGATCCCCGCCAGCTGGATCAGCAGGCGCCGGTCGCCGCGCCGCAGGTGCTGATCGAGGTCGTCCACCGCCCGACCGTGGTGGTGACCGAGCCGGTGCGCTCCGGCATGCGGGTCTACGCCGAGAAGACCGACCTGATCGTCACCAGCTCCGTATCCCCGGGGGCGGAGCTGCTGGCCGACGGCAACATCCATGTCTATGGCGCGCTGCGCGGCCGGGCGCTGGCCGGTTTCTCCGGCGACACCAACGCCCGCATCTTCTGCCATAGCCTGGAGGCGGAGGTGCTTTCGGTCGCAGGCAATTATCGCGTAAGCGAAGACATCGGCAGTGACTTTTATAAGAAAGCCGTGCAGGTTTTCCTGCGCGACGGCGTCCTCAGCATGGACCTCTTGAAGACGGGCTGAGACGCGGGAGGACAGGATCTTTTCCGAAGGGTGAAATCTTCGGATCGTCCATGGTATCGGTGACGGCAACTTTGGGATTATGGGAGAGGCTCCGTTGAGCAAGATCATCGTCATGACCTCCGGCAAGGGCGGTGTCGGCAAGACGACCTCGTCCGCGGCCTTCGCGACCGGACTGGCGCTTCGCGGCTTCAAGACGGTCGTCATCGACTTCGACGTTGGCCTGCGCAACCTGGATCTGGTGATGGGTTGCGAACGCCGGGTGGTCTTCGACTTCATCAACGTCATCAATGGCGAGGCGAAGCTCAACCAGGCGTTGATCAAGGACAAGCGGATCGAGAACCTCTACATCCTCCCGACCTCGCAGACGCGCGACAAGGACGCGCTGACCCGCGAGGGGGTGGAGAAGGTCCTGAACGAACTGTCGAAGGAATTCGACTACATCCTGTGCGACAGCCCGGCGGGTATCGAGCGCGGCGCCCTGATGTCGCTCTATTTCGCCGACCACGCGATCATCGTCACCAATCCCGAAGTCTCGTCGGTGCGCGACAGCGACCGCATCCTGGGCGTGCTGAACTCGCGCTCCCGCCGGGCGGAGCAGGGGCTGGAGCCGGTGACGCAGCAGCTTCTGCTGACCCGCTACGATCCGGAGCGCGTCGAGAAGGGCGAGATGCTGAAGGTCGACGACGTGCTGGAGATCCTGGCGATCCCGCTGCTCGGCGTCATTCCGGAAAGCCAGGCGGTGCTGCGCGCCTCCAACGTCGGCATGCCGGTGATCCTCGACGAGGTCTCGAACGCCGGGCTGGCCTATTCGGACGCGGTCGGCCGATTCCTGGGCGAGGACATCGAGCATCGCTTCGTCACCCCCCAGAAGAAGGGCCTGTTCAGCCGGCTCCTGCGGAGGAGCGCATGAGCATCTTCAACTTCTTCCGCGCGGCACCGCGCGCGTCGGCCGTCCAGGCCAAGGAGCGTCTGCAGATCGTCATGGCGCATGAGCGCGCCGGGCGCAGCGGCCCCGACTATCTGCCGATGCTCCAGCAGGAACTGCTGGCGGTCATCGCCAAATATGTGAACATCGACGAGAACAAGGTCGAGGTGAAGCTCGACCGCGGCGGCGATTGTTCGACGCTGGAGGTCAACATCGAGCTGCCGGCCCGCGAGCAGGCCAAGGCCGCGGCGGCTGCCAAGGCGGCGGAGAAGCCGGCCGGCAACGACGATGCGGCGGCCAAGCGCCCGATCAGCGGCAATGCCGGTGCCAAGAAGCGCCTCTGACCCGAGGCACGGCATCTGCCGCGGACTTCCGAGCTGCCAGAATCCCTCCGGTGCAGCCGCGCTGGGGGGATTTTGCGTTTTCGGCCCCATCCACGCGGTCCGCTGCCCGCCTCGGCATCGGACATAGGCCGCCCCTGATCATCCGTCCGGGTTTACGGACGGACGGGGACGGGGTATCAACAGGGATACGCCGCACGAAAGGCCAATGGCTCCAAAGGCCTGCCTATGACCGGTCCAGGGATCGGGGCTGGCGGCGGCGGACCGACCACGGGACAAGAGGGTGCCGATGTTCCTCGATTGCTCGTCGCTGATCGCCGAGAACCCGCCGCGGCCATCGAACGGAATTGCGGTCACGGACATCGACGGCGACGGGGCCTTCGAGCTGGTCGTGGCCGGCTACCGCACCGCCAACCTCGTCCTGAAATGGGTGGACGGCCGGCTGGTCGACATCGCCGGCCCGCTGCTCGCCGATCCCGCCGGTCCCGCCCTGGGGCTGGCCGCCGCCGACATCGACGGCGATGGGCGGGAGGAGCTTTACGTCGTCAACTGCGACCGCGCCACCGGTTCCAAGGACATGGCCGACCGGCTGTTCGCCTGCTTCGGCAAGCATTGGATCGACCTGTTCGCCCAGGCGGAGAATGCCGGCGCCGCCAACCACACCGCGGCCGGGGCGGTCGCGGCGATGGACCGCTGGGGTCACGGCCGCTACGGCTTCCTGGTGGCGACGGACGGTGGGCCCTTGCGCCTATACGAGCTGACCCGCCGCGGCCGGCTGGAGGATGGGGCGGAGGAGGCCGGGCTGGACTCGATCGGCGCGGCACGCGGCGTCACCGCCCTGTCGATCGTCTCGGACCATATGGATTTGGTGACGGTCAACGACGGCGGTCCCAACGAGCTGTTCCGCAACCTCGGCGACGGCAATTTCGAGGAGATCGCGGAAGAGCGCGGTATCGCCGATTCGCGTCCGTCCGGCCGTGCGGTGGTGGCGCTGGACGCCGACGGCGACGGGCTGTTCGATCTCGTGGTCGGCACATGGGACGGGGCGCAGCGCTATTTCCAGCAGCGCATGGGCGGCGGCTTCGTCGAATCGGCCGGTGCCGACTTTTCGATGCCCGGCCGCATCTTCACCGTGGTCGCCGCCGATTTCGACAATGACGGCTATGAGGAACTGTTCTTCCATGCCCATGGCGAGCCCAACCGCCTGTTCGGCTGGCGCAATGACCAGTGGCAGGAACTGGAGCTTGGCGACGCCGCCGAGCCGAAGGGGTTTGGCACCGGCGCCGTCGCGGCCGACATCGACGGGGACGGGCGTCTGGAGCTGATCCTGGCGCATGGCAGTTCCCACGGCAGCTCACATGGGGGCAGTCACGGTGCAGAGGGCAGCGCACAGCCGCTGTCGGTCTTCCGTCCGGAGGCGACCAACCATGGCTGGCTGCGCGTGCAGCCGCTGACCCCCTTCGGCGCGCCGGCCCGCGGTGCGGTGGTCAGCCTGACCGCCGGAGGACGCCGCCAGCGCCGGGCGGTGTGCGCCGGCTCCGGCTATCTCTGCCAGGGCGAGCCGGTCGCCCATTTCGGGCTGGGGCCGCTCCATGCGGTGGAGCAGGTGGAGGTGCGCTGGCCCGACGGCACCGTGGTGACGGTGGACAACCCGCCGGCCGACCGGCTGCTGACCGTTCCCTATCCGCCGGAGTAAGGCGGCTGACCGATCCTATCGTCCGTACCCAAATATTTCAGTGCCGCAATAGGTAGGGTCTTTCCTGCAAGCTTCCGTCACATTACAGTGCAATTCGTTGCGGCGCCCGCGGTGCGGGGCATCGCGCGGCATATCGATCCGGACATAATCCGTCCCTGCCGCCGGTTTTCGCCGCGATGAGGAGCATGCCGGGACCACCATGCTGGGCTGGCGTGGTCCGGGCGGGTCAGGGATGCGGGAGACCGGAAGGCACATGGCACGACGCGACGTTCCCCTGACGGGGGTGGAACGCTTCTTCGACCCGGATGAAGTCATCGTTTCAAAGACGGACCTGAAGGGGCGGATCACTTACGCGAACCGGGTGTTCCAGCAGGTCGCCGGCTACAGCGAATCGGAGCTGATGGGTGCACCCCATTCCATCGTGCGCCATCCAGGCATGCCGCGCTGCGTCTTCAAGCTGCTGTGGGACACGCTGGAGGCCGGGCGGGAGATCTTCGCCTATGTGGTCAACCGCGCCCGCAATGGTGACCATTATTGGGTCTTCGCCCATGTCACACCCAGTTTCGACGCGGATGGGCGGGTGATCGGCTACCATTCCTCCCGCCGGGTGCCGGAGCGGTCGGCGCTGGACAAGGTCATCCCGCTCTACCGCCAGCTCCTCGACATCGAGAACAGCCATGCCGACCGCAAGCAGGGGATGGAGGCCGGATTCGCCGCCGTCCTCGCCCTGCTGGCCCAAAAGGGAATCGGGTATGACGAATTCGTCTTCTCGCTCTGATGCGTCGTCCCTGACCCGGGCCGGTTGGCTGCTTGCGCTGGCCGTCGTCGCGCTGGCGGTGCTGCTGGCCGTCGAGTGGCTGGATGCCGGCGGAGCCGCTTTGCGCGCCGGTCTGGCCTTGGCCGGTCTCGCCGCGCTGGGCGGGGCCGGTCTGTACCTGCGCCGTGCCGCCGCCGTGGTGAGGCAGCTGACCGCGGTCAACCTTGCGGTTGCCGCCGGAGATTTCGAGGCGCGGGTAATCGGCATCAACGAAGGCGGGGCGCTGGGCGAACTGATGCACGCGACCAACGATGCCATCGACCGCACAGATGCCTTCGTGCGCGAGGCGACGGCCTCCATGCATGCGGTGTCGGAGCACAAATATTTTCGGCGGATCGTGCTGCGCGGCATGCAGGGCGGCTTCCTGCACGCCAGCCGCACCATCAACGCGGCGACAGAGAGCATTTCGCAGAAGGTCGCGGGCTTCGCCGGCGTCACCCAGCGCTTCGAGGGCCAGATCCAGAGCGTGTGCAGCGAGGTGGCCGACACCGCCCACCAGTTGGAGGTCTCCGCCCGCACCATGGAGACGGACGCGACCCAGGCAACCGGCAAGGCCTCGTCGGTCGCGGCCTCCGCGGCGCAGACCGGCAGCAATGTCGGCAGCGTCGCCGCGGCGACGGAGGAGCTGTCCGCCTCCATCGCCGAGATCGCCCGCCAGATCGGCGAGGTCGCCCGCGTCGCCGAAACCGCGGCCGGCGAGGCCGAGCGGTCGAACGCTCTGGTCGCCACGCTGTCGGGTGCGGCGCGCACGGTCGGCGACGTCATCACCCTGATCAACGACATCGCCAGCCAGACCAACCTCCTGGCCCTGAACGCCACGATCGAGGCGGCGCGGGCGGGAGAGGCCGGCAAGGGATTCGCCGTCGTGGCGCAGGAGGTGAAGCGGTTGGCAGACCAGACCGCAAAGGCCACCGGCGACATCGCGAGTCAGATCGCCGGCATCCAGTCCTCCACCGACGACGCCGTTGACGCCATCGTCGGGATCGGACGCACCATCACCTCGATCAACCGGATCGCCGCCGGCATCAGCGCCGGGATCGAGCAGCAGGGCTCCGCCGTGCGCGAGATCGTCGTCAACATGGAGCAGGCCGCCGCCGGCACCCGCGCCGTGTCCGACGACATCCGCGAGGTCACAGATGCCGCCGGCCGCACCAGCGGCACCGCGCACGAGGTGTTCGCCGCGTCCGAACGCATGGCGGCCGAGGCCGACCGGCTGACCCGCGAGGTCCAGCGTTTCCTCGACGAGATGCATCGCGTCGCCTGACGGCGTTTTCCCCGGCGTGTTGACATGCATCGCATCAACTGCCCGGCGAATGTGCACAGGATGTGCACGGGATTCCGCAATGCGGAATTGATCTGGCGTGTTTCCGGTCGTTACGGACTTTTTATTACGTATTTGGCGAGAAATCGTGTTACCAGTCGGCAATATGACGGGCGTATGACGACCGACGCCACAACGCGTTGAGCAACCGCACGCCAGCCTGCCTTTTGTTTCAGCACCTTAACCGAACGACACTCCTGAAATATCCGGATCTTGCATGTCGTCCGCGGCCAAGTGCCGCGGAAATCGGGAAGGGCAGGTGGCCCGCGGAGATCCGGCGACCGTTGGCACGGCTTTTGATGAAGGGGGAAACAGGGACGGTCATGACGGGGGACAAGACGATGAGCATGGCAGGCACCGATCTGTTCGAACTGTCGCGGGGCGTGCTGGATGTTGCGTCGAAGAAGGTGTCCTTGATCGAGGACATCACCCGGCGCACCAAGATGCTGGCGATGAACGCCCTGATCGAGGCGGCGCGGGCTGGCGACGCCGGACGCGGCTTCGCCGTCGTCGCCAACGAGGTGTCGGAGATCTCGACCCAGGTCAACAGCATCACCAAGGAACTGCGGTCGGAGATCGTCGCCCGCGTCGATCACCTGACCACCACCGGCAGCGCCATGGTGCAGGAGATGCACGGCAAGCGGCTGGCCGACCTGTCGCTGAACATGATCGAGATCATCGACCGAAACCTGTACGAACGCTCCTGCGACGTGCGCTGGTGGGCGACCGACAGCGCGGTGGTCGATTGCGCCGCCGACCCGAGCGAGGAGGCGCGCCGCCATGCCTCGCGCCGGCTGGGCGTGATCCTGGAGTCCTACACCGTCTATCTCGACCTTTGGATCGCCGACCGCAACGGCACCGTCATCGCCAATGGCCGGCCCGACCGCTACCCCGCCGCCCGCGGTGCCAACGTGTCGGACGAACCCTGGTTCCGGCAGGCCCTTGCCACCCGCAATGGCAGCGAGTTCACGGTCGGCGATGTCGCCCGCAACCGCAGCCTGGACGATCGCGTCGTCGCAACCTATGCCACCGCCATCCGCCGCGACGGCGAGTCGGACGGCGAGCCCATCGGCGTGCTCGGCATCTTCTTCGATTGGGAACCCCAGGCCGCAGCCGTGGTCGAGGGGGTGCGGCTGGAGGCCGGGGAGCGCGAGAAGTCGCGTTGCCTGCTGCTCGACGCCCGCCATCGGGTGATCGCCTCCTCCGACGGTCGCGGCCTGCTGACCGAGACGGTGCCGCTGCGCCGCAATGCCGGCTCCATGGGCCACTACAGCGACGACAGGAACCGCATCGTCGGCTATGCCCTGACCCCCGGCTACGAGACCTACAAGGGGCTTGGCTGGTATGGCGTGATCATCCAGGAGCGGTGAAACGGGGGTAGCCTTCACTGTCGCATTCACGGCCAGGGCCGGGATACACTCCCGGCCCTGTTCCGTTTCGGGGTTCGCGATCATGTCCGCCCAACAGCTGACCGTCCGCCGGGAGAGCTTCCCGATCCGCGGATCCTTCCGCATCTCGCGCGGGGCCAAGACCGAAGCCGCGGTGGTGGTGGCGGAGGTGACCGACGGCCCGCATCGCGGCCGCGGCGAATGCGTGCCCTACGCCCGCTACGGCGAGAGCGTGGACGGCGTCGCCGCCGCGCTGGAGGCGATGGCCGGCGCGGTCGCCGGTGGGCTCGACCGTGTGGCGCTGTCCCGGTCGATGCCGCCGGGGGCCGCCCGCAACGCGCTGGACTGCGCCCTATGGGACCTGGAGGCCAAGCGCAGCGGCGTCCCGGCCT
Organism: Alphaproteobacteria bacterium; assembly: GCA_046570145.1. Classification (GTDB taxonomy): domain Bacteria; phylum Pseudomonadota; class Alphaproteobacteria; order Azospirillales; family Azospirillaceae; genus Azospirillum. Next base: position 8,360 of record JBKHVJ010000458.1, read on the forward strand.
GGAAGCTCGCCGGGCTGTCCGAGCCGCCGGGGCCGCTGGTCACCTGCTACACGCTGAGCGTCGACGAACCGGAGGCGATGGCCGCGGCGGCGCGGGAGCGGGCGCCGCGCCATCCGCTTCTGAAGATGAAGCTGACGGGGGAGGGCGACCTCGACCGGGTCCGCGCCGTCCGTGCCGCCGCGCCCGGTGCCCGGCTGGTGGTGGACGCCAACGAAGGCTGGACGCTGGACCAGCTGCACCGCTTCGCCCCGGTGCTGGCCGGCCTCGGCGTCGAGATGATCGAGCAGCCGCTGCCCGCCGGCCAGGACGATGCCCTGCGCGGAGTCGCCTGTCCGGTGCCGCTGGGCGCCGACGAATCCTGCCACGGGCTGGAGTCGCTTGAGAAGCTGCGCGGGCTCTATCAAGTGGTGAACGTCAAGCTGGACAAGACCGGTGGCCTGACGGAAGCGCTGGCGACGACCCGCGCCGCCCACGCCATGGGCTTCGAGGTGATGGTCGGCTGCATGGTCGCGACGTCGCTGGCCATGGCGCCGGCGATGCTGGTGGGGCAGGGCGCGCGCTACGTCGACCTGGACGGTCCGCTGCTGCTCGCCCGCGACCGCGAGCCGGGGCTGCACTATGACGGCGCGGTGGTCCAGCCGCCGGTGGCGGAGTTGTGGGGGTAGGTTTCGGCTGACGTTGCCCCCACCTAACCTCACCAATCCTAAAGCTTCCCCCTCAAGCCCCCTGAACATAAGGCGGCGGCGGTGTGCCCACCGAGGCCGGCACATAGGGCGCGTCGGCGATGCCGTTGACCTTGGCGGCCATGATGAAGTCGTTCTCGTGCAGGCCCCTGATTTTGTGGGTCCAGAAGGCGACCCGGCAGTGGCCCCAGCCGAAATGGATGTCGGCATGGTGGCCCTCGGCCTCGCACAGGTTGCCCACCTGATTGGCGAAGGCCTGGGCCTGGGCGAAGTCGGGGAACTTGAAGTCGCGCTCGATGCGGTCGGGGTCGTCCTTCAGGACCCAGCCCGGCACCTGCACCAGATAGGAGGCGGCCATCGCGCGGTCCATCGGCGGTATCCCGCCGCGGCAGGGCTCGCAGGTCTTGCCGGCCAGATCCTGTGTCGCCGGTGCTTGCGGTGTCATCCCGGTCTCTCCCTTGTTTGCAGGTGGGGCTTGTTTGTAGGTTGGGCGGTCTGGACTGGAACCTTACCGTCTACAAGCTTGGGATCGGGCAGGCGCTTCGGCAAGCCCGGTGCCCCGACTGCGCCCTCGGCTGCGTCCCGTGGCCCGAGCGGATTCGATGGATTTTTGGAAGCGACCCGATGACCGACCTGCGCACCGACATGCCCTTTGCCGATTACCAATACCCGACCAAGCCGGTGGACGGGCCGCGGCTCGCCATCGTCGGCGAGGCGCCGGGGGCGGAGGAGGCCCGGCAGGGCACACCCTTCGTCGGGCGCAGCGGCAAGCTGCTGGACGAATCGCTCGCCGCGGTCGGGATCGAGCGGGCGGAATGCCTGGTCGCCAACGTCTTCCGCTATCAGCCGCCGGGCAACAAGGTGGGGCATTTCTTCGCCTCGCGCGCCCGTGCCCGCAAGGAGGGGCGGGAGATCGACGAAAGCTGGGGCGCCTTCGGCACGTCGGACCGGCTGCTCGCCGAATTTGCCGGCGAGATCGAGCATCTCCGCGCCACGCTGGCCGAGTACCGCCCGTCGGTGATCGTGGCGCTGGGCCGGACACCGACTTGGGCACTGACGGGGGAGAACGGCATCCTGCAGCTGCGCGGCAAGCTGCTGCCCTGCCGGCTGCTGGAGGGGGTGGAGGTGGTGCCGACCTTCCACCCCAGCTACCTGTTGCGCGGCCAGCTGGTGGAGCAGCCGACCTTCCTCGCCGACCTGCGGCTGGCCGTCTCGCGCCTCAACCGTTAGGCAGCAGTCGCCAGATCGCCGTTTCGCGCGCCTCGCGGTCCTCCAGCTCCAGCGAGGTCGGGACGGTGTAGCTCGCCACCTTCTCGACACCTTCGGCGGGAAAGTAGGCGCGGCCGGGATCGCCCAGCAGGACCAGCGTTCCGGTCGCCGCGATCTCGCGCAGCCATGCCGTCACCTGCTCCGCCATCGGCTTCTCGTAACAGACGTCGCCGGCCAGCACGACATCGATCCCCGGCAGGGGCCGGCCGACCAGATCGGCGCTGACCGCCTTGACCTCCACCCCGTTGGCCTCGGCATTCAGCGCGATGGCGGCCAGCGAGAAGCGGTCGATGTCGCAGCACTGGACCCGCGCCGCCCCGGCCTTCATCGCGGCGATGCCGACCAGTCCGGTGCCTGCGGCAAAATCGAGCACCGACCTGCCGGCGACCAGCTCCGGCCGGTCGAGCAGCAGCCGAGCCACAGCTTGCCCGCCCGGCCAAGCGAAAGCCCAGTACGGCGGTGGCAAATTCGTGGCGGCCAAGGTCTCTTCGGTCGCTTGCCAGAGGGGCGTCACCTCGGTGGCAAGATGAAGCTGGATTTCCGGCAACAGCGGCGTGGTCGTCAGCGTCGTGTTGTCGCGGACGAAATCTTGCGGAGATGCGTTGTTCATACGAGGCTTCCCAAGGGACTCCGCTGTTGGGGGGATGAAAGACCGTGGCTTATGAATGTTACATAATTCAAACGGTGTAGACACAGCTGCGAACCCGTGTTACCCGTTCTAGCCAGGGGAAAACAGAGGGACTGGGGGAATCATGCGGCAGAGGGGAACCGCCATCGGCCTTTCGTTTGCGGCTTTGATCGCGCTCAGCCCCATTACCGTGTCGACGGCTGCCGCACAAGACGGCGATTGCGTCCGCACCGTCCGCTCCATCTCCGATTTCACGATCCGCGGCGACGCCTGGACCTGGTGGGACCATGCCGCCGGCCAGTATGACCGCGATCATCGCCCCGCCATCGGCTCCGTCCTCGTCTTCAAGCGCACAGGCCACATGCGCCGCGGCCACGTCTCGCTGGTCAGCGCGGTGATCGACCGCCGCACCATCGAGGTCGACCACAGCTGGCTGGATGGCGACGGGCTGCGCCGCGGCATGCGGGTGGTCGACGTTTCCAGCAACAACGACTGGTCCGCCGTCCGCGTCTGGCACGAGCCGACCGACCAGATGGGCCTGCGCGTCTACGCCGCCTACGGCTTCATCATGCCGGAGGGCGAAGAGGCCCCGCGTAGCGGCCGGATGCTGGATGCCGGCGACCGCGGCATGGACCAGGGCTTCAGCAGCAGCCCGCGCGGCCGCGGCAAGGCCAGCGGCCCGCGCCTGATGGAAGCGTCGCTGCACCCGCAGAAGGGCCACAGCGTCTCGGTTCCCGGCCGCAAGCCGCAGAGCCTGGCGACTACCGCCGTCGCCTCTCACGCCAAGCCGCAGCGCATGGACGTCGCGGTGCTCCCGGTCCGCAAGCCGGGTGCCTCGCATGCCGCTCCGGCCCAGGTTGCCGAGGTCGCGGCTCCCGGCAGCCGCCGCACCGTCGCCCCCGGCCGCAAGCCCGGCTCCGGCAACGCCGTCGCCCAGTTGGCCGATACAAGCGAGCGCTGAGCAAGCGGCTTCAGGTTTTCAGGAAGGGCGGGGCTTTGCTCCGCCCTTTTTGTTTGTGCGGATGTGGGAGCGTCGGCTTCGATTGCCCCCGTCCTAAATCTTCCCCGCCAGGATCGCCGCCAGAACCAGCCAGCCGAACCAGCGGTTGGACTTGAACTTGTCGAGGCAGTCGCCCTGATCGTCCGGCCGCCATGTCGCGACCTGCCAGGCCAGTTGCAGCGCCGCCAGCGACAGCACCGGCAGGAACAGGCCGCCCAGGCCGGCCAGACGGCCGGCGATGCCGATGCCGACATAGGTCAGGGTGTAGAATCCGTAGATCCAGATCTTGCTTTGGTCGCCCAGGCGCAGCGCGGTGGACTTCACGCCGATCCGGGCGTCGTCCTCCTTGTCCTGGTGCGCGTAGATGGTGTCGTACCCCAGCGTCCAGGCGATGCCCGTCACATAGAGCGCCAGCGCCGGCCAGCCCACGTCGTTCTGCACCGCGGCCCAGCCCATCAGGGCACCCCAGTTGAAGGTCAGCCCGAGGAAGGCCTGCGGCCACCAGGTGATGCGCTTCATCAGCGGATAGGTGAAGACCAGCGCCAGGGACAGCACGCCCAGCCCGATGGCCGTTATCCCCAGTTGCAGCAGCACCAGCAGCGACACCAGCAACTGGAGCACCAGGAAGACCAGCGCCTGACGCACCGACACCTGCCCCGACGGAATCGGGCGGGAGCGGGTGCGCTCCACCATCGCATCGAACTTGCGGTCGAGGATGTCGTTGACGGTGCAGCCGGCGCCGCGCATCAGCACCGCGCCGATCCCGAACAGCGCCATCAGCCAGAGCAGCGACGGCCAGTCGCGGAAAGGCTGCGGCATCGCCAATGCCACGCTCCACCAGCAGGGGAACAGCAGCAGCCATGTCCCGATCGGACGATCCAGCCGCGCCAGCGTGACATAGGGGCGCAAGCCGGCCGGCACACGGCGGGCGAGCCACCCGTCCTTGCGAATGTCGGTGAAGCCGGAGTCGGGAAGAGTGGGACCGGTGGAAGCAGTGGGCATGACGGCGGCGTTCCCGCTGTGCTATGGAGATGACTGAACAGGCAATCAGCGCGAAGGTATCGGGCTGCCGTCGAGGCGGCAAGCACGCTGCCGTGGCCGGGTGTGCGGTGGGTGCGGTGTAAGGTTAGGGCCGTCGCTATGGGAAATAGCAGGTCGGGGGCTTGCACGCGCCAAAATCGCACCAATACTGTTTCTTCGTTGTAACCTCTGCGGTCTGCTATCTTAAATGGACATGGACGCAACACCGGACCGTTTCGCCGTCGTCATCGACGACGAGTCGATCATTCTGGCCGGGATGGAGATCATGCTGGACACCTGGGGCTTCCGGGTGCTGGCCGCCGAGGATGTGGAAACCGTCCTGGCGAAGCTGCCGGGCCATCCGGTCCCGGACGTGATCCTGTCCGATTACCGGCTGCGAGACGGCTGGTCCGGCATCACCGCCGTGCGTGCGGTGCGCGAGGCCAGC
>JBKHVJ010000459.1:0-6621 GCA_046570145.1 Alphaproteobacteria bacterium
GTCTCCGAAGTGGCCCGGCGTCACGGATTGCGGCCCCAGCAGGTGTTCGGCTGGCGCCGGGAAGCGCGTGCCGCCAACCGCTTCCAGGAAGAGGGGTTGGTGTTTGCGCCGGTGGTGCTGGACACCACGCCGCCCCCGGCCGCGCCGAAGGGACTCCCGGCCATCGAAGTGCAGATCGGCGATACGGTGGTGCGCGTGCCGGCCGGCATGGACAGCGCCACCGTCAAGGCGGTGCTGCGCGCGGTGAGGGCGTCGCGGTGATCGGCATCGAGGGCGCGGTGCGGGTTCTTGTCGCCGCCAAGCCGGTCGATTTCCGCAAGGGTATGGATGGTTTGGCCGCCCTGGTGCAGCAGCAACTGGGGGCGGATCCCTTCAGCGGGGTCGTCTACGTCTTCCGCTCCAAGCGAGCCGACCGGGTGAAACTCTTGCACTGGGACGGCACCGGATTGGTTCTCATCGCGAAGAGATTGGAGGCCGGCCAGTTCCGCTGGCCAGCGATCCGCGACGGCGTGATCCGGCTGACCCCGGCTCAGCTCTCAGCGCTCGTCGAGGGTCTGGACTGGACCCGGATGCGGGGCGTGCGGGTGCCGCGGCCGACGTCCGCCGGCTGAGCTGCGACACAGCGACTCGGCCAACCGCTTCGCAGGCGAGGACTGCGCAAGCCGCCGCTATACTGGTGGACGTGACGACCGCGCTTGAAACCCTTCCCAGCGATCCTGACGAACTGCGTGCCCTGCTGTTGGCCGAACGGCTCCGGCATGCCGCGGAGTTGACGGCGGCCCGCTCCTCGGCCGAGGAGGAGATCGCCCGGCTGCGCCAGATCATCCGGGAATTGCAGCGCCATCGCTTCGGCCGCCGGGCCGAGCGCCTTGATCCGGACCAGCTGGCCTTGGCCCTCGAGGACCTGGAGCAGACGCTGGCCGCCAAGGAGGCCGAGCCCGCCGGCTCCGCGGCGACCAAGCCGGCCCCTTCGCCGCCACGGCGTCGGGTGAACCGCGGCAACCTGCCAGCCGATCTGCCGCGCGAGGAGATCCTCATCGATGTCGCCGACAAGACCTGCCCATGTTGCGGCGGCACGCTGCATCCCATCGGCGAGGATGTCTCGCAACGTCTCGACCTCATCCCGGCCCGCTTCCGGGTGTTGGTGACCCGCCGGCCGAAATACGCCTGCCGCCAGTGCGAGGAGGGCGTCGTGCAGGCCGCGGCGCCGGCGCGCATCGTGGACGCCGGCATCCCCACCGAGGCGCTGATCGCCCACGTGCTGGTGTCCAAGTACGCCGATCACCTGCCGCTCTACCGTCAGGCTCAGATCTACGCGCGCCAGGGTGTCGATCTCGACCGCTCCACCCTAGAGCGGATTGATCGGCATCTGAATCGGGGGATTCCCACGAGCTGGCATTTATGATTCAAGGTTCGGACTGGTTGAAGGAGGCCGGTTCGGATGGGGAAAGCACTGTCTGTCGACCTTCGTCGGCGCGTGGTGGAGGCGGTTGCGGCTGGAGCGTCTTGCCGTGCGGCAGCTGCGCGCTTCGAGGTCGGGGTTTCCTCGGCGATCCGCTGGGTTGCCCGTGCGCGGACACGCGGCGATTTGACCCCGGATAAGCGCGGTGGCAATGTCCGCTCGCATCGGATCGACGAGCACCGGGACCTCATTTTGGATTGGATCGAAGAGAAGCCCGACCTGACCTTGGCGGAGGTGGCTGGGCGCCTGGACGAGGCGATGGGATATCGGCCGCTGCCCAGCGTCGTGTGCCGGTTCTTCCAGCGTCACGGCGTGACGCGGAAAAAAAGACGGCGCACGCTGCCGAACAGGATCGAGCGGACATAGCCGCCAGCCGTCAGGCTTGGTTCGACGCTCAGCCGGACCTGGACCCGGAGCGGCTGGTGTTCATCGATGAATGCGGCACCTCCACCAAGATGGCCCGCATGTACGGCCGCGCACCACGTGGCGAGCGCTGCCGCGCTGCGGTTCCCCATGGGCACTGGAAGACGACAACCTTCGTCGGTGCTCTCCGGTTGTCAGGCATAACCGCCCCGATGACGCTCGACGGCGCCATGGGCGGTGCCGCCTTCCTCGCTTATGTCGAGCGGGTCCTGGGGCCGACACTGAGCCACGGAGACGTCGTCGTGATGGACAACTTGCCCGCCCATAAGCTTCCGGCCGTGCGGGCAGCGATCGAGCGGACAGGCGCCGTCCTGAAGCTACTCCCGCCCTACAGCCCTGACTTCAACCCCATCGAGATGGCCTTCTCCAAGATCAAGACGCACCTCAGGAAAGCCGCCGCAAGGACGCTCCCCGAGCTATGGGAGGCAATCCGCGATGCCATCGACAGTGTGACGCCGAGCGACAGCCGTGCCTTCTTCACTGCCGCTGGTTACGAACCAGAATGATCGGAATCCGCTCTAGCCGACTGGGTCGGACGGGCGGCGTGGTATCTGCGGCCTCTTCATGAACGATTGCTGGCCAGCCTGAGGGCGTCGGGCAAGCTGTTCGCCGACGAGACGACGGCGCCGGTGCTCGACCCCGGACGGGGCAGCACGAAGACTGGCCAGCTCTGGGCCTACGCGCGCGACGATCGCCCCTGGAACGGACCGGAGCCGCCGGCGGTGGCCTACGTCTATGCTCCCGATCGCAAGGCGGAACGCCCCGTGAGGCATCTGCAGGGGTTCACCGGCGTGCTCCAGGTCGACGGCTATGCTGGATACCGGAAGCTGGCCGAGGGCGGAGCCGTGCGCCTCGCCTTCTGCTGGGCGCACGTCCGCCGGGGCTTCTATGATCTTCAGACCGGCGGCTCGGCGCCGATCGCCAGCGAAGCCTTGCGGCGCATCGCCCAGCTGTACGCGGTGGAAGCGGAGATCCGTGGCCATGCCCCCGAGGCGCGCCGCCGGGAGCGCCAGGCCCGCTCGACGCTGCTGATTACCGAACTGAAGGCGTGGCTGGAAAAGCAGTTGGCGACGGTGTCGCGCAAATCGACATTGGCCGAGGCGATCCGCTACGCGCTCAGCCGCTGGGAAGGGCTGACGCTGTTCCTCGACGACGGCCGGGTGGAGATCGACAGCAACAGCGTGGAGCGCAGCATCCGCCCGCTCGCCCTCACGCGCAAGAATGCTCTGTTCGCCGGCAGCGACGGTGGCGGCGAGCACTGGGCGACCATCGCGTCGCTGGTGGAAACCTGCAAGCTCAGCGGTGTCGATCCGCAGGCCTGGTTCGCCGATGTCCTGACCAAACTCGCCAGCGGGCATCCGATCACCAGGCTCGATGAGCTGCTGCCCTGGAGCTATGCCCAGCAGGCCGAAACTACCGTGGCCTGAAAACACCGCTTACCCTGGACCCACGCAGCTAACCGGAAAAATTCATGAGGGTTGGCGGGTGTAGCGGCATCCGTTGAGCGGCCGTAGGATTTGGGTGCTGAAGCCAATCCCCGCCGTTTTCGGAGCGCCCACCCGCCATGGTTGATCCTACGCTGCCACTGCCCGGGCTGTCACCCGTTGCTGGAAAGCCGGTGATCGGGCGCTTTGATGGAGGGCGCCTGTCCTCCGATGGCGGACTGCTGGTGCTGCGCGAGGTGGAAGGGCGGCTCCGCGTGGCTGAACGGCTGGCCGCCTGCCTCAAAGACCCGCGCGATCCCACACGCACGGTACACTCGGTGGCCGACATCATTGGCTTCCGTCTGCTGGCGATCGCCGCAGGCTACGAGGACGCCAACGACGCCGACAGCCTGCGCTCCGATCCGCTGTTCAAGATGGCCCTGGAGCGCCTGCCGTCCGAACGCGACCTGTGCTCACAAGCCACCATCTCGCGCCTGGAAAACCTGCCGGATACCCGCGCCTTGCTGCGCATGGGCCGGGCCATGGTCGATCTCTACTGCGCCTCCTTCCGCCAGGTGCCCAAGCGCATCGTTTTGGACGTGGACGACACCTTCGATGCGGTGCATGGCGGCCAGCAGTTGCGCCTGTTCAACGCCCATTACGACGAGTACGGCTTCCAGCCCATCGTCGTCTTCGACGGCGACGGCCGCTTCGTCACCGCCGTGCTGCGCCCGGCCAAGCGGCCCAAGGGGACCGAGATCCGGGCTTTTCTGCGCCGCCTGCTCCGCGCCATCCGGGCGAACTGGCCGCACACCGAGATCCTGCTCCGTGGTGACGGCCATTACGCCTGCCCGGAGGTGCTGGACTGGTGTGAGGCCGCGGGCATCGACTACGTGCTCGGTCTGCCGACCAGCCGCACGCTGCATCGTCATGTGACCACCCTGGAGGCCAGCACCGCCGCCCGCTTCCAGGCTACGCCCGGAGCCGACAAGGTGCGCCGCTTCAAGGGGTTCTACGATGGCGCCAGCACCTGGAGCCGGGTGAGGCGCATCGTCGCGCGCGTCGAGGCGGGAGATCAGGGCACCGACACGCGCTTTATCGTCACCAATCTGCGCCATGGCACCGGACGCTGGCTGTATGCGGGCCTGTACTGCGCGAGGGGACAGGCGGAAAATCATATAAAAGCCTGGAAATCCCACCTCGCCGCCGACCGCACCTCCTGCACCAAGGCCACGGCCAATCAGTTCCGCCTCTTCCTGCACGCCGGGGCGTACTGGCTGCTGTGGAGCCTGCGCTCGCTGATGCCGAAGCGCTCCCGCTGGCGCTCGGTCCAGTTTGACACCTTGCGGCTGCGCCTGGTGAAGATCGCCGCGCGCATCGTGGAGATGAAGACCCAGATCAAGGTCCACCTGCCGACCAGCGCCCCGGATCAGGCGATCATCCACCTCGCCCTCGGGCGCCTGCCGCGGCTCATCTGCTGAGCACCGGGGCAGCGGGCCCCAGCCGTCACCCGATCCCGTCCACCACCAACTCCGCCCGCGTCACGCCGCCATCAGCGCGGCGGCGGACGGCGTGCGCCAATACAACCCTACGCTGAACACCTCCGCTCGGCGACCAGACCGCTCGTTACCCTGGTGAATAAAGGCGGCTAAATGGATCACCTTGCTCGGCGCCTTCCGGGACGTTCCTCTTCCTGTCTAAATACGTCTGTTACATACATATGGATGCGCGAAGTTGTCGCGGACGTTACTCTTAAGGAAAGCTTAATTTTTACTTCCCCACTCTCTTCCTGTCGACACGATGGACCAGGACCTTAACGACGATGTCTACCGACCCGAATGCGATGCAGGGCAATGGCCGCAAGCGCGTGGTTCCAACCCTCCTAATTCGTGCCCAGCACCGCAACGACAATACCGCCTTCCGCCACGACATCCGTCCGCGGGAGACCCTGCTTCACTTCACAACTCTGGCCGGTAGCTCCGCAGATTGCCTGGAGGCGTTTTCGGTCCGGAAGGATTTCGAGTAGCAACTATGTAGTCACGCGCCACCGCAGGCTCTCGTCACCATGCGTAATCACATCAAGCTGTTCTTTTAAAGCGATACTCGTAAAAACAGAGAGATCGCCAACTGGAGCTCCAATGCACACTTCACTTCTTTCAATCCTTCACATCAGCGATTTCCATTTCACAAAACGAAAGAGCCGAGATCAACAGGTCGTAATCGATGCTCTCATTGACGATCTCGAGCAACTTTGCATTGGGCATCGTCGCCCCGACCTAGTAATATTCTCCGGTGATTTGGTAAACTGGGGTGGTGTCGACAGCCATGCTGGCGCATACGATTTCTTACTTGCTCGGGTCGCTGAAGCTACCGGTTGCAGCGATGAAAGAATGTTTATAGCGCCAGGTAATCACGACCTTTCTCAAGCCGCTGTAACCGCCTCGAAAGCCGAACATCAAGAGTGGCGCGCCGCCGCCGGCGATGCAAACGCTATGAACAGCTTGTTCGATGGAAACGCCTTCGAGGAAATTGCACAAAAGAAATTTGAAGCGTACTTTGAGCTTGAACGGTACCTCAGCGATGGATCGCTTCGCCACCGTAACCAGTTCGCTTCAGTTTATTGGATCGCTGCGCTGAATATCGACATAGTCGTGCTGAACACAGCAATGCTGTCGGTTGGCGGGCATAAGGAGTTTCCACCCGACGAGGGGCTTCTTGCCGTGCCCGAGTATGCCTTGCTCGATGCCGCTCGTGCACTTACTCAAGGGTCATACAGGGTCTATGTGACCCATCATCCCTTCAATATGCTCAGCGAGTCAGCAGCCCGCATACTTCGTCGATCCATTGAGGAAAACGCGCACGTTCACCTATACGGGCACATGCATGATCCGGAGTCACGGAATTCAGTTGGTTTTCGAGGGCAGCTCTTTTCAGACCAAGCCGGCGCCGTATTTACCCAACGCACACAGGCATACATCGGCTATTCTCTAATTTCTGTTGACCGAACGACCGGATACTACGAGACCCACCTTCGCACTTATTTCGATGATCGCAAAGCGTTCGACGAAGCCCGCGATGTCGTCACGAATGGCAAGTTCTATTCGTCGCAGGAGGCAAGTCAGTTCTGGCGAAAGGTTGCCACACCAATTGATGACAGCGCGTTCCGCAAGCACCTCGCTGGCACGGCGCTGGATGCGTTCACGGCGGAGATGAAGGAGAACGAGTCGGATTGGGAAGCGCACGAGCTTTTCGTGCCCCCGCCGATGAAGCGAACTCCCAATCAAAGCGTAGCGGGAGATGGGCTAAAGAGCT